>JAJYWQ010000044.1 GCA_021791415.1 bacterium | reverse complement strand
TGAACTGAGGTGGTGCGCCCAGAGGGATTTGAACCCCCGCAAACCCAGATCCGTAGTCTGGTGCTCTATCCGGACTGAGCTATGGGCGCCCTGAGAGCGTGATTGTAGCTCGGCCCCTCAGGCGGTCTCGGGCAGGGCGCGCTCCAGAGCCTTGGTGGCGGCGATCCGGCACTCGACCTGGTCCAGGACATCGTCGAGCTCCATCCGGAGGCGGTCATCCAGAGCCACCGGGTGGTTGTCGAGCTCGCGCAGCAGGGCGGAGAACTGAAGGGCCTTCTGTTCTATCTTCGCCACCAGCTCGGGTGCCGTGAGCCGACTCTGCTGCGCCGGTCCTGCCATCTCCACCTGCAGACCCTCCTGAGGGGACCCCGCTGGCCTCGGTTCCCAGCCCATCGCCCCGCGGCCATCCTAGCTCTCCGGCGCAGTGCGTGCGGGCGTCAGTTTGGATCGTCGCCGAGGGTGTGAGCGGCTATACTCGGCCACGCGCTGCGGCGGCCCCGCAACCGGTCGGCGCGGATGGCGGAATTGGTAGACGCGCGGGGCTTAGAACCCCGTGGGGCGACCCGTCCGAGTTCGAGCCTCGGTCCGCGCACCACGGGGAGAGCGGTCGGAGGCAGATGGCAGATACATCCTCAGGCGATACCCTGCTGGAGGTGGGCGTTGAGCGCCTGCCGGATTCGGAGGTGAGGCTCACCGTGCAGGCGCCGGCGGCGGAGGCCGACGCGGCCATCGCCAGGGCCATTTCCCAGCTGGCGCGTCAGGTGCGGATCCCCGGCTTCCGGCCAGGCAAGGCACCCCAGGCCGTGGTGGAGCGAACGATCGGCTGGCCCGCTGTTCGGGAGGAGGCCGTAGAACAGGCGCTCACGCCCCTGTACCAGCGGGCCCTGCGCCAAGAGGGGCTGGAGCCGGTCACGGCCCCCCAGGTGACGGAGGTGTCCCTGGAGCGGGGTGAGCCGGTCCGCTTCATCGCCTCATTCGTCGCCCGACCGCCGGTGACGCTTGGGGATTACCGCGCCATCCGCGTTCCCCGCGAGGTGAGGTCCGTCGAGGATGCGGACGTCGACTCCACCCTTGAGGAGCTGCGCCAGCGGTACGCCCAGGTCGATGACGTCGAGGGGCGGCCGGTGGGGCCCAGCGACGTCGTAACCGCTCGCCTGACGATGCATCACGGGGGAGAGGTGGTGGGGACGCCAGATCAGGTGCAGCTTCTGGATCTGGAGCGTGGCGACCTGCTCCCGGGCATGCGCGAGCAGCTGTTGGGGGCGGAGGTGGGAGGGGAGCCGGTGGAGATCACCCTCACCCTTCCCGACGACTACAGCCGTCCGGAGCTCCAGGGAGAGCTGGTGACGATCACCGCGGCGGTGACCCGCATCCAGGCCAAGGAGCTGCCGCCGCTGGACGACAACCTGGCCTCGATCGTGGGCCGGGGAGAGACGCTGGAGGAGCTGCGCCAGTACGTGCGCGAACAGATGGCCGCCCAGCTCGCCATGGAGGCCGAGCGCGACCAGGATCAGAAGGCGCTGGAGGAGCTGCTGGCCCTAACCCGTGTGGACGTCCCCGAGGTTATGATCCAGGCGGAGATCGACCGCCAGCTCGGAGAGATGGACAGGAGCCTGCGGGATTCGGGCCTGTCGCTGGAGGCCCTGGCCGCCGCCCAGGGCAAGACACTGGAGCAGCTTCGCGGAGAGCGCCGGCAGGCGGCGGTGGAACGGGTGCGTCTCGACCTGGCGCTTACCGAGGTGGCCTCCATGGAGGCGCTCTCCCTCACCGATGAGGAGCTCGATCAGGCGGTGGCGTCCGTCCTTCCCCGTAACTCCTCACGCGAGGAGCGCCGCCGACTCCGTGACCCCCTGCGGCGCGAGCTGCTGCGGGGGAGGGCGCGAGATCTGGTGTTGCGGCTGGCCCGAGGTGAGGAGGATCAGCCGCCCGAGGGGGGTTGATTCCCGGAGGCTGGGTATACTCGGCGGGGACGGGGATGGCCCCGAGTGACCCGCTACCCAGGAGGAAGGCATGGCCCTCATCCCGATGGTCGTACAGACCACCAGCCGGGGCGAACGCGCCTTCGACATCTACTCGCGGCTGCTGCAGGACCGGATCATCTTCATCGGCACCGCGATCGACGACCAGATCGCCAACCTGGTGATGGCCCAGATGCTCTACCTGGAGAGCGAGGATCCGGAGCGCGACATCAACGTCTACATAAACAGCCCCGGAGGTTCCGTCTCCGCGGGGCTGGCGATCTACGACACCATGCAGTACATCAAGCCCAAGGTGAGCACCTTCTGCATGGGGCTGGCGGCCTCATTCGGGTGCATCCTCCTGGCGGGGGGGGCCAAGGGCCAGCGCTTCAGCCTCCCCAACACCCGGATCATGATGCACCAGCCCAGCGGCGGGTTCCAGGGGCAGGCCGCGGATATCCAGATCCAGGCCCAGGAGATCCTGCGGCTTCGCCGGACCATCGACCAGATCCTCGCCTACCACACCGGCAAGCCGGTGGAGCAGATAACCAGGGATTCCGACCGGGACTTCTACATGTCCCCCCAGGAGGCGTTGGAGTACGGGCTCATCGACCACATCCTGAGCCCCCAGCGCGGCGCCGACAGCGCGGCACCCGCCAACGGCAAGGCGCCGGCGGAGGCCAGCGAGGAGGCGGCTGCGCCCGCCACGGCGGGGAGCTGAGGGCGCAGGAGGTGCCAAGGGCTCGGCGCCCGGGCGAGAGGCAGGGAGCACTGCTCAAGCTGGTGCGGGGCAGGGGTACACGCTGTGGCTTCTGCGGGCGGCCGGCGACCGCGGTGGCACTGGTCGCCGGCGGGGGCAGTGACCAGGCGGCGATCTGCCCCAGCTGCGTGACCCGCCTCGCCGCCGGGCTGAGAGGGCCCGGAGACGGCGGGAGCGCGGCATGAACGAGCGGGACGACCGGCGCCGCCACACCCGCTGCTCCTTCTGCAACAAGGGCCAGGATCAGGTCCGCAAGCTGATCGCCGGTCCCGGCGTCTACATCTGCGACCAGTGCATCGAACTCTGCCAGGAGGTGCTGGAGGAGGAGAGCAAGGGGGCGGCCGCACACCGCCCGCGCACCAACGTGGTGCCCAGCCCCCAGGCCATCTGGGACTCTTTGAACCAGTACGTGGTGGGGCAGGACCAGGCGAAGCGAGTGCTCTCCGTGGCCGTCTACAACCACTACAAGCGGGTCAACCATGCGCGCGAGGTGGGCGACGTCGAGTTGCAGAAGTCCAACGTGCTCCTGGTCGGTCCCACCGGTTGCGGCAAGACCCTGCTCGCCCAGACCCTGGCCAAGGTGCTGGACGTGCCTTTCTCCATCGCCGACGCCACCTCGCTCACCGAGGCGGGGTACGTCGGTGAGGACGTCGAAAACATCCTGCTGCGCTTGATCCAGGCCGCCGACTTCGATGTGGCCCGGGCGGAGCGGGGGATCATCTACATCGACGAGATCGACAAGATCTCCCGCAAGTCCGACAACCCCTCGATCACCCGGGATGTCTCCGGCGAGGGCGTCCAGCAGGCGCTCCTCAAGATCCTTGAGGGGACGGTGGCCAACGTCCCTCCCCAAGGAGGCCGCAAGCACCCCCACCAGGACTTCATCCAGATCAACACCGCCAACATCCTCTTCATCTGCGGGGGGGCCTTCGAGGGGCTGGAGAGGATCATCGAGCAGCGCGTGGGCCACCGGACCATCGGCTTCTCCAGCGAGCCTGGGGGCCCGAGGACCAAGGAGAGCACTCAGATCCTCCACCATCTCCAGGCCCAGGACCTGCTCCGCTACGGCCTGATCCCAGAGTTCGTCGGGCGGCTGCCTGTGGTGGTCTCGCTGGAGAGCCTGGACGAGGAGGACATCCTCCACATCCTCACCGAGCCCAAGAACGCCTTTGTCAAGCAGTACGAGAAGTTCTTCGCTCTGGACGATGTCGAGCTGGTCTTCGAGGAGGCGGCGCTGCGGGCCATCGCCCACAAGGCGCTGTCGCTGGGGACCGGGGCCCGGGGGCTGAAGAGCATCCTCGAGGCCGCTCTCCTCAGCAGCATGTTCGAGGTGCCCTCCCGTCCCGAGGTGAAGCGCTGCATCATCACCGAGAGCGCCATCCTGGAAGCCACCGACCCGGAGCTGGTGGTCGAGGAGGAGGCGGCCTCGGCCTGATCCCTCGGCGGTGGCCGGGGCGGGTAAACTGGGTCCAGCGGCACGGGCCGTCCTGGGAGGCGGGCTGCGTCCGGGGCGCGCGCCCGCGGCCGGGTCCATGCACGGTCCTCCGCCCATGGCGGAGGCGGCCGGTGCCAAGAGGAGTCGTCGAAGATGCCTGACAACAACGGCCGGGTCACAACCAGCAGCCTCGGCTTTCCCCGCATCGGCCCGGACCGCGAGCTGAAGCGCGCGCTGGAGGCGCACTGGGCCGGTCGCATCGGCCAGGCGGCGCTTCTCCAGGCCGCCCGGGAGATTCGCCGGATGCGCTGGAGCACCCAGAGCAAGGCCGGGATCGACATCTTCCCCAGTGGTGATTTCTCCCTCTATGACCACGTGTTGGACACCGCCCTCATGGTCGGCGCGATCCCGGCTCGCTTTCGGCGGCTGGGGCTGGAGTCCGAGCTCGACCTGACGTTCGCCATGGCCCGTGGGGCCGAGGGACCAGGCGGTGAGGTCGCTCCTCTGGACATGACCAAGTGGTTCGACACCAACTACCACTACCTGGTGCCGGAGCTGGAGCCCGATCAGACCTTCGCCCTCAGCTCCAGCCGCGTCGTGGACGAGTTCCAAGAGGCTCGGGCGGCGGGGTTCGAAACCAGGCCGACGCTGCTCGGCCCCCTGACCTTCCTCTGTCTCAGCAAGATCCCGGGAAGTTCCAGGTCCCCTCTGCGGCTGCTGGACGAGCTGGTCCCGGTCTATCAGGAGCTTCTGCGCCGGCTGGGGGCTGCCGGGGCCGAGTGGGTGCAGCTGGACGAGCCCTGCCTGGCTCAGGACGCCCCGGTCTCCCTGCTGGAGGGGATGGAGCGCGCCTACCTCCAGCTGCGGCAGTCGGCGCCCGGGCTCAAGATCCTCCTCGCCTCCTACTTCGGCGGCCTCGGGCCGAACCTGGAGAGCGTGGTGGGACTGCCCGTCGACGCCGTCCATCTGGACCTCGCGCGCGGACCCGAGGACCTGGAGCGCGCGCTGAGCGCGGCCCCGGAGTCTTTGAGCCTGTCGCTGGGTCTGGTGGATGGCCGCAATGTGTGGCGGATGGACCCCGACCCGGCGATGGCCGCCATCGCCAGGGCGACATCCAAGCTGGGGCCGTCGCGGGTGATGATCGCCCCCTCGTGCTCCCTCATGCACCTGCCCTGGACCACCCGGGGCGAGACTTCGGGTCTGGACCACGAGCTCCTCTCCTGGCTGGCCTTCGCCGAGGAGAAGCTGGAGGAGGTGGCGCTGCTGGCCAAGGCGGCCGGCGGGCAGGACGTCCGCTCAGAGTTGGAGGCGGCCCGGGCCTCCGTCGAGGGCCGGCGCACCTCTCCGCGACGCCACCGCCCCGAGGTCGCCGCCAGGCTCGGCGAGGTCTCCCCCTCGGATCTGCGTCGGGGACAGACCCAGGACCAGCGGCGGGAGTTTGCCAGGAGCCTCCAATGGCCCCTCATCCCCACCACCACCATCGGCTCTTTCCCGCAGCGTTCGGAGCTGCGCCAGGCCCGGGCCCGGCTGCGCCGGGGAGAGCTGGACGTCGCGGGCTACGAAGAGGTGATTCGCCAGGAGATCACCAGGGTCGTGCGCTTCCAGGAGGAGGCGGGGCTGGACCTCTTGGTCCACGGGGAGCCCGAGCGCAATGACATGGTGGAGTACTTCGCAGAGCGGCTCGAGGGAATGGTGACCACCGCCCGAGGCTGGGTCCAGTCGTATGGCTCCAGGTGTGCCAAGCCGCCCATAGTCCTGGGGGACGTCTGGAGGCGATCGCCGATGACCGTGGCCTGGACCACGTTCACCCAGGGGCTGACCGACCGGCCGGTTAAGGGGGTCATCACCGGGCCGGTGACCATCCTGCAGTGGTCCTTCCCCCGCGAGGATCTGGATCGAGCCACCAGCTGCAAGCAGATCGCCCTGGCGCTCAGGGACGAGGTGGCAGACCTGGTCGCAGCCGGGATCAGGGTGGTGCAGATAGATGAGCCGGCACTGCGCGAGGCTTTGCCCCTGCGCCGTGCCGACCACGCGGCCTACCTCCGCTGGGCAGTCGACTCGTTCCGGCTGGCCGCCGGCGGAGCGCCGAGCTCGGCGCAGGTCCATACCCACATGTGCTATGCGGAGTTCTCCGACATCATGGAGGGCATCGAGGAGATGGAGGCCGATGCCCTCTACATCGAGGCCGCCCGATCGGGGATGACCCTGCTTCGCTCCCTGGCCGACTCCGGATACCCGGGGCCGGTGGGACCGGGGCTGTACGACATCCACTCCCCCCTGGTCCCCTCGGTGGAAGAGATGGCGGAGCGGCTCCGGGCGGCCGCCCGGGTGATCCCCGCAGAACGGCTCTGGGCCAACCCCGACTGCGGCCTCAAGACCAGGACGTGGCCCGAGGTCGATCCCTCCCTGCGCCATCTGGTCGCGGCAGCGCGCCAGGTGGCAGGGGAGCTGGAACCCGCGTCCGCCAGCGTGCGCTGAGGGGCTGACGTGGAGACGGCCTACCAGCCCAAGCCCACCGAGAGGCGCTGGGGAGAGCGGTGGGCGGAGCTGAAGCTCGGGGTGGCCGACCCCGCCAGCCCCAAGCCCGCCTTCTCCATCGCCCTCCCGCCGCCCAACATCACCGGCGCCCTGCACATGGGCCACGCGCTCAACGCGGTGATCCAGGACAGCCTCTGCCGCTACCACCGCATGCGCGGTTACGAGGTTCTGTGGGTGCCGGGCACCGACCATGCCGCCATCGCCACTCAGAACGTGATCGAGCGCCAGCTGGCGGCCGAGGGAACCTCGAAGGAGGAGATCGGCCGGGAGGAGTTCGGACGGCGGGTCGAGCGGTGGTACGCGGAGTACCAGGGACGGATCGTCACCCAGCTGCGGGGGATGGGGGCAAGCTGCGACTGGACCCGGGAGCGCTTCACGCTGGACCCCGCCTACGTCCGGGTGATCCGCATCGCCTTCAAGGAGCTCTTCGACCAGGGACTGATCTACCGGGGCCCACGGATCGTCAACTGGTGCCCCCGCTGCGAGAGCGCCATCTCGGACGAGGAGGTGGAGTATCAGGAGCAGGTTGACGTCTTCTACCAGGTCCGCTACCGGTTGGTGGGGGAGGAGGGAGAGGTGGTGGTGGCCACCACCCGCCCGGAGACCATCGTGGCCGACGTGGCCGTGGCGGTGTCCCCCGACGACCCCCGGTTTGCCGGCCTGGTGGGCAAGGTGGTTCGGGAGCCGATCTCCGGCCGCAACCTGCCCGTGATCTCGGATCCGGCAGTGCGCCCGGAGATCGGTACTGGGGCTCTCAAGATCACCCCCGGGCACGCCCCCGAGGACTTCGAGATTGGGCTCCGGCACCACCTGCCGGTGCTGACGGTGATCGACCTGAAGGGGCGGATGAGGGTGCCCGAGGTGCCCGCTCTGGACGGCCTGCCGGTGGCGGATGCTCGGCAGCGGTCGGTGGAGATCCTGGAGGCGGCAGGCGCCCTGGTGCGCGCCGACCCCATCACCCACCAGGTCGGCCACTGCGACCGCTGCGGGGCCGTCATCGAGCCCTTGGTCACGCCGCAATGGTGGATGAGGATGGCCGAGCTGGCGGCTCCTGCCGCTGCGGCGGCTCGGGAAGGTCGTATCCGCTTCCACCCTCCCCACTTCGAGTCCCAGTACCTCGGATGGCTGGACGGGCTGCGCGACTGGTGCATCAGCCGTCAGCTCTGGCTGGGCCACCGCATCCCGGTCGCCACCTGTGGGCGGGGGCACGTGTTTGCCTTCGTCGACGATCCGCAACGGTGTCCCGAGTGTCTCGACTCCGACTTGACGTTCGACCCCGATGTCCTCGACACCTGGTTTTCCAGCTCCCTCTGGCCCTTTGCCATCCTCGGCTGGCCCGACCCAACGCCGGAGATGGCGCGGTTCTACCCGACCTCGGTGCTGAGCACGGCGCGCGACATCATCTATCTATGGGTGGCGCGGATGGTGATCATGGGCTTGCGCTTCACCGACGACCTTCCCTTCCCGGACGTCATCTTCCACGCCACCATCCTGGGGGCCGACGGCGCCCGCCAGTCCAAGTCCCGCGGCAACGTCGTCGACCCCTTGGAGATGGTGGAGCGACATGGGGCCGACGCCCTCAGGGGGTGGGGGGCCGCCGTGGCCATGGGCACCCAGGACGCCCGCTTCGACGAGACCAGGCTCGACGGCTTTGCGCGGTTCGCCAACAAGCTTTGGAACATGGTGCGGCTGCTCCACCTGGCTCACTTCCCTGAGGGCACCGGACGCATACCCGCGGCCGACCCCCCTCCGCCGGCCCAGTTGGAGCTCGCCGACCGCTGGATTCTCTCCCGCCTGCGCACCCTCGTGGACGAGGTCACCACCGCCTATGACACCTTCGCCCTGGGTGATGCCGTGGAGTCCGTGCGGCGCTTCAGCTGGGACGAGGTCGCCGACTGGTACCTGGAACTTGTGAAGGCAAGGATGGAGCGTCACGACCCAGCGGCCCTCTGGGTGGCCCGGGAGGTGCTGCTGACCACGTTGCACCTGCTCCACCCGGTCATGCCCTTTGTGACCGACGAGCTGGCGCAGCAGTTCTCCGGAACCCCTCCCACCCTGGACTTCGCGGCCTGGCCCACCACCAAAGGGCTCCCCGAGGACGCCGCGGCAGAGCGGACGATGGCCGCCTTCCAGGAGCTCGCGGGCGAGCTGCGCAGCTGGCTGCAAGAGCTGGGGGTGGGCGGCAGCCGGAGCGCGCCCAGGGTGCCGGTGCGCCTGGCCGAACTCGGTGAGGATCTCCGCTTCCCCGAGGTTCCCACCTATCTTGCCCAGATCGCTCCGGTGAGCTTCGAGACCGGCGGAGAGGGCGCGGAGGAGAACTTCGCCTCCCTGGCCGTGGGCGGAAGCTCCGTCCACCTGGGGGCGGCCGCGGCTCGGCACTCAGACGTGCGCCGGCGGCTGGAGAGGGAGCTGACCGACCTGGAGGCCACCCGACAGCGGCTGGACGCCAAGCTGGCCTCGCAGTTCTCCGCTCGGGCTCCCGATGAGGTCGTGGCCCGGGAGAGGGAGCGGCTGGCGGCGGCCGTGAGGCGCCTGGAACTGCTCCGCCGAACCCTGGCCGACTGACCCCAGCGGGGAAGGCGTGCTAACCCTCCAGCACCTGCCGGCGCTGGCACTGCTGGCGGTGGCGGTCACGGCACTGGCCGCCGGGGTCCTGGGTGAGGTTCTCCCCGCCCGGGCTGCGGGGACTGGGCGGGTCTTGTTGAGGCTGGCCCTTCTGGGCGCCGTGGCGGACCTGGTCTACGTCGTGCTCGCCTTGCCCCCCGGTGGCGTCCTGGCGGTGACCCTCTGGCGGATCACTCCCAACCTGCCGGTGACGCTGCAGGTGGACTATGCCGGCCTGGCCCTGGCCATCGCGGCAGCCACTGCCGCCCTGGTGATCAGTTTCGCAACTCGGGACGGGCCCTTGGCCAGCGCGGCTCTCGGCACCGCGGCGCTGGGCGCCATGTTCGCCGGGCTTGCCGGGGGGCTCTTGGCGATGTACATCGGACTTCAGCTGTCGGCGGTGGGCGGGATCGGCCTCAGCTACGCCCGCCTCCCCCGGGCGCCGAGTGGTCGGCTGGTAGCCGCCGCCGTCGGGGACCAGGCGGTCTCACTGATCTGGTTGGGGGCGGTCGTGGGCCTCAACCTGACGACAGGAACACTGGTCTTCGCCGGGATCCCCACGGCGGCCATATCGCTGCCGCTGGCCGGGGTGCTGGTGATCCCCGGGGTGGCGCGGCTCTGTGGGGCATCCTTCCTACCCGACCGATACAGCTCGGCCCGGGCCGCAGACCTCGGAGACCTTCTGGCCGTCGTCGCTGTCCCCACCGGGCTCTCGGTCCTGCTCCGGGTGCAGGAGCTGGCAGGTGGGACCTGGCCTCACCCAGCCCTGGGCACAGCGCTGGACGGAGTCGCCCTCATCCTCGGGCTGGGCGCTCTCCTGCTGCAGGTCAGGGAGCCCGCCGGGACGGGGATGCGCTCCCTGCTGATGGTGATGGCGGCGCTGGTTCTGCTCGGCTTCGGGGCCGACTCAGCCTCTGGGACCGCCCTCTCAGTGGTGGCCGGGATATCACTGGAGCTGACAGCCCTCCTCGGGCCGCGGCTGCTGTTGTCCGACCAGCCAGCGGCCACCTGGGCCCTGCGTCCAGGAGCGTCCAAAGCTCTCCTCGTGCCACTGGCGCTCCCCGTCTCCGCGGCGGTGACAGCCGGCGTGGCAGGGCTGGCCCTGGGCCTCACCACCGGCCTCGTGGATGGAGCGCTGCCGGCCCTGGGGTTCCTGGTGGCGCTGGCAGGACTGGCGGTGGGGGGATCCAGATTGCTCCGGGCGCCGTGCCGCCCACTTCCCTGGCCCCTCATCGTCCCGGGCCTACTTCTTGCCGCTGCCGCCCTCCTCCCCGGCGGGGTGCTCCAAGGGATCGCGGCGCCGGTGACGACCGACGCGGCGACCGGCCTGCCGGTGCTCACCGCGCCAGATCCGCTCTCTCTGCAGCTCCCCGGCCTGCTCTGGCCGGGGGGTTACCTCGCCCTGGTGGCGGTGGTCTTGGCCGGCGGGTACTGGGGCGTGCGGGAGGTCCTGGGCCGCTCGGCTCAGGACGAGAGCCCGGTTGCCGCGTCCCAGCGGTCTGAATCCTGGCGCCCTCCCCGCTGGGAGCAGGGGCTGGTGGTCGCCGGCACGGTTCGGCGAGCTCTCTCGGCGGGACTGCGGATATCGGCCCGGGAGATGGCCGAGCGCCCAGTCTGGATGTGGCTGGCCGCCTCGCTGGCGGTGTCCTGGCTGCTGGTGCAGCGCTGATGGGCCCGTCGCTGCTGGCCGCGGGGGGCTTCCTGGCGGCCGCGGTGGCGCTGCTGGCCAGCGGCACCAGGGGGGCCCTGGTCAGCGCCATCTGCCTGGGGGCGGGCTTCGGCGGGGTCGCCTACCTCGCTGGCGGAGCGACAAGCCTGGCGGTGCCCCTTCTCCTCGGGATCGTGTGCGCGCTGATGATCTGGGCGGGAGGGCTGGGAGCCCGGCTCGGGTCCCTGGTCTGGCTGCTGGGCAAAGCTCCGGTCGTGGGCCGGCCCCGGGTGTTCAGCGAGCGCAGCTTCCGGTTGCTTCTGGGCCTGGGCGGGCTGCTGGCAGCTCGCCTGCTCTCAGGACATCTGGGCGCGGGCACCATCAGCACGCAGGGCCCGGCCTTCGCCTGCCTGTTCGCCTGGGAGGTGGGGGCCATTCGGATCGGGACTGGTCGTGGGCCGTCGGACCTGGCTCTCGGTGCACTGGCGATCGGCATGGGGGCATGCACCTTCATCCTGCTGGGCTCAGGGGGCGGTGCCTGGCAGGCGGCCGCCCTGGCTGCGGGCGGACCGGCGGTCCTCCTGGGATTCTTCGCCCACGCCCAGCCGTGGGAGGTCCAGGGGTGAGCCTGGCGCTCGCCGCATCCTTCCTGCTCCCAGTGCCGCTGGCCCTGGTGGTGTGGAGGCTGGGGGCCGGTCCGCGAACTCGGCTGGCCGTGGTCCTGGCCGGGGCGACTGCGGTGGTCGCCCTCTCCACCGTGGCCGCCGCCGTGGCACCTGTCCTCCCCAGGCCGCTGGCGGATCTGCAGATCGGGGTGCTGGCCCCGACCCGCCTGGCTGCTGGCGTTGTCGTGGCCGCCCTCGCCGCCCAGGTCCTGGAGGTGGCCATCGGTGAGGGGGCCACCCCCGGGCTGGCCGCCACGTCGGTGCTGCTGGCGGTGCCGGCGGTGGTGGTGCTCACGGCCACCGGCCTGGTGTCGGTGGCCCTGGGGTGCGGTGCCGTCCTGGGGGTAGTCTGGGTGCGCTGGTCCCGCTCGGCCGGCCCGCAGCTGCCGGTGAGGAGCCTGGCGCGCCAGGCGCTGCTGGCGATGGGCGCCCTGCTCGTGGGAGCGGTGATCACCCCGTCGGTGGAGCAGGGCGCGGCCCCGGGCATCCTGGTGGCGATCCTCTATGCCGGAGCTGTCACCAGCCTGATGGGCGTCGTCCCTTTCTCTCTCATCCCGGGGGCTTCCCGGCGGGTGGGCGCCGCCGAGGCGTCCCTGTGGCGGGTGTGGCTCCTTCCCGTCGGCGCGGTCTTGGGCCTCCGCCTGGTGGCTGCGTCGCCCCACGCGATTGGGCTGCCACTCCAGGAGCTCCTCGTGGGCCTGGGGGTCGCCGGGGCGGTGTTCTGGTCGCTGCACGGGCTGGTGGCTGACCCGGAGTCCCGCTACTGGAGCGTGGCCGCGGCCGATGCCGGCCTGGTGGCGACGGCTGTAGGCCTCGGCAGCGTCACCGCCCTGGGGGCGGTCCTGTTACTGCTGCTGGCGCACTGGCTCAGCGGCGCGGTGCTGAGTGAGGACGTGGGCCGCCGGTCGCAGCTGGTGGCCTGGGTAGGGGTATCTGGCACACCTCCGTTCGGAGGATTCAGCGGACGTCTTCTGCTGGTGCTGGCGGCCGCGCCCGTGAGCTCGACCCTCGCCACCTGGCTGCTGGTGGTGATGGGTCTGCAGCTTGCTGGTTCTGCGCTCGGGATGAGGGCAGCCACGCAGGCCCCTCGCCGTCCCTCGGGGGGGCGGATCCGGGAGGGGGTGGCGCTGCTGGTGGCGGTCGCCACGCTGGTGATCGGGGTGGTTCCCCAGCAGACGCTGTCCGCGGTGTTCGGGGTTCACCTGTGAGTCACCTCCTTTTCTTGCTCGCTCTTCTGGCCGGGCTCGTCATCTATCCCGCGGGAGTCAGCCTGCTGGGGGCGTCGGCCGCCTCCCTCCTGGCCTTCCACCTCGGGCGGGGACGTCGACTGGCATCCGCACCCGTCCCCTCGATGGCGGTGCTCACCGGCGCGGAGCTTGTGGCGCTGGCCCTGCCCTGGCCGGGCAGTCCCCTGCTGCAGCTTGGGAGCCTGGGGCTGGCGGCGGCCCCGCTGGCGTCGCTGCCGATGACGGTCTTGGGAGTGCTCTGGGGGCGTACAGGTGAAGGTGCGGCCGTCCGCTCGGGCCGTGACGTCCTGTACCCCGTCCTTGTCTCTCTGGTGCTCCTGGGCCTCGCCCTGATCCTGCGCAGCCCCGGATGGGCGGAGGTGCTCTCCGCACGGGGCGCCGGAGCCGAGGTCGGCCGGGTCGCGGTGGGTGTCGCCATCCTGGGCTCCCTTCCCCTCTGGGCGGGGAGCCCGGGCTCTCCCTCCGGGGCACTCCGCTGGACGTCACTCGGCGGCGCCTGCGCCTTCCTCCTCATTCCGGCCATGGCGGGGTGGCCGGTGGTGGTGGGGCTGGCGGTGTGGGGGTCGGGCGCGCTGGTGCTGGGCGGCGCCGCCGGCGTCGCCGGACGGGCCGCCGACACCGGCTGGGGACGGGCGCTCGTCTCGCGCGCTGGTAGAATATGGATCCCGTGAACCCGACCTCGTCGACCTGTGCCATGGGGGAGGCCGGCTCGAGGGGCCGGGACCCGAGGAAGCGTCTTTGACCGAACTGGTCCTCGCTTCCAGCTCCCCGCGTCGGAGAGAGCTCCTGCAGCGGTTGGGTCTCCGCATCCGCACCGTGGCTCCGGACATTGACGAGTCCCTGCCGCCGGGGGTCTGCGCCGACCTCGCGGTCCAGCTGATCGCCCGAGCCAAAGCCCACGCCGTGGCGGCCTCGGTCGGCCCCGGCCCGGTCTGCATCCTGGCCGCCGACACCATCGTCGTCGGGTCCTCTGGCCCGCTGGGGAAGCCGGGGACCGTCCAGCGAGCGCGCGAGATGCTCTTGGAGCTGCGCGGGCAGCGCCACGTGGTCCTCTCCGGTGTGTGCGCCCTCGCCCCGGCCACCGGCGAGGAGCGTATCGGGGTGTCGCGATCGGCGGTGCGGATGCGGGACTTCAGCCTGGATGAGCTGGAGCAGTACCTGGCGGGCGGCGAACCCCTGGACAAGGCCGGAGGATATGCGGTGCAGGGGTTGGGAGGTGGCCTGGTGGAGGCGATTGGCGGCCGGACGGACACCGTGATCGGCCTCGACTGCCAGCTGGCCATGCGGCTTCTGGGTGAGGTCGGCTACCCCGATCCGCTGCCCACGGCCCCGGACCGCTCGGTGCCGGTGGGGAAGTACGCCAACACCAGGCGCCCCTTGGCCAGCAGCAACCACGCCGGGGGCGGGCGCTGAAGGCACGGCTGGGGGGGTTGGCGGTCGCCGCTCCGGCGCTCGTGCTGGCGGGTGGCGCTCTGGGGGGCTGCGGCTCCGCACCGGCCATCGCCGGGCTGAAGGTTCAAACCCAGGTGGTCGCCCTGGGGGGCAACGCCGCCTCCAACCAGGTGGCGCAGGGATCCTCCACCGACGTGCAGGTCACCATCACCAACGTGGGGAGCAGCTCACTCCAGGGGGTAACCCTGCGGGTGGCGGTTCCCAACGGGTTCACCTACACCAACACGGTCTCGGTCACGGAGAACGGGGATTCGGTGCGCTCGGCCGACATCTCTCCGGTGTCCCGGCAGGCGACCCTCACCTGGGGCTCCTGGACCATTGGGGTGGGAGCGCCGGGGCTTCCCAGCCAGGTGATCGTGACCGCGCAGTTCGAGGCCACCGGTGGAAGTGGGTCGGCGACCCTTGTTCCCCAGGTGTTTGCCACCGGGTACTCGGGGACCCTCACCGCCGCGCCCCTGGCCCTCCAGGTGACTCCGGCCCCCGACATCGCCCTCAGCCTCCGCGCCAGCCCGTCCACCGTGACCGCGGGGTCCACCCTGACCTACGTGGCCACCTTGACCAACACCGGAAGTGGGGCCGGCATGGGCACTACTCTCAGCATCACCCTGCCGTCGGACTTCGACTACCAGTCCACCATCTCCACCTCCGGCAACGCCAGCACGGGGGGCGCCGCCACCCCGGTGGTCGGCTCGGTGATTCCCAACTGGGTCGGTTTCGACATCCCCGGCTCGAGCACCGCCGGACCGGGGGTCCTCAGCATCACCTTCAAGGTCCGAGTCCTGCCCGATGTTGGCGCCGGGGTGTACCAGGCCTCGGCCACGGTGGTCACCGGGACCGGATCGAGCAACCAGAACGAGATCCAGACCAACTACTCGGCGCTGGCACCGGTGGCGGTCACCGGTCCCTGATCCGCTCGCGGGCGGTCTGGTAAACTCCCCAACTGAGCGCGCCTTGGGGCGGCTGCTTCCGCCTGGGCTGTGGAGCCCCGGCTCCAGCCTCGATTCGGGAGTTCGCATGTACGCCGTAGTCCAGGTGGGGGGACGCCAGTATCGGGCGCGGCCCGGTGAGAGGATGGTGGTGGACCGCATGGCCGTGGCCGAGGGTCAGGCCGTGGAGCTGGGCGACGTGCGCATGCTGGTGGCCGAGCCCGGGGACAGCCTGGAGACCGCCGTCGGACGGCCCAGGGTGGAGGGCGCGAGGGTCACCGCCACCGCGGTCAGCCACCTTCGCGGCCCCAAGGTGGTGGTGTTCAAATACAAGCCCAAGAAGCGCTACCGGCGCACCATGGGGTTCCGGGCCGAGCTGACTGAGCTGCGGATCGAGGAGGTCCTGGGGCCGGGCCAGGCGCCCGCTGGGCAGCGCCGAGCGCCGGCCACCCGCAGGTCATCTCGGGCGGCGGCCCCGGCAGCCGCGGAGGAGGCTCCTGCGCAGGCGGTGCCGGCTGAGGTCGCCGAGGTCGAGGCGCCCGAGGAGAATCCGGAGGTCGTGGGGGCTGCGGGCGCGACTGCCAAGGCAGGGAAGGCGCCTCGGCGCCGTCGAGCCCCCGCCGGCGAGGCCAAGGCTGAGACCGTCGCGGAAGGGGACGGGGGAGGTGGCGATGGCTCATAAGAAGGGTGGTGGGAGCAGCCGGAACGGGCGGGACAGCCAGTCTCAGAGGCTGGGCGTGAAGGTCTACGGCGGCGAGCAGGTCCTGGCCGGGGCCGTTCTGGTGCGCCAGCGCGGCACTCGGATCCTGGCTGGTACCGGGGTCGGGGTTGGTCGAGACCACACCCTATTCGCGCTCACTCCCGGCCAGGTGGTCTACCAGCCGTACCGCACCGACCGCACCCGGGTCGCCATACATCCCGTTACTGCCGACGCCGGCTAAGTTAGCGCCGGCCGCCGCCAGCCGGTCCTGATGTTCCTTGACGAAGTCGAGCTCCACCTGAGCGGCGGCAGGGGCGGAGCGGGGTCCAACAGCCTCCGTCGAGAGAAGTTCGTGCCCCGGGGGGGGCCGGACGGCGGGGATGGAGGGCGCGGCGGAGACGTGGTGCTGGTGGCCGATTCCAGCGAGGCCTCCCTGCAGCGATTCCAAACGGAGCGCCGATTCAAGGCCGCGGCCGGTGGGCCTGGGGGACCCTCCCGGCGCCACGGGGCCGATGGCGAGGCGGTCCGACTCGCGGTCCCCGTGGGCACCATGGTGTTCGACTCAGGCACGGGCCGACTCCTTGCCGACCTGGACAGCCCGGGAGCGACCCTGGTGGTGGCCGCCGGCGGCAGGGGGGGCTGGGGCAACACCCACTTCGCCACCCCGGTGGCCCAGACGCCCCGCCACCGGGAGCTCGGGGACCCCGGGGCGGTGGCGGTGGTCAGGCTCGAGCTCCGGCTGATTGCGGACCTGGGCCTGGTTGGCCTGCCCAATGCCGGCAAGTCCAGCCTCCTGGCCCGCCTCACCGGAGCCCGCCCGAAGGTGGCCGACTATCCCTTCACCACGTTGACCCCCAATCTCGGGGTCGCGGAATTGGAGGGCGGTCGCACCATCACGGTGGCTGATGTCCCCGGCCTGATCGAGGGTGCCCACCTCGGGGCCGGCTTGGGCATCGGCTTCCTGCGTCATTTGCAGAGGACGAGGTCCCTGGTGCAGGTGGTCGATGCCAGCTCCGGCCCGGAGGCCGCCGTGCAGGCGTACTCCGAGGTCCACCGGGAGTTGAGGGCATGGGACGAAGAGCTGGCCGCCCGCCCGCGGGTGGTAGCCGCCAATAAGGTGGACCTCATGGTGGGGCGGGACCGTGCCAGGGTCGTAAAGGCGCTGCGGGAGGCAGCCGGAGCGGCGTCTGCGGTCCTCCAGGTCTCGGCCCTGACTGGAGAGGGGCTGGATGGGCTCCTGCAGGAGTCCCTCGGGCTGGCGAGGGGCCGGGAGCCACTTGACCCTGGCGGGTTCCGCCTCTATCCCGGTCCCCGTCCGACGCGGCAGGAGGTCGTGGTGGAGGGGGGCGCGGGCCGTTATCGGGTAGTCGGCGAACGGGTACTGCGGCTCGTGGCGGCGGCGGACCTGGACGACCCAGAAGAGGTCACCCGGCTGCAGAGGCAGCTCCGGCGGCTCGGGGTGGAGTCCCAGCTCTCGGCCTCAGGAGCGTCTGAGGGAGACGTCGTGGAGATCGGGGACGTGGAGTTCACCTTCATCCCAGAGTCCCCGGCCAGGTGACGGCTCAGCCGCTGGTGGTCTTCGGGGGAACCTTCGACCCTCCCCACCTGGGCCATCAGCAGGTGATCGTGGGATTGCGCAGCACCCTCCGGCTGCCTCTGATGGTGATTCCCAATGGGCACCCCGTCCACCGCCGGACCCCGAGCGCCAGCCCGGAGGACCGGCTGCGCATGGCCCAGCTCATGGTGCAGGAGGTCGGGGACCCCCTGGTGTCCGTGTCCGACCTGGAGGTGGGGCGCCCCGGCCCCTCCTACACTTCCGACACCCTGGCGCGCTTGCTCGATGGTGACCCTGAGCGGACGCTCCTGCTGGCCGTGGGGTCCGACGCCGCGCGGAGCCTCTGGCGCTGGCACCGCCCCGACTTGGTCGCGGAACTGGCCCGTCTGGTGGTGTTCGACCGACCCGGAGCCAGGATCGGAGCGGGGGCGGCGGTCGAGGAGCTGAAGGGCCACGGCTGGTTGGGCCGGGAGCCTGAGCTGGTCTCCCTGACGGCGCCGGAGGTGGAGGCCAGCAGAGTCCGGGCCAGACTGCGTCGCGGCGAGGTTGCCGAGGGGCTCCTGGCGGCCCCGGTCCTCCGGTACATCCGGGAGCGCGGGCTCTACCGGGAGTCGGCGCCGGCCGCGCCCGTTGCCGATGGGATAATCGCCCCCAGATGACGCCTCTGCAATTGAGCCGGCTGATCGCCGACGCCGCGCTCTCGCGCAAGGCCCGCAACGTGGTGCGGGTCGACCTCAGGGGCAAGACGACGATGGCCGACTACCTGGTGATCTGCGAGGGCGACACCGACCGCCAGGTCCGTGCCGTCGCCGACGCCATGGACGAGGCTGCGGCGCTTGCGGGGCAGCATCCGCTGAGCCGGGCGGGGATGGAGGAGGGCTCCTGGGTCTGCCTCGACTTCGACTCGGTGATCGCTCACATATTCCTCCCCGGGGAGCGCGCCTATTACGATCTCGAGGGCCTCTGGGGGCCGGCCCGACGGGTGCGGCCGCGGCCCCTTGAGCGGGTGGCTGCGGCTCCCAGGTGACCGGCTCGCAGCTTCGCCTGGGATGCTTTTTACCCCAGGGCTGGCGGCACGATCTACCGCCCGAGGTGCCGGAGCGCTACTTCGAGACCATGGTGGGAGTGGCCCTGAGGGCGGAGAGAGCTGGCTTCGGCGCGGTCTGGGTGTACGACCACCTGCGGTCGGCGGACCCCGGGCCGCCGGGCCCGATCCTGGATCCCCTGATCGCCCTGGCGGTGGTCGCCTGGGCCACGACCCAGGTGCGGGTGGGGACGATGTGCCTGGCGCTACCCCGGCACCACCTCGGGCCGCTCGCACACCAGCTGGCGAACCTCGACGTGTTGAGTGGGGGCCGGCTGGAGGTGGGGCTCGGTGCCGGCTCCGACGCCCGGGAGCTGAGGGCGTTCGGGCTGCCGACCCCAGCTCTGAGGGAGCGGATCCTGGCCGCCGGCGAAGCCGCCGAGCTTCTGCGGGCGTGCTGGACCGGGGAGCCCACCCACTTCGAAGGCCGTTACACGGTGATCGACGGTGCCGCCGTGATCCCCCGACCGTTGCAGCAACCTTTTCCTCCGATCTGGATCGCCGGCGGGGGTGAGCGGCTCACCCTGTGGCAGGTGGCCCGGCACGCCGACGGCTGCAGCCTCTTCGGCCCTCCCGAGAGAGTCTCCCGCAAGCTGGATGTCCTCGCGGAGCACTGCCGCCAGGTCGGACGGCCGCTTCACAGCGTGCGTGTCGCGGTGGTGCTGGACTGCCTGGTGGGGGAGACGGAGGTCCAGGCGGACCGGCTGGTGGAGCGGTTCAACCGCCACGGAGAGGAACGCGCCAAGTTCCGGGCCAGGCGGCTGGTGGGAACACCTGAAGGCTGTGCCCAACAGCTCCAGGCCTACCTGGACCTAGGTGTCAGCGAGGTCTGCTGCCACTTTCCCGACGCCCTGGAGTCCGACTCGCCGGAGAGGCTGGCCTCCGCCGTCCTGGCCGGGCGCCCCGAGGAGCGTCAGCAGGTGCCGTTCCAGCCCGAGCGGTAGGCCGGGGGGCAGTTCACGACCTGGTTGGCGTAGCTCACCGTGTTGGGCAGATAGTAGTAGGGGTAGGGGCCGGAACCGACCTGGACGACATCGGCCGGCTTGGTGTACCAGAGCACCGGCTGCCCGGAGAGGACCCGCTCCATGTAGCTCTGCCAGAGGGGGGCAGCCCCGGAGATCCCCGAGGTGACGTTGCTCAGCGTCTGCCCGTCCGGGTTGCCCACCCAGACGCCGGTCACCAGCTGCGGGGTCCAGCCGAATGTCCAGTTGTCCTCGATGTTGTTGGAGTAGGCGCCGTTGGCGTACTGGGCGTCGGAGGTGCCGGTCTTGGCCGAGACCGGGCGGCCGGGGAGGGTCAGGTGGGCGTAGGGACCGAAATCCCGAAGCCGGTTGTTGTTGTTGGAGAGCATGGCGTTCATGATGAAGGCCACGTCCGGTGGCACCACCTGGACCGAGTTGTTGGCCACGTTGTACTGATAGATGGTCTTCCCCCCTTGGACCACCTTGAGGATCGAGGTGGGCTCATGTAGCACCCCGCCGCTGGCCAGCACCGAGGCCCCGGTCGCCACCTGCAGCTCGGTGACCCCGATGGACAGCCCCCCCAGGGTGAGGGCGTCACCGTAGGTGTTCTGGGGGTTCAGCAGCAGGGAGGCTCCCATCCGCTCTGCCATGGCCACCACGTTGGGCAGCCCCGTGATCATCTCCACCTTGACGGCCGGGATGTTGATGGAGTTGCCCAGGCAGACCTGCAGCTGGCAGATGCCGCTGAAGTAGTGCTCGTAGTTCTGGGGTTGGTAGCCGTTGATGTTGATGGGCGCGTCGAGGACCGGGGTGGTCATGGTGAACTTGCCGGAGGCGATGGCGGCGGTGTAGGTGAAGATCTTGAAGCTCGACCCCGGGCGGCGCGGCTCCACTGTCATGTTGATCTGGCCCACCGGGCCGCCATAGTTGCTGGTGCCCACCATGGCGAGGATCTCCCCGTCCCTGGGGTCGAGGGAGACCAGGGCAGAGTCCCCGATGTTGTACTCGCGGAGCAGCCTGGCGTTGTTGGCAGGGTTCTGGAGGGTCTGCTCCGCCGCCTGCTGGTCAGCCATGTTCAGGGTGGTGTAGATGGTCCAGCCGCCCGGGTTGAGGTAGGCGTCGCCGAACCGCTGCTGCAGCTCGCTCTCGACGTAGGTCACGAAGTTGGGGGCCAGCAGGGGGCTGCTGTCCTGCCAGGGGTAGTAGGTGAGCTGCTCCTTGTAGGCGGCGTCGGCCTGGGACTGGGTGATGTAGTGATTGGCCACCATCGCCTCCAGGACCACCTGCTGGCGCAGCTTGGCGTAGTTGGGGCCCTTGACTCCCACGTAGGCCAGGGGGTCGAAGGCGGAGGGGGCATCGGGGATCCCCGCCAGCATGCTGGCCTGGGCCAGGTCCAGCTTGTTGGCCGGGATGTGGAAGTAGAGCTCGGCAGCGGTGCCGATGCCGATGGCCTGGTTGCCGTAGTCGATCCGGTTGAGGTACATCTGCAGGATCTGGTCGGGCTTGAATGTCTTGGAGATCTCGAAGCCCAGGAGCAGCTCCCGGATCTTGCGGGTGATGGTTTGGGCCGGGGTGAGGAAGGAGATCTTGGCCAGCTGCTCGGTGATGGTGCTGGCTCCCTGCAGCGAGTTGTGGTGGACGATGTCGTGCAGCCCGGCGGAGATGATGCGCGGAAGATCCACCGAGCCGGCGTCCTGGAAGAAGTGGCGGTCCTCGACTGAGACTGTGGCCTTGATCACCCAGGGGCTGACCTGCGAGATGCCGACGTGGATGTGCTGCTCCCCGGGCTCGTGGAGCACCGTGAGGAGTGTCCCGTCGCTGGCCAGCAGGTAGCTGTTCTGCGGAGGCCCCAGGTTGGGGAGGTCGGTGACTGACGGGAGTCCGACCTGGAAGGCGGCGAGAACTATGAACCCGGTCCCCAGGCCGGCGCACCCGGCCAGCACCAGGACCACCAGGGCCAGGGCGCTGTGGCGCAGGAATCCGTGCCGGTGCCAGAAGCTGGCCTCCCGCCCCCCCCGGCCCCCACGACGGCGTCCGGAACTGGAACGGCGCCGCTTGCCGGCCGGGAGCTCTATCTCCTGCATGGGTGGGGCCGGGTCCTTAAGGCTGCCATCCGTTCGGCGATTATGCCAGTCTCCGGGCAGCCGTCCCCGGATTGAGGGAGTTGGTGGGGCCGGTCACAGACCGGTGGCGATCGCCTCACGGCTCTGCAAACTGCTGGTGGCAGGGGATGAATCCGGCGGGTTCGGTGGGAGACTGGCGCCAGTCAGCCGGGGTGACGCGCCACCTCCCAAAGGAGTTCGAAGCACAGAGAATGTCTGCAGCCACCGTCAGCTCGCCGTCCAGTTCCCGTAGCCAGATCGGCTTCCCCCCGGTTCCCCAGAGCCCCAAGGAGGCCGGCCTGCCGTTCAATTTCATCTGCGACCTGGCCCTGAAGGTCCTCTATTTCAACGGCGGGATGCTGGGTCGGGACCTGGCGCGTCACGTGTGTCTGCCCTGGAACATGGTTTCGGACGCCCTGAAGTTCCTCTCCGACGAGGGCTACTGCGGCACCACCGGCATCCGGGGCACCGTGGACAGCGATGCCGGCTTCGCCGAGGGGCTGCAGTACGCCATCAGCCGCACCGGACGGGAGCGTGCCCGTGAGCTGATCGAGGTGAGCCAGTACGCCGGGCCCGCTCCGGTTCCCCTCGAGGTGTACGTGGCGGTGGCTCGCTATCAGGGGCGCACCGGCCCGATGGTGACCCATCAGCTCCTGCGGGCCGCCCTGGACAAGCTGGTGCTTCCGCCGAGCGTGCTCAACCGCCTCGGTCCGGCCCTCAGCTCGCGCCAGTCGATCTTCCTGTACGGCCCGCCCGGCAATGGCAAGAGCACCATCGCCCAGGCCTGCGCCTCACTCCTGGGCGATCCCCTGTTCGTGCCCCACGCCATCTATGTCAAGGGTGAGGTGATCCGCATCTTCGACCCAGTGCACCACAAGCCGGTGCCCGCCGAGCTCCCGCCCCATGACACGAGGTGGGCCTTCTGCACCCGCCCGGTGGTGATGGCGGGTGGCGAGCTCACGGGTCGGGAGCTGGAGCTGAGCTTCGACCCCCGAATGGGCTTCTATGAGGCCTCCTTGCAGCTGAAGGCCAACGGGGGGCTCTTTGTGGTCGACGACTTCGGCCGGCAGCAGCTCTCGCCGCAGGACCTCCTCAACCGGCTCATCGTGCCCCTGGAGGCGGGATACGACTACCTGAACATCTCCAGGGCTGGGACCACCGTCCAGGTGCCGTTCACCGAGATCCTCATCCTATCCACCAACCTAAAGCCGAAGGACCTGGTGGACGAGGCCTTCCTCCGCCGGATCCGCTACAAGGTGGAGGTCCCCAACCCCTCAGTGATCGAATACGGGCGGATCTTCCGACGGGCCTGCGAGAGCATGGGTCTCACCTACGATCCGGAGGCCGTGAGCTACCTGGTGGAGGAGCACTACCGCAAGTCCGGGCGGCCGTTGCATGGGTGCGAGCCCCGGGACATCCTGGATCACCTGATCCACGCCGCCGCCTATTTCGGCGTCGAGCCGAGGCTGACCCCGGAACTGCTCGACCACGCCGTCTCCGCCTACTTCGCCAACCTGGAAGGGGAGTAGTCTCCCCAGCCCCTGGCGCCGGGTCGACTTCGCCGGGCGCCTTCTGCTCCTCGGGCACCCACGTCGGCGTCCGCAGGTGTGGGCGATCGCTGGGACCGCTCGCTCCGCGGGGTCCCGACCCGAAGGTCGCCCGCGGCGACCGTGGTGGAGCGAAGGGGACTTGAACCCCTGACCTCTGCCGTGCGAAAGCAGCGCTCTGCCAGCTGAGCTATCGCCCCCGGGGGCAGTATAGACCCGCCCCGTCGCTGCCAGCTCGAAGAAAAAGGGGAGAGGCTCAGCTCCCGCGGCGCTGCCAGCGGGTCTTCTTGAGCATCTTCTTGTGCTTGTGCTTGCGCATCTTCTTGCGCCGCTTCTTGATCACCGAACCCACGAAGAAGAGCACCTCACAAGCGCCCGCAGGCGGATCTGGGACAGCCCTCCACGCGGCTGCCCGGGGACCCCGGTAGTCTAAGGGGGCGCCGGGCAGCGCGTCAACTTCGGGCGAATTGGGGAGGAGCGCATGGAGACCCTCTGGGCGCCGTGGCGGATGGCCTACATCGACAGGGTGACCGACTCCCAGCCGCCCGCTGAGTGCATCTTCTGCCGGGCCCTGGGGGCCGGCGACCGGGAGTCCCTTGTGGTGCACCGGGGCGCGCTCTCCCTGGTCATGCTCAATCGCTTCCCGTACAACCCCGGGCACCTCATGGTGGCTCCCCGTTCGCATGGTGGCGACCTGGCGGTCCTGGATGCCGCCGAGCTGGCGGACGTGGTGGGGCAGCTTCAGCTGGCGACCCGAGTCCTGGAGGCCGAACTGGGCTGCGACGGCTTCAACGGTGGCTGGAACCAGGGACGTGTGGCCGGGGCGGGGATCGACACCCACCTCCATTTCCACCTGGTCCCGCGCTGGTCCGGGGACACCAACTTCATGCCGGTGTTGGCCGACGTGAAGGTGGTTCCCGAGCACCTCGACGCCACCTGGGAGAAGTTGAGCAGCGCCTTCGCGGCCTCCCGCGACGGATAGCGCGGGCCAGTCCAACTTCGAATCTCCAGGGCCGGCTGAGCGCCTGGACAGGGAGGAGGCGGCGCCGACCACCTGGTTCCCTTGGCCTCACTCCCATGCTCGATCCGTCGCCGCCAGCAGCCGGAGGCCTCAACTGGTTGGCCGGGCCGGGCCACATCCTGACCAGGTGGGAGCACTGACTGGGCTCACCTCCGAGCGGGGGCTGGCCGGCTCGAGCGTCAAACGGCGGTCGCAGGTGGGGCCAATCCTCCCAGCCGGCTCACCTCAGGTGCGCGAATGTGACAGCAAGAGCCTCGACTCCGCGGGCAAAGGTGGACTCCATGGTGGCGCCGTAGCCGACCATCACCCCGGAGCTTGTCCCGTGGTGGTAGTACCCGCCGCCCGACAGCCCGCCGAGGCCGATGCCCGCGGCCGCCGCCGCGGCCAGGGCCGACGCCTCGACCGTGGGCGCGGACATCGGGACCAAGAGGTCGAGCCCGGCCTCGGCACCGGCCACCTGGAGGTCGGGTCGAACCCTCGCCAGCGAGCGGATCACCGCATCCCGTCGGTGGCGGTAGACGAGGCGCATTCGGCGCACGTGGCGGTCGAAGGCGCCGCTCCGCAGGAACTCGGCGAAGGTCAGCTGCTCGAGGACGCCACTCTGCCAGTCCGAGTATGCCTTCTGCTCCACCACCGCTGTAACTCGAGCCTGCGGGAGCACCAGCCAGCCGAGGCGGACGGCGGGCGACAGCGTCTTGGAGACGGTGCCGGCGTAGGCCACCACCTCCGGGTCCAGACTCTGGAGGGCACTCACGGGATGGCGGTCGTACCGGAACTCGCCGTCGTAGTCGTCTTCGAGGACCAGCGCCCCTGTCCGGCGTGCCCAGGCCAAGAGCCGAGCCCGCCGCTCAGGGATGAGCACGACTCCGGTGGGATGCTGCCGGTTGGGGGTGACGACGACCAGGGAGACGTCCTCGCGTCCCTCCAGGTCTGACACCTGGAGCCCGTCACCGTCCACTGCTATGGGGATGGGATCACGGCCGTGGGCCTGGACGACCGCTCGGTGGAGCGGCAGACACGGGTCCTCCATGGCGACCCTACCCGCCCCCGTCCCCAGGCTTCGGACGATGAGCCCAAGGTTCTGGATGAATCCCGTGGTCACCACCACCCTGGTGGGCGGCGCCTGCAGGCCTCGGGCCCGGCTGAGGTAGGCACCGAGCTCCAACCGAAGGGCCAGGTGGCCCTGGGGGTCGCCGATGGAGAAGGCGTGGTTCGGCGCCGCCCCGATCGCTTGGCGTGCCGCCCGCAGCCAGGCGCGGCGCGGAAAGGAGCTCGGGTCAGGCCGCCCCGGCCGGAAGTCGAAGTGCCAGCGGACGGGCTGAGCGTCGCCCACCGATGGTGTCGTCGGCTCACCTTTGTATTCGAGGCGCACCACCGTGCCGAAGCCCGGCCTCGCTTCCAGCCAGCCCTCAGCGGTGAGCTGCTCGTAAGCCTGAAGGACGGTGCCACGGGACACCCCGAGATCCCGAGCCAGCTCCCGGGTCGGGGGCAGCCGGCTGCCCACGGAGAGGCGCCCCGATCGGATCGCCTCCCGCAGCCCCCGCTCGATACGGGCTCTCAGCCCCGGGCCGCCCGATGGGGCCGCGGCGAGGTCTAGGAAGAGGTCGAGTCCCGAACCAGGCGTATTGGCCCATGATTCTAATGGCGGATTGGCCCTTGGCACTGCGCCATCTTGGAGCTAGGCTGGCCCCGAGTCAAGTCGCTACCGAGAATGAGGAGATCGATATGCAGGTGGACTGCCAGGATGCCACGATCGGCTTCGAGCGACCGAGGATCAATTTGTCCGAGCAGGCCCCCGCGCTCTACCGGGCGATGGTGGTCCTCGACGGCTGCGTCGAGCTGGACTCCGGGCTGCGCGACCTGGTCAGCCTACGAGCTTCCATTCTCAATGGGTGCGCCTACTGTGTTGACATGCACACCATGGAGGCCGCCGCTCGGGGTGAGAGCCAGCAGCGTCTCCATGCCGTGGCGGCCTGGCATGAGGCGCCGTTTTTCACCGATCGCGAGCGGGCGGCGTTGCAGCTCACCGACGCGGTGACCAACGTTGCCCAGACCCGAGTCCCTCTCGAGGCCTACGAGGTGGCTCGCCAGCACTTCGCTGAGGAGGAGTTGGCGCAGCTGATCTGGGCGATCGTGGTCATAAACGCCTGGAACCGAGTTGCGGTGACTGCGCGCCTTCTACCCGGCGAGTATCGGCCCCGCTAGCTCGGCAACCGGCCGGATCGAGAGCGATTCCCCGGCCGAACCGGCAGACTCCATGTCGAGGTTTCGAGTGAGGGCGTGAAGTGGAGCCGGCGGGAATTGAACCCGCGACCTCTTCCATGCCAAGGAAGCGCGCTGCCGCTGCGCCACGGCCCCAAGTCGTCCTGGTCGATGATAGCCGGTCCGATCCGGTTCCCAGTCTGGGTCGGGCCATCCGAAGGGACCGATCCCCACGGCCGCCGGGACGGCCGCTGCTGGGAGAATCGGAGTGTGGACCAAGCTCCCGACCTCGTCAGGGAACTAGCCGCCGCCCACCGCGGAGGAAGCCGCGCGATACCGCTGCGCCGGGAGGTCGAAGGCTGGATGGACGACCTCCTGGGGCTCCTCTTCCCCCAGCTGGCATCTACGGTCATCCGCGAGCCAGGAGACATTCTGGCTGGCCTCCGGGACCTTCAGGGCCGCCTGTGCGAACTGGTGCGGGGGATCGTGGATGAGCGGCAGGGCCGGACGGTGTCCGAGCAGCTGTTGTCCTCCCTGGGGGTGATCCGGGAGCAGGTGGCCCGGGACGCTGAGGCGATCCTGGCGGGGGATCCCGCCGCGGAGAGTTTGGACGAGGTGATCTCCGCCTATCCCGGCTTCCTGGCCATGGCCACTCACCGGGTTGCCCACCACCTCCACCATCAGGGCCTTCCCGTGCTCCCTCGGCTTTTCGCCGAGGTGGCGCACGCTCGGACCGGAATCGACATCCATCCCGGCGCCTCGATCGGGCGAGCCCTCTGCATCGACCACGGGACAGGGATCGTGGTGGGCGAGACCGCGGTCATCGGCGACGACGTCAAGCTCTATCAGGGGGTCACCCTGGGCGCCCTCAGCGTCGCCAAGGGCGCCAGCGGCACCAAGCGCCATCCCACCATCGAGGACCGGGTTGTGATCTATGCCAACGCCACCGTCCTCGGCGGCGAGACCGTGGTCGGGCACGACAGCGTTGTCGGCGGCAACGTCTGGCTGACCAGCAGCGTCGGCCCCTACTCCCTCGTCTACCATTCCAGTCAGGTGCGGGTCCGCCAAGTGGGGGAGATGCTGGACCCTCCCGACTTCGTCATCTGATGAGCAGGGCCGGAACCCGGCCCCGGGAGGCAACGTGAGAGCCGAGAGCATCCTTGAGACCATCGGCAGAACTCCGGTGGTGCGGATCAACCACCTCTTCGACCGCCGGGTCACGGTCTGGTTCAAGCAGGAGAGGGTCAACCCCGGGGGCAGCATCAAGGACAGGATCGCCCTCGCCATGGTGGAAGACGCTGAGCGGGGTGGGATCCTCAATTCAGGGTCGGTCATCGTCGAACCCACCTCGGGGAACACCGGTGTGGGTCTCGCCATGGTGGCCGCCGTCAAGGGGTACCGCCTGATCCTGGTGATGCCCGAGTCGTTCTCGGTGGAGCGGCGCAAGCTGATGGCGGCCTACGGGGCCGAGATCGACCTCACCCCGAGAGAGCTGGGGATGAGGGGGGCCATCGCCCGGGCCCGGGAGCTGGTCGAGGAGACCCCGGGAGCCTGGATGCCCATGCAGTTCGACAACCCCGCCAACGTCGACATCCACCGCCGGACCACCGCCGAGGAGATCGCCGCGGACTTCCCCGAGGGGCTGGACTACCTGGTCACAGGAGTGGGCACCGGAGGGCACCTCTCCGGGTGTGCCGAGGTGCTGAAAAAGAGATGGCCCGCGCTCAAGGTGTACGCGGTCGAGCCGGAGCTGTCCCCGGTCTTGTCTGGGGGCACCCACAGCCCGCATCCAATCCAGGGGATCGGTGCCGGGTTCGTGCCGGGGATTATGCGTCAGGACCTTCTGGACGGAGTGATCCAGGTGTCCGCAGATGAGGCGTTCGCTTATGCCCGCCGGTCGGCTCGGGAGGAGGGGGTTCTGGTGGGGATCTCTTCCGGCGCGTCGCTGGCGGCTGTGGCGTCGTTGGAGCCGCAGATGGCGGACGGCGCCAGGGTACTCACCTTCACGTACGACAGCGGCGAGCGCTACCTCTCGGTGGAGGCGCTCTGGGGATGACTTTGGCCGGTCAGGCCGCTTGGACCCGGGGTCGGTGCGAATAGGCACTAAGGCACTGGATCGCCGTCTTGCAGGTGGTGAGGTGGTCATGACGGTCGAGCCGGGGCCCGCCGTGCTGGCCATCCGCATCGACAAGGACTCGTCGATGGCCCGCACGCCAGCGGGCTGGTAGCTGGCTGCCACTAGATGCCGTCGGCGCGGCCTGCAGACGCGATTCGGGAGTGGCGCCCCATGGCGGCCGGAGCCGTGGTGGCTAGGTTGTTGATCGCCCCACGACTGCTGCGGGAGATGGACTTTGTCGCGCGAGTCACCCAATATCGCGACCAGCGCGGAGTTCCGGGACCCGCATTGGCAAGGGTTGAGCCGTGGGTACGAACGATGACGCTATCGGTTAAGGGCGGGTCATGGGAGGTGGTTGAGGACCCTCGGCCGGGGAGGCCCAGTCGAGGTGGTGGAGGTGGCGCCTGGTGGGAGAGTCATGAGGCGCGGACGGTGGTAGAACACCTCGACCCCGCGCTCTTCCTCGCGTTCCTGTGTGACTTCTCGGCTGAGGCGTCGGGAGAACGAGTGAGGCTTCGAGCCCGGCCGAGGCCCCGGACCTGTGACCACGATTCGTGCCGTGTCGTCGACTGTGACGCTGACAACTGGCTGGCAACCCTGGATTGGCATCTCGGAGCCCTTGTTGACGTGGAGACGCGATCGGAAGCGTGGGGCGGGCTGCGTAGCACGTTGGACTGGCTGTCTGCGCCAACTCAGAGACGGCACTGACTGCAGTGGAAAGGCCACCTGTTTCGGAGGTCGACCTGACTTGGGAAGACGTGGTCGAACGGATGCTCGAGTCAGGTCAAGGGTGGGAAGGAGCCCGGTTTCGAGCGCAGGTCCGGGTGAGGTATGAGAGGGAAGGCCTGTTGGTGGCCCGGGGCCGATTCCCGCTCCCTCCTCCCGCATGGAGGAACCCCTGGGCAGCAATCTCCGGTTGCCGGCTCTTCGGCCACCCTGGTGGGGCGTCCCAAACCTTGGAGCAGTGGATTGAGGACCCTGGGTACGGCGGGGCGGTTGAGTGGTCGTGCGAGGAGAAACTGAGTGCCACCCGCAACGGGTGGAACGTCGTACGGCACAGTGGCCGCTCAGAGGAGGTGGAGGATCCGTACAACCACCTCGGGCCGAGGGATCGCGGAGCGGGGTGGCTCCATGACGGAGACATCTGCCGCGATCCACATTTTCGAGAGATGCTAGATCCCGCCATGGTCCTGTCGTCGGTGGAGATGGACTCAGTCGAGGCCAAGCCGGAAGGATGGTTCATTCGTGCCAAACCTCGGCCGCTGGCAGTGGTGACCACCTACTACGCTGCCATCGTCCATCCCTGCGGAGACGTGTGGACTGCGCTGATCGGCCGAGAGTTCGGGAGCATAGTCAGGTGCCAGACGGAGCTGACGGGCACATTGTTGGCAAGGCATGTCTTGACAGTGCAGCTTGGAGTTGCCGGAGGATCCGCTTGACGATCCAGCCCAGCCTGGGTCGAGGAGGCCCATGGCGGGAAGTGGCCGCGCCGCGAGGCGGCGCAGGACGACGAAGTGGCTTCACTCGTGGACGGTCACGGCCGGCAACGGGAGCGGCCAGATCAGCAGTACGTGCCTTCCCCGTTGGTGGGTGGCGGGGCCGCCCCCCAACTCCAGCCAAGGAGCCTCGAGCGGCGGACTCCCCGGCGATCCCCCGCGCCCCTGGAGGGCGCTTCGACCCGTGCCGGGGCGTCGAACAGGGCACAAAAATACAGCGACCCGGCTGGTGCCGGGCCGCTGCGGGGAGGGAAGGATAGGGCTGCCGCCGGACCGGCCCGCAGGGCCCGTGCCGGCGACAGCTGCCACTCTGATCCCCAGAGCTGGGGGGGCGCTGTGATCGGCCTGAGAATTTGCTCGGAGTACCCACGCAGCCGGCTCAGATGTCGCCCAGCCAACTCTCAGCAAATGGGGCCACAATTCGCGCGTGGGTGAGCGCACTCGGGTGCTGGTGGTGGACGACGAGCTCAACCTGGTCGAACTGGTCTCCACCGCGCTCCGCTACGCCGACTTCGACACCGAGACGGCGCGGAGCGCCAGAGAGGCCCTGGAAAAGGTCCGTCAGTTCAAGCCCCACCTGGTGATCCTGGACGTCATGCTCCCGGATCAGGACGGCTTCGAGGTGGCCCGGACTGTGGCGGCGACCGGGATAGACGTGCCGATCCTCTTCCTGACCGCCAAGGACGCGACGGAGGACAAGGTCCGCGGGCTCACGGTAGGGGGGGACGACTACGTCACCAAGCCCTTCAGCCTTGACGAGCTGATCGCCCGTGTTAGGGTCATCCTCAGACGCAGCGGGCACCGCCAAGAGAGCCGCAACATCCTCACCTTCGCGGACTTGGAGATGGACGAGGACCTGCGCGAGGTGCGCCGGGGCGAGCACCCGATCGAGCTCACGGCCACCGAGTATCGGCTCCTCCGCTACCTGCTGATCAACGCCCGCCGCGTGCTGACAAGGGCCCAGATCCTCGACCACGTGTGGAGTTATGACTTCGGCGGCGACGCCGGGATCCTGGAGACCTACATCAGCTACCTGCGCAAGAAGGTGGACGCCTTCGATCCGCCGCTCATCCACACCGTGAGGGGCATGGGGTACGTTCTGCGACTGCCCCGGGGCTGACCATGACCCTCCGCCTACGGCTCCTGCTGGCCCTGATCGCCCTGGTGGCGGCGGGCTTGGTCGCCACCGACGCTGTCACCTATCTGGCGCTCCAGTCGTCCCTCTGGAATCGGCTGGAGCAGGCACTCCTGCAGTCCGTGGACTCGGCCAGAGCCTGCGTGATCTCCCAGGTAACCCACAACGACTGCCCCACCAGCACCGCTCTCCCGGAGGGCAGCTACGCCGCCTTCATTGGACCCGGGGGGAGCCAGGAGGGGGTGGTCTGGGGCTCGGCTCAGACCACCCCGCGGCCGGTCCTGCCGGCCTCGGTCACCGCGGGCAACATTCCTCCGTCCCCCTACTTCTTCACGGCGGCGGGCAACCGTGACGGGGTCACGTTCCGTGGCCTGCTGGTCGGCGTCCAGGTTGCCGGCGGGCCGGCCGAGCCCTTCGTGGTGGCCATGCCCCTCACGTCGGTGGAGGCGACCTTGAGCCAGCTCCAGACCCTTGAGATACTCGTGGGGGCAGTGGTCCTGGTGGCCCTGGGCCTGGCGGCTTGGTGGCTGGTGGACCTCGGCCTCCGCCCGCTGCGGCAAATCCGGGACACGGCGCGAAAGATCGCCGGGGGCGATCTCAGTCAACGGGTCCAGGGGGTGGACGAACGGACTGAGATCGGCCAGCTGGCCATCAGCCTCAACGAGATGCTGGCCCAGATCGAGAGCGCCTTCGCCGAGCGCCAGGCATCCGAAGCGCGTCTACGGCAGTTCGCCGCGGATGCGTCCCACGAGCTGCGCACTCCCCTCAGCTCGATTCGAGGCTACGCCGAGCTGTTCCGGCGCGGGGCTCGCTCCAACCCCGATGACCTGGACAAGGCGATGAGCCGGATCGAAAGCGAAGCCACGCGGATGGGCCTTCTGGTGGATGACCTGCTCCTTCTCGCCCGCCTGGATCGGGGTCGGCCCCTGGACCGCAAGCCGGTCGACCTGGCCGAGCTGGCGGTGGACGCGGCGGCTGACCAGTCAGCCGCCGACCGCCGCCACCGGATTCGCGTTCACGCGGGGTCGCCGGTGATCGTCCAGGGGGACGAGGCGCGGCTCCGGCAGGTGGTCACCAACTTGGTGCGCAACGCCGTGGTCCACACCCCGGAGGGAACCGCGGTGGAGATCGACGCCCGGCTGGTCGGAGACCAGGGAGTGGTGCAGGTGATTGACCACGGCCCGGGGATTCCTGACGAGTTGGCGGCGCGCATCTTCGAGCGCTTCTATCGAGGCGATCGGTCCAGGGGGAGGGCGACCGGGGGCACGGGACTCGGCCTTTCGATTGTGAGCGCCATCGTCACCGCCCACCAGGGCACCGTGCAGTACCGGCCGACCGAGGGAGGGGGGGCGACCTTCGAGGTGCGCATCCCCGTCCAACGCCCGCTGACGCAGGAGCCGGCCGCCGACCAGGTGGACCGGGCGGTCGGGTTGCCGGTCAGCCCCGCTGGGTGACAGGCGGCGGTCCCGCCCGTCCGTCAGGCCGGATGCGAGGCGGAAGCCACCTGGGCCGCCTGCCTCCGAGACCAGGACCTGGTCTCCCGGATCAGGGATGTGAGGCCCACTCCGACCACGGCGAACACCACCAGGAAGAGCGGCATGCCGATCTGATCCAGGTTGTGGACCTGGACGCCGGTTGCGAAGCTGAGGTTGGCGATCTGGGGAAAGCTCAGGCCGAAGACGCCCCCCACGATGAAGGCCAGCCCTCCCCAGGTGAGCGTCCGTCCCGCGACCGTGAGGGCCACTTGCCGGACGGCCTCCGGAGGAAGTCCGCGCCGGGAGGCGTAACGGCCGAAGGCGGCGCCGGCCAGCACCTGGACGATGGTTGTCCCGATCCCGAAGAGTGCCCCTGGCACCCACCCCAGTAACGGCGAGGGCATCGCCGGAGCCAGCACCGTGTAGATGATGATGGCGAAGGCACCGAAGCCCCATCCGGCCACGAAGCCATGGACGGCGGGCATCCAGGGCCGCGGGTCCTGCACCCAGCCGGGGGTGGGGAACTCCTGCCCCGAGTGCACCAAGGCGGCGTCCTTCTGCAGCCAGGGGATGTGCAGGTGGAAGTGGAAGGGTAGCCGGCCCCGCCTGACGATCATCAGCCCCGCCCAGGCCATGAGTATCCCTACGACTACGTAGATCGCATAGTCGGCGCCCGCCAGGGTGAGGATCCGGGTGAAGCCCAGGTAGGCCAGCTCGGCGGCGATTGCCCGCTGCAGCGTGAAGGCGAGCGAGAAGATCAGGCCCGATCGGAAGCCCCGCTTGGTGGAGTAGCTGCCGATGGCGTAGCTGAAGGTGATCGGCCAGGTGTGCTCGTCCGGGGTGATCCCATGGACCATGCCCAGGATCAGCGCGGTCACGAAGATCGCCACCCCGGTGACGTGCACCGGGTCCCATAGGTTGACCACCGCCCCGATCACGATGCCGCACCCGCCGCGCTCGGCACCATCTGCACCGAAGGCCCACCCCGACAGGCCTGGCAGATACCGGTCAGGACCAGGTGATGGTCATGAATCTTGAGGCCGGTGGCGTCCTCCAGGGCTCGCATGGCCGCCCCCGAAGCTTCGCAGGGGACTGCCAGGACCTCGCCGCACAGCTCGCACCGGAAGTGGTCATGGTGCTCGTCCTGGATCTCGACATGAGTGCGGCCATCGTCCAACTCCACCCGGCGGAGCGCTCCTTCGGTCTCCAGTCGCGCGGTGGCCCGGAACACCGAAGAGAAGTCGGCGCGGATTCCCTTGGCGGCCAGAGCCTGCCGGAGTTCCTCCAGCGTCCAGGTGTGCCGGCCCCGCGCCGCCATAAGTTCCTGAACCGCTCCCGCGATCTTCGGCCTTCTGCCCATGGCCACATCATACATAAAGCAAGCCGGTTGCGCAACTGGCTTGCGTTAACTCGGCCCAGGATACTCCCAGCGTTCTCTGGGATCGAATCCCAGCTTCTAATGGCACCATCGCCCCATGGCATACACACCTCGCTTCAGCCAGCAAGAGCGGAGCCGGGGCGAAGCCAGGGTGAGGCGGGCCACCGTGTGGCTCACCCTGGCGGCCATGGCCGGGACAGGGGCGGTGGCGGCTGCCGTGGCCAACGCCATCCCGGGCCGGAGCGCCCACGTGACCAGTCCTGCGGCTTCCACGCCGGCGTCCGGCTCCTCCGCTGGAGGGGCGACATCCGGCTCTCCAAGTGGGGGAGCGACCTCCGGTGGCGGCGTCGCCCCTGCTCCGGCGACCGCCCCGCCGGTGGTCACCTCCGGCGGGTCCTGAGTGGACGGGGGTTGGGCCCGCCTGGCCAACATCCCCGGTGTCGCCGGTGCGTGGCGGCCCGCGCTCGGCACCACGGCACGGGTCCTGGTGGCCGGCGGGCACCAGCTGGCTCCGGCGTTGACGGAGGCCGACCGGGTGATCGCCCGGGTCGACGACCTGGCCAGCCGGTTCAAGCCGGGCTCCGAACTCTCCCGGGTCAACTCGGATCCCCGGTTCAGGATCTTTGTTAGCCGCGAGCTGGCTGGCTTGCTGGCCGATGCCCTCCACTGGTCGCGAGAGACCGGCGGTCTTTTCGACCCCACCGTCGGCGCCGCGCTCCTGGCAGCAGGGTACGACCGCGACTTCTCCCAGCTCCAGGAGCGCGCCAGCGCACCTGTCGCTCCCTCAGGGCCGGCTCCCGGTTGGCACCGGGTACAGCTCGAGGGTCAGGTCCTCACTCGCCCCCCCGGCCTGCTGCTGGACCTTGGTGCGACGGCCAAGGCCTGGGCCGCAGATCGCGCCGCCACGCTGGCCGGGGCGGCCGCGGGAGCCGCCTGCCTGGTGAGCCTGGGAGGGGATATCGCCACCTCGGGCCCGGTGCCTGCCGGTGGCTGGACGGTCCGGATCGCCGACGACCATCTGGGGGGCGAGGACGAGCCGGGGCAGACGGTCAGCCTTTTCGCCCGCGGCCTGGCGACCTCCTCGACCGCAGTCCGGCGCTGGCTCCGTCAGGGGATGTCCATGCACCATCTGATCGATCCCCGCACGGGGCGTCCGGCCCGAGGTCGCTGGCAGACGGCCACCGTGGTCGCCGACAGCTGCCTGCGGGCCAATGCCCTGTCCACCGCAGCCCTGGTCGGAGGTGAGCTCGCTGAGGCTCTCCTGGCCAGGTTTCGCGCCGCGGCCCGGCTGGTGTCCGCGGATGGTCGGGTCGTCCACTGCGGCGGCTGGCCCTCCCAGGGTGAGGAGCTCGTACCCCTGGCTGGCCAGGCTGGACGCTGAGGATGGCCGCAGCCCTCGGTGGACCGATGACGCTCTGGTACCTGGCCCGCGGCAGCGGGCTGGTGCTGCTGGCGGTGCTCACGGCCAATCTCGTCCTGGGGATCGCCATCCAGGGGGGGTGGCACCCCGGGGCCTGGCCGCGGTTCGCCGTCCAGGCGGTGCATCGCAACCTTGCCCTGCTGGCGGTGGTGCTCCTGGTCATCCACGTAGTCACCATCGAGCTGGACCCGTTCGTCCCGGTCGGCTGGTGGGCGGCGCTGGTGCCGTTCGTGAGTCCCTACCGGCCGTTCTGGCTGGGGCTCGGCAGCCTGAGCCTGGACCTCATTGCCGCTGTGGTGGTCACCAGCCTCCTGCGATCCCACCTGCGGCTCCGTTGGTGGCGGGTGATCCACTGGCTGACCTATCTCTCCTGGCCCGTTGCCGTCCTCCATTCCCTCGGCACCGGTACTGACACCAGGCTCACCTGGGTCTTCGGGTTCGAGGTGGGGTGCGTGGGACTGGTGGCGGCGACCGTTATCTTCCGAGTTGGCCGGGCCAACCGGTACCGTGCTGGAGTGCGGGTCCTTCTCATGGCGGCCGCCGCGGCCACTCCCATGGCCGTCCTGGTCTGGTCGGCGGCCGGGCCGTTGCAGAGCGGCTGGGCCCGTCGAGCGGGGACTCCCACCACCGCACTTGCCTCGGGAGCGCCCACCGCCGCCGGAGCCCGGGGAAGGCCGCCCGCCCTGGCTCCATTCACTGCCAGCTTCCTGGGCTCGGCGACCTCCTCCCCGAGTGGCCAGGTGGAGACGATCAGCATCTCCGGCAGGGTGCAGGGGGGAGCCGGAGGCCAGCTGATGGTCTCTCTGGTCGCCAATCAGCTCCCGGGCGGATCCCTCGCGGTTGACCGGGGCGCTGTCACCTACCGGCCGGCCACGGGGTCGCAGATCTACACGGGCGCGGTCGTGTCGGTTGGGCCGGGCTCCCTGATCTTCAGGCTCGCCCCCCGTGGAGGTGCCGCAATGCCGGCCGAGCTGACGATGAACGGCCCGGTGCCCGCCTCCTCGGTCTCGGGGCTGCTGTACTTGGGCAGTGTCGCCGCCGGCCCAGCCGGCGGGGACGGAGGCCAGGACTCGTGAGCCTGCTGGCCACGGCGGCGGAGTTGGACCTCGATCTGCCCCGGAGCGGCCCGTGGACCAAGCGCCTCCTGGCCGGATCCAGGCTGGGCGGGGCTGAGCCGCTGGTCCACCACGTGAGCAGGCTGGGGGGAGACATCACCGACTGGACGGGAAGGGCGGGGCCCGATCAGCTCCTCGATCGGTTGCGGCGCTCCGGGCTGCGCGGACGGGGAGGGGGCGGTTACCCGACCTCTGACAAGCTGGCCGCCGTGCGCCGCCATGGACCGGGATCTGTGGTAGTGGTGAACGGGTCGGAGACCGAACCGGTGGCGGGCAAGGATGATCTTCTCCTCCGCCTCCGGCCGCATCTGGTCCTGGACGGGTTGCTGGCGGTCACCAGGATCCTCGGAGCCCGGCAGGCCTTCCTGGTCGCCCACTCAGCTCCGGCGCTGGCCGCGGTGCGGACGGCTATGCGAGAGCGCCAGGACCTCACTCTCCCAGTCGACGTGGTGCGCGGGCCGGCGAACTTCGTGGGCGGCGAGGAGTCCGCTCTGATTCGCTGGCTGGAGGGCGGGCCAGCCCTCCCCCGGTACCAGCCGCCCCGGGTGGTCGACCGGGGCTGGCGGGGGCAGCCCACCCTGGTGCAGAACGTCGAGACCCTCGCCCACCTCGGCTTGGTGCTCCGGCTCGGCCCGGATTGGTTCCGGGGGTTAGGGCTCGCCGATGAGCCCGGCACCATGCTCGTAACCCTCAGCGGTGCGGTGGAGGGGCCCGGGGTCTACGAGGTGCCCATCGGCACCCCGCTTCCGCAAATCCTCCAGGTGGCCGGTGCCGACCCGGAGGCGGTCGCGCTGCTGGTGGGCGGCTACTTCGGCTCCTGGCTCAGAGCGCCGGAGGTCCAGGGCCTCGCTCTGTCCCGGGCGAGCCTCCGTCCGGCCGGGGCGACTCCCGGTGCCGGGGTCCTCCACCTCCTTCCCCGGGGTACGTGCGGGCTGCGGGAGTCAGGGCGGGTCCTGGCCTGGCTGGCGGCGCAGGGAGCCCGCCAGTGTGGGCCGTGTGCCTTCGGTCTTCCGGCCATGGCCTCGGCGCTGAACGAGGTGGCCGACAACGGGTCTGTAGAGGCGCTGGCGCAGCTGCAACGGTGGGGCGACCAGATCGAGGGAAGAGGTGCCTGCCGCCACCCGGACGGTGCGGTGAACCTCGCCCGCTCGGCGGCGGTGGCCTTCCCAGAGGAGCTGCAGCGCCACCGGAAGGGAGCTTGCGGGGGCCACCGGCAGTCGTCGCTGCCGCTGCCGCCCGTAGCGCATCCGCGGTGAGCCGCCATTATCTGCACGTGGATCCCACCCTCTGCGTGGGCCACCGGCTTTGCGCCGAGATGCTGCCTGAGCTCGTGACCCTGGACGACTTCGGCTACCCGATCATCTCCCCCGACCCACTGCCACATGACCTTGGGCGGCGGGTTCGTCGCAGCGTGGGGGCATGCCCGGCGCTGGCCCTCACCCTGGACGGCACCCCGGGCCGCAGGGCACGCCGGGACGAGCAAGGGCCCGGGACACCCTCCGGCTGAGAGAATCTCCCGGTGCCCCCCGACCTCCCCCCGCACCAAGACGCATCGCCGGAGGATCCCGGGAGGCCCTGGGGACCCTACCTCTCCCTCCGCCAGTGGGGCACGGTCCGGGAGGACTACAGCGAGGATGGGGACGCCTGGGCCTACTTCCCCTTCGAGCACAGCCGCCTTAGGGCGTACCGATGGGGGGAGGACGGGCTGCTGGGCATCTCCGATCGCCGGCAGACGGTGTGCCTGGGGCTGGGTCTGTGGAACGGGGTAGACGAGATCCTCAAGGAGAGGCTTTTCGGCCTCACCAACGCCGAGGGCAACCACGGTGAGGACGTCAAGGAGTACTGGCACTACCTGGACGCCCTGCCGGACTCCAGCTACCTCGCCGCTGTCTACCGCTACCCGATGGCGGCCTTCCCCTATCAAGAGCTCCGGGTACGCAATCGGCAGCCCGGTCCGGAGCTGAAGCTCCTGGACCTGGGCTTCTTCGAGGATGGCCGCTACTTCGACGTGCAGGTCGAGTACGCCCAGGACTCACCCACCGTGGTCTGCTGCCGGGTGACCGTCAGCAACCGCAGCTCGGCGCCGGCGCGGCTCCACCTGCTCTCCCAGGTGTGGCTGCGCAACACCTGGTCATGGTCCGGGACGCCCCCGCCGAAGCTAGCCCTGCGGGGCGGCGTTGTCACCCTCGATCACCCCGACTTCCCGGGCTATCGGCTGGCCGTCGACCCCGGCGCAACCTTCCTCTTCTGCGACAACGAGACCGACGTGGCCCAGCTCTTCGGGGCTCCGGCCACCACGCTGTACCCCAAGGGGGCCATAGGGGATGCGGTGGTGCGTCAGGAGCCCAGCCTGTGCAATCCCGCCATGGTGGGGACCCGGGCCGCCGCCCAGTTCGTCCTCGAGCTGGGAGCAGGGGAGAGCCGGGTGGTGCGCTGGGTCTGGGGAGACCTGGAGGGGCTCTCGTCCACGATGGTCGACGGAGTGTGCGAGCGCCGGCGGGCTGCGGCCACCGCCTATCACCTCCGCGCTGCCCCCCAGGGCTGCGACGACGACGACCGGCTGATCCTCCGACAGGGGCTGGCCGGGCTGATATGGACCCAGCAGTACTACGAGTACGACGTGGGCCGGTGGCTGGACGGAGACCCTGCCCAGCCTCCGCCCCCAGCTTCACGCCTCGAGGGCCGGAACTCCGGTTGGCGGGGCTTGCGGGCGGCGGACGTGGTCGTCATGCCGGACAGCTGGGAGTACCCCTGGTTCGCCTCCTGGGATCTGGCCTTCCATGCTCTGGCGCTGCAGCCATTCGATCCCGAGCTGGCCAAGCGCCAGGTGATGCTGCTGCTGCGGCCCGACTACACGCGGGAGGATGGACAGCTTCCCGCCTACGAGTGGAGCTTCTCCGACTCCAACCCGCCGGTGCACGCCGCCGCGGTGTGGCAGATCTACGTCCGCGAGCGCAACCGCACCGGCCGGCCCGACCGGGGGTTCTTGGAGCGGGCGTTCCTGGCCCTTTTGTTCAACTACGGCTGGTGGGTGAACCGTCGGGATGTCAGCGCCCACGACATCTTCGCCGGCGGGTTTCTTGGCCTGGACAACATCTCCGCGGTGGACCGTAGCCACCTCCCTTCTGGGGCGGAGATTTGGGAAGCGGACGCCACCGCCTGGGTGGGGATGTTCGCGGTGAAGATGTTCCGGATCGCCGCCGAGCTGGCAGTGGAGGAGCCGCAGTACGAAGACATGGCCATCCGCTTCTTCAACCATTTCGCCCACATCGCCCAGGCGCTCAACGGCGACGACGGCCAGCCCGGGCTCTGGGACGAGACCGAAGGCTTCTACTACGACCGGCTCAGGCTGGCCGACGGCCGCAGCGAGGTGCTACGAGTTCGCAGCCTGGTGGGCCTGCTGCCGCTGGCGGCCACCGAGGTTGTGCACCAGCACACCCTAGACCGCCTGCCTCGGCTGGAGCGCCAGCTGACTGCCCACCAGGAGCAGCGCGCCTTCCATTACCGGGCGGCCGGGGACGATCCCTACGCGGTCCTCTCCCTGCTCGGCCCGGAGAGGCTCCACCGCCTCCTGGACCGGCTCCTGAGCCCCTCGGAGTTCCTCTCGGACTTCGGGCTGCGGTCCCTGTCCAAGGCTCACCTGCGCGAGCCCTTCCAGTCCCAACTGGTCCCCGATATGCCTGCTGTCCGCTACGAGCCTGGGCCGGCGGAGGAGCGGATCATGGGTGGCAACTCCAACTGGCGGGGACCGATCTGGCTGCCCACGGGATACCTGCTGATCCAGGCGCTGCGCCTCCTGGGGGTCGGCCTGGGCGCCGGCTTCACCCACGAGTTCCCCGCCCCGGGTGGCCCTGCCCTGAACCTGACTGAGGTGGCCGACCGGCTGGCGGGGCGCACGGTCTCCATCCTGCGCCGCGGCGCGGACGGGCGCCGTCCCGTCTTTGGCGGGTACTCCAAGTTCCAGGACGATCCCACCTGGCGGGATTGCCTGCTCTTCCACGAGTACTTCCACGCCGAGGACGGCAGCGGCCAGGGGGCTTCGCACCAGACCGGGTGGTCGGCTCTGATCGCCCTTCTGGTGGACGAGCTGGGGCGCCCCTGGCAGCCGCCTCAGGTGCCCGGAGCTCCTGGCCGGAGGAGCTAGCCGCAGAGGGTGGGCTCGCTCTATGCATCGCCGAGGGCCAGCCGGTGGTCCGTTCTTCGCAACCAGAGCAGAGGCCGTAGCCCCGGCAGCGCCTTGACTAGCTCAGAGCCGCTCCGCTGTCAGGAATACCACACGGGGGCCGAAGTCGCCGTCAGGGACAGATCCTGGGTCACCTGCTGAGGGGCCCCGGGCTTGGCGCTGCCTGCCTTCGGTACCCAGTAGAGCTGGAAGGGTAGCGCCCGCTGCGGGACGTTCATGAAGACTAGGCTCTGTCCGTTCGGTGACCATGTGGGCATCGCCGCCATGGGGCCGGTGGAGAGCTCCGCCAGAGGCCCGAGTGTGCTGCCGTTCCAGCTGGCGACGTCGAGGGTTGAGGTCTGGAGTTGATTGTTGGAACAGATCATGGCGATCTCGGTGCCCTGGGGGTTGAGGGCGGGCTCACTGCAGTTCTGCGCCGGGGTGGTGAGGAACTGGGGCTCCGCTCCTGGCGAGGTGACGTACGCCAGCTGGGAGTAGACGGCACCGGTGCTGGTGTCGGTGGCGTACTTGACGTAGATGAGAGACCCGTTGGCCAGGGGCAGTGGCTCCACGTCCCCTCCCTGGTAGTAGAGGTTGGAGAGGCTCCAAACCGTGGGACCTGACCCTGGATTGGAGAGCGGAGCCGAGAGGATCTCGAAGTCGACGTTGTAGTTGGCGTACGGATCGATCCAGTTCCAGGCGTAGAAGAGGCTCTGCCCATTGGGGCTCACCCGGGGGTAGTAGACGAAGTGGTTGTCGAAGTATTTGGGGGAGCTCTCCTGGAGCAGGGTGCGGATGACCTGGCCCCCCGGGCTGAGGAGGTAGAGGTTGCTGTAGCCGTTGCCCTTGTCCACCGCCAGCAGGTCCCCACCGGTGGCGGGAGCCACCTGCACCCAGTCGCCTGGCGGGGTGCTGAGCCTGGTGAAGTGCAGCCCCTGGAGGCTGTACAGCGAGCCTCCCTGGGCGAGGTAGATGGTCCCCGGGAGGGCCAGCAGGGCTTGGGACTGGACCGGGTCGACAACGTGATTCGCCCGGCTTTGCAGGGTTCCCAGAACCGCCCAAACGCCGTACCCGAAGAGCGCCATGAGGGCGACCGTGGCGAGGCTGGCCAGGAGCTGTCGCGAACTCATCCCGGGGGGAAGTTCTGGGCGATCAGGGAGTTGATCGCTGGCCACTTGGGGACCAGAGCGGACTGCCCGTTGATGTTCGCGCCGCGGTAGTCGGTCCCCAGCATCACGATCTGGGTGACGTCCCCGTTGCTGAAGTCGTGGGCCAGCGCCGCCACCGAGCTGATCTGGGTGAGGCTCAGGTTGGTGCGCACCTCACCGGCCAGGCTGCTGGCGATCCGGGGGATGTCGGCGAGGCTCATCAGCTTGGCGGCGTCCTTGATGTCCACCAGCAGCTGCTGCTGCTTCTGGCCCCGGGCTATGTCCTCCAGGATGTCACCGTGGCGGGAGCGGACGTAGGTTAGGGCGTTCACCCCGTCGAGCCGCTGGGGGCCCGGGAGGATGGCGATCCGCTGGTTGGCGTACGGGTTGCTGCCGGTGAGGTCGTAGGGATACTGGACGTCCAGGATGGGCATCTGGGCGAGGACGTCCACCCCTCCCAGTTGATTCACCAGCCCCACCAGCCCCCCGAGGCCGATCCACGCCCAATAGTTGACGGTGACGTTGAAGTTGTTCTCCACCGTCTGGATCGCCGCCGCCGCCCCCCCATAGGCGTAGGCCGCGTCGATCTTGGCGCTGCCGCCGGTGGAGAGGGGCACCCAGAGGTCCCTGGGGATGGAGAGCATGACCGCGTGGTGGGTGGCGGGGTCCACCCGCACCAGGATCATGGTCTGGGTCAGCACGCTGCTGGGTGAGAACTTGGTGTCGTTGTCGGAACCCAGAAGGAGCACCGTGAACGGCTGGCCCGGCGGGGGAGGGGTGACGGTGGCGCCCGGGTGGGTCGCCTTGCCCCCGTTTCCGGTCGTCTTCTGGCCCGTGACGTGCAGAGCCGTGGTGACCGCAGGCAGGAAATAGGCGACCACCCCGCTCACCCCGGACACACCGAAGCCGACAAGGAGGAGGAACGCCAGCAGGGCTGGGTGCCGGCCCCATGAGAAGGACGATCTGTGGGTCGAGAGCCCGGCGCGGCGGCGCCTAGGCCTGGTCCCGGCGGCCATGTGCCGGGATTGTAGCCGACGCCGACGGCCAGCCCGTCCAGCCAACTCCGCCCCCAAGCCGCTAACCTACGGCGCGATGCTGCTCCAAGGTAAGCGGATCCTGGTCACCGGGGTCCTCACCCCCGCCTCCCTGCCTTTCGCCGTCGCCAGGCAGGCTCAGGAGGACGGTGCCGAGGTTGTCCTCACATCCTTCGGCAGGCCCATGCGGCTCACCGAGCGCAGCGCCCAGCGCCTGGACCCGGTGCCGGAAGTCTTGGAGCTGGACGTCTCCCTGGACGCGGACTTCGAGAGGCTCGCCGGCGAGCTGGCGCGGCGGAGGTGGCAGCTGGACGGGATCGTCCATGGGGTGGCGTTCGCTCCCACGGACGCGCTGGGTGGGGCCTTCCTCGACACCCCTTGGGAGTCGGCCGCCACCGCGCTGCGCATCTCGGCTTACTCCCTCCGCCAGCTGGTGGTCTCCCTCTTGCCGCTGCTCAATCCCAGCGGCGCCTCGGTCGTGACGCTGGACTTTGACGCCTCCCAGGCGTGGCCGGGGTATGACTGGATGGGGGTCTCCAAGGCCGCTCTGGAGGCAGTGGTCCGCTACCTGGCCCAGTACCTGGGGCCCCGCCGGGTCCGCGTCAACGCGGTTTCCGCCGGCCCCACCTTCACGGTGGCCGCCAAGGGTATCCCGGGCTTCTCCGAGTTTCCCAGGGCCTTCGAGCGGCAGGCCCCACTTGGGTGGGACGCCCGGGATACCGGCCCAGTGGGCAAGGCCGTGGTCGCCCTGCTCTCCGACTACTTCCCCGCCACCACTGGCGAGATCGTCCACGTGGACGGCGGATATCACGCCGTGGGGACGTCCACCAGCTTGCCCGGAGACCCCGCCGAGGAGGAGTAGTCTCCCCGTGGCCGGCGCCGGGCCCAGAGGGCCGCGCCGACGGCGGCGGTCAGAAGCGCCACCAAGCCCGCCACCGCCAGGGTGGTCCGGCTGCCGAAGTTCTGCTCCACCCAGCCCGCGAGAGGGCTGCCGAAGGGGGTCGTGCCCAGGAAGACCCAGAGGTACAGCGCCATCACTCGGCCGCGCAGGTGGGCCGGGGTGTGCAGCTGGATGATGCTGTTGGACATCGCCGAGTAGACGATCATCCCCGCCCCGGCGACCGCCAGCAGGGCCATGGCCGGAACGATGCTGTCCATCTGCCCCGCGCCGGCGAGGAAGATCCCGAACACGGCACAGCCGACCAGCAGCGCGGGGACCGCCGCGCGGCCCGCATAGGCGACCCCCAGAGCTCCGAGGAGGGCCCCCACGCCCAGGGATGCGGAGAGCAGGCCGAAACCGGTGGCGCCTACGTGGAGGCCATTGCGGGCGAGCGCCGGGACCATCACGGAGAGGTTGTAGGAGAAGGTCCCGACAACCAGCATGAGGAGGATCACCATGAGCACCTCCGGAGTGCGCCGGGCGTACGCGGCGCCTTCTCGGATCTGGGCCAGGGCATTCTCGGTTGACCGGGGCCTTCGGCTCAGGTGCAGGTCCTGGGGCCGCATCAGCCAGAGGGCTCCGATCACCGCCAGATACGAGATGGCGTTGAGGTCGAAGCAGAGGGCCGTTCCCACGGTGGCTATGAGGATCCCCCCCAGGGCAGGGCCCACCACGCGGGCCCCGTTGAACACCGTGGAGTTGAGGGCGACTGCGTTGGGGAGCTGGTCGCTGCCGACCATCTCGGGGACGAACGCCTGCCGGGTCGGCCCGTCCACCACGTTGATGAGCCCGAAAGCCGTCACCACCAGGAACACCTCCCACGTCTGCACCTGATGCAGCCCCACCAGGATCCCCAGGGCCCCAGCCACCACAGCGAACGAACTCTGGGTGCCGATCAGCATCCGACGCTTGGGGAAGCGGTCGGCGATCACCCCCCCCAACGGCTGGAGGAGCAGATTGGGCAGGAACTGGACCATGACCAGGAGCCCGAGCATGAACGCTGAGTGGGTGAGCTGCAGGATCAACCAGGCCTGGGCTGTGGACTGCAGCCAACTGCCCGTCACCGAGACCAGTTGCCCCCCGAAGAACAGCCGGTAGTTGCGCGTCGAAAGCGCCTGGAAGGTGCGCTGGGTGATGGCCCGAGGGGCACGGATCAAGGCTCCACCTCGGTGAGCCGCTCCAGTGCCTCCATCGCCCTGTCGAGGGCCACGATCTGCGCCCTGGAGAGGCGGGCGAGCCTGGCCTCAAACCACGCCTTCCGGGCCGCAACGGCGGCCCTGGCCAGCTCGTCGCCCCGGGCCGTGAGCCCCACTCGCACGCAGCGGCGGTCAGATCTGTCTCCCGCCTTGGAGATCAGGCCCCCCGCCTCCATCTGGGCAAGGATGGCCGTCATGGACGGGGTGCGAACCCCTTCGGCCTGGGCCAGCTCGGAGACAGTCGCGCCAGGGCGCCTCAGGAGGAACGACAGGACGGGGAACTCGCCCGGTCTGAGACCTATTGGGTCGTGCGCCTGGCGCAAACCCTTGGACAGCCGGCTGGCAATCCCCGGGAGCCTCTCTCCCAGCTCTGCTCCCACCGCCTCGATTCCCCGGTCGCGGGCCGCCAGCGCGCTCACATAGTTAGTCTACCTAATTAGGGCGCCTAAGTAAACTCAGGAGACGCAGGCCCCGGTCCCGGCACGCGTGGTGTCGGCCAGGTTATGGGAGATCTCGGGCAGCACCTCGGCCGCGCTGAGAGCGTACCCCTCGTTGGTGGTCACCAGCGACTTGGCGAACACGATCCCCAGCACCTGCCCGGAGAGGTTGACGAAGGGCCCACCGGAGTTGCCGGGGATGACGTCCGCCTGCAGGACCAGGATCTGCCTCGTGACCAGCCCCTGGGAGTAGATGTCGCGGCCCACGGCCTCGACCGTGCCCCGGACCGCCCCACCCACCACCTGCTCCGGTCCTCCTTCGGGGTATCCGATGACCGCGCCCTCGGTCCCCCGTGGAGAGGTCTCGCTGAAGGCGAGCGGGGGCAGGCGCAGCGCGGGGACCCGCAGCAGGGCCAGGTCGACCTGGGGATTGAAGTACACCACCTCTGCAGCCAGAGTCGCCGCGGAGCCGGGCACCTGGACCTGGACCGACTGGCCGCCCGCGACCACATGGGCGTTGGTCACCACGACCTGGGGACCGACGGGGAAGCCGCTCCCTTCGATGAGGCCACCACAACCGCTGGTGATCACCTTCACGGTCTCCGCGGCGACCTGGTCCACCTGAGGGTGGGAGGCCAGGTCCTGGGGGATCGCCACCGGCCCGGGCAGGGGCGGCACCAGGGTGGCGAAGACCTCAGGGAACGGTACGGCGCTGAGAAGGTGCTGAAGGTCTCCCATCCAGGCCGGTCCGGCGGGGAGGGTCCGCGCCAGGGCACGGAGGATTGAGGAGCCCTGAATCTGATTGGAGAGCTGTGGTATTGGCCCGGCGGCGAAGATCAGGCCCAGGTACCAGCTCACCGCCAGGGTGACTATCAGGCTCCAGGCCAGCCCGGCCAGCGAGTCCAGGCCCCCACCGATCCGGCTCCGGAGGGCCGTGAGGCGCAACCTTGCCCCCAGGAGACCGCCCAGGGCGTTGCCCAGGAAGCCGACGGCCAAGACCACGGCGATGGCCAGCGCCGTGCGCTCAGCGCTGGAGAATCCGTGCAGTCGTGCCGGCAGCAGGGTGGCCAGCCAGGAGCCGAGAAGGAGCCCGCCCAGAAGCCCGGCCATCGACAGGACCGAGAAGGTGAGCCCACGCCGGTACCCAGCGACCCCGGTGATGGCCAGGGCCAGGACGATGACCAGGTCGACCAGATTCACGGCGCGGCTGCGATCATGCGGCGGGGCCCAACTGTTGCCCCACAATGGCGGCCAAGTTCGGCTCCCGCCAGGGGCGGATTGGAGGAGCGAGATGCCTGAAGGCGATCCAGAGGGGAGGGGTCGCCACGGGCGGTGGCCAGCCCAGAACGGGATCTACATCCCTCTGCCTCAGGACTGGCGCTCCTGCATCCTGCCCGTCATCGGGCTGGCCACCCCGGTGGGGCTGCTGGTGGTCAACTTCTCGGCCTGGGTCATCTCCCAGCTGGGCGCCTTTCGCTGGGGAGTGGCGGTGAGCGCTTTGGTCAGTGCCCTCATCCTCAACAGCCTCACCGGTCTCAGCGTCTATCGGTATGTGCGCAATCGCTGGCCCGACTTCGTGGTCAGCCGCCAGGAGAACGAAACCTGGGTGCTGGTGGCGGCCATCGTGATCATCTTGGCGGTGGCCGTACTCTCGGCCCTCTTCTCCTATGTCGGGATGGCCAACCCCAAGCAGCTCCCCAACGGGATCGCCGTGGTGACCGGTTTCCTGGGGGTGGTGATTCCCCTGGCCCTGATTCTCGGCCTCAACCGCCGTCGTTGACTTCAGCGGGAGTCCTCCAGGTCCCCCAGCACCTCCACCCGCAGGCCGTCCGAGATGACGGCCGCCGTCGCCAGGCCAAGAAAGAGGCCGTGCCCCACCACTCCTGGCACCTCGGCCAGCCGCTGGGCAAGTTCGCGCCACGGCTCAGAGCAGCCTGCGAGGTCCGCATCCAGGACCAGGTTGCCGTTGTCGGAGATGAAGGGCTCCTGGCCGCCCCGCAGCCTGGTCCTGAGCTGGCAGATGCCCTCGATCCGGCGCTGGGTCCCCGCCCAGTCGAAGGTCAGCACCTCGATCGGCAGCGCCGCCCGCTCGCCCAGCCGTCCCACCCTCTTGGTCGCATCGGCGACAACCCAGAAGCGCCGGCTCCGCTCGGCGACGATCTTCTCGCGGACCATGGCACCGCCCGCCCCCTTGATCAAGTCCAGCTCCCGGGTGACCTCGTCGGCACCGTCGACATCCAGGTCCAGCCCTTCACCGGTGTCCGGAAGGATGGTGATGCCCATCGAACGGGCGCGCCGCTCGGTGGCCTGAGATGTGCAGACCGCCGACACCACGAGCCCCTGGCGGACCCGCGGCTCCAGCGCGTCCAGGAACGCCGAGGCGGTGCGCCCCGTGCCCAGCCCGAGGCGCATCCCAGGCGTCACTCTGGCGGCGGCGAACTCTCCCACCTTGGCTAGGGCGGTAGGGAGCCGCTCCGCGGGCAGGGCGGTCAGCCGGAGCGCTCCGGGCCCGACCGCTCCACCGTGATCCGCAGCAGGACCCGGCGCTCCGCGGCCATGGCGGCTCTGTATTCATCCCAGTCCGGGTGCTCGCCCACCACCACTCGGTAGTACGCCTCCAGGAGGGGCAAGGCTGCCGGAAGGGACACCACCTCGGCCGAGCCCCACACCACCACCCAGGGTCCGAAGAAGCGGTCGGTGAAGGCGGTGAGCGCCACCCGGGGATCGCGGCGCACGTTCTGGGTCTTCACCGCTCCCTCACGGCTGCTCACCACTACCCTGCCTTTCCCGTCCACCCCCGCCACCACGGGGGACAGCTGGGCCGAGCCGTCCCGTCGGTAGGTGGCCAGGACCGCCCGGTGGTTGGTCGAGATGAAGGCCAGAGCGTCGGGCCTACCCATCGCTGGCCTCCCCGGAACCCACCCAGCGCGGCGCCCTGGACCTGGCTCTCTCTATCAAGAGCTCCTGGATCCCCGGGGCGTCACCGGCCGCGTCGAGCCGCCTCCAGGCGGCCGAGGACTCGAGCTTCCAGGATTGGCGGTGGTCGGCCCAGGTGAGCTCCAGAACCTCCTGCACCTCCCTCCGGCAGGACGGGTCCAGGAGGGGGACTATGCATTCGACGCGCCGGTAGAGGTTGCGGCCCATGAGATCGGCAGAACCCATGAAGACCTCGGGGGAGCCGCCGTTCTCGAAGGCGAAGGCGCGGCCGTGCTCCAGGAAACGCCCGATGACGCTGTGCACCGTGACCGTCTCGCTGACCCCTGGGATGCCCGGGCGCAGCGCGCAGATTCCCCGCACCAGAAGGCGGATGGGGAGACCCTGGGCCGAGGCGTGGTAGATCGCCGAGATCGCCCGCTCATCGGTTAGCCCGTTCACCTTCCCCAGCACTCCAGCCGGCCGGCCCGCCCGGAGATGCTCCAGCTCCCTGTCCAGCAGCGCCTCGAAGCGCTCCACCACGTTGATCGGGGCCACCCAGAGGTGGCGGTAGTCGTGCTTGCGGGAGTAACCGGTCAGGTAGTTGAAGAGGTCAGCCACCTCCTCGGTGATCTCCCGACGCGCGGTGAGAAGGCCGAAGTCGGTGTAGACCCGGGCCGTTACCGCGTTGTAGTTCCCGGTCCCGATGTGGGCGTATTGGCGAACCGTACCCTCCTCCTGGCGGACCACGAGCACCAGCTTGGCGTGCGTCTTGAGGCCGGGGACGCCGTAGGCCACGTGGGCCCCCACCTGCTCCAGCTGCCGCGCCCAACGGATGTTGTTCTGCTCGTCGAACCGGGCCTTGATTTCGACCAGCACCACCACCTGCTTGCCGTCCTCCGCCGCCTGGGTGAGAGCGCCGATTAGGGGTGTGTCCCCAGAGGTCCGGTAGAGGGTTTGCTTGATGGCCAGGACCCGGGGGTCGCGGGCAGCCTGCTCGATGAACCGCTCGGTGGTGGCGGCGAAGGAGTCGTAGGGGTGCTGGACCAGCACATCCCCGGCGCGGAGGACGGCGAAGAAGTCCGGCTCCTGGTCCTGGACGCTGAGCAGCCGGGGAGGGGTGGTGCCGCTGAAGGCGTGGTAGGCCAGGTCGGGGCGGTCGACCGCCTCGATCACCTGGGCCAGCCCTGTCAGGTCCAGGATCCCGTCCACCGCCTGGATCTCACCGGCGTCGATGCCCAGCTCGGCCTCGAGCATGGCGGCGACCGCGTCAGGCAGGCGTGGCCCGGCCTCCACCCGGACGATCGCTCCGAAGCGCCGTTCCCGAAGCTCCTCCTCTATGGCTGAGAGCAGGTTGGGTTCGTCCTCGTCCACGTCGAAGTCGGCGTCGCGGGTGACCCGGAAGTAGCCGCGGGCTACGATCCGCATTCCCGGGAAGAGGCGGTCCAGCCGCTCGGCGATGATCCGCTCCACGGGCACGAACGGACCCTGGGGCCCGGCCCGGAGGAAGCGGGGCACCGCGGACGGCACCTTGACCCGGGCCACGCGGGCGCCTGGGTCTTCAGGGTCGTCGAGCACCACCCCGATCGAGAGGGAGAGGTTGCTGAGATAGGGAAAGGGGTGGGCGGGGTCGATGGCCAGAGGCGTGAGCAGGGGATAGAGCTGGCGCTCGAAGAAGCGCGAGCACTCCGCTTGCTCCTCGGCGGAGAGCGGCTCCTCGCCCAGGATGAGCCGGACCCCCTGCTCGGCCAGCGCCGGGGCCACCTCCGTGCTGAGGCAGTGAAGCTGGGCCGCGGCCAGCTCCGAGCTCCGCCGCCGGATCGCTGCCAGCTGCTCCTTGGGCGTCATCCGGTCAGGGTGGGTCGCCTGGAGGGGCTCACCGACCTGGCGCAAGAGGGACGCCACCCTGATCATGTAGAACTCGTCGAGGTTGTTCGCGGTGATGGCCAGGAAGCGCAGGCGCTCCAGCAGCGGGACGCGGGGGTCGCGGGCCTCGGCCAGGACCCGGAAGTCGAAGTCCAGCCAGCTCAGCTCCCGGTTGATGTAGTTGGCCGGATCCACCAAGGGATCGGCCGGGATCTCGCGCCCGACCTCAGGGCGGACGGCGGCGGGCAGGGGATCAGGCACCTTGCAAAGCTACTACGGCGGGGCTGGCCTGTGACGATCAGCTTGCCGCGCGGCGCTGTCGACGGCCATGGGCTAGGATGCGGCCTATGAGCTGGCGCCGAGTTCTCACGGCGGCGGTGGCGACCGTGCTCCTGGCCGGCTGTGGGGCGGTGTCTCACCATCGCGACCCCGCGGTGGCTGCCAACCTCCTGGGCGCCTCCGGGACGGCGGCCCTTGGCACCAGCTTCCAGGCCGGCTACTCAGCGACCCTGAGCCTCTCCCTCCATGGAGTTTCCGGATTGCCTCCGGCGACCCTGCAGCAGCTGCAGCAGGAGGCGGCCAAGCTTTCCGGCTCGACCGTCACCGGTGAAGTCCTCTACCAGTCACGCGGGACCGAGGAGCTGACCTACAGCCTTCCGGCACTTTTTCCCGGCACCGTCCATCTCCTCGAGGTCGGGGGCGCGGGATACGTGAGCCTCAACGGAACCCAGTGGTATGCGCTCGGGTCGGCCGGCGCCGCTGCGCTGCCAGGTGGCGTGGCGGGGCTCCAGACCCAGCTACGGCAGCTCCTGGCGAGCCTCAGGTCGGCCACCAAGGTCACCGACTTGGGTAGCGGGGGGTCTGTGAACGGATTGCCCACCGAGCGCATGCGCGCCGAGATACCGGGCTCGGCGCTCGCTTCTGCGTTGGCAGGGGCCACGGGAAGCCTGGGGAAGTCCGCCGGAGCCACCCCTGGTGCCGCCATACTTCCCCAGTTGGTCAACTTTGGATCCACCACCGTGGACGGATGGGTGGCCACCACCAACCATCTTCCCCAGCGCCTCACCTCGTCCTCCTCCGCCACGCTGGACCTGGGTGCCCTCTCGATGCTGGCGCCCAGCGGCACCCCGCCTGTGACCGGCAGCGCGGCCATGGCCCTGCAGATGGTGGTCGACTTCAGCCACTTCGGGGCCGACTTCGCGCTCTCCAAGCCGGCGGTGATCCTCCCCGGATCGCCTCAACTGCCGCAGTCCTCCCTCAGCCAGTTCGCCTGATTCGTGCCCGCCGTCCCAGGAGGCGGTATCCCCGGGCCCGGGATCCACGCAGAGTGATCTGGATCGCCTCACGGCGGGCGGCCTCCTCGGCGGAGTCGTCCAGGTGGGATCTGTCCAGGGTCGTACCGGTCCGGTCGGCGGCGGCGAACAGCCACCAGTCGGCGAGGGCTGGATTCTTGGGCAGGAGGGGCCCATGCAGGTAGGTCCCGATCACCGACCCCAGAATCGCTCCCTCGGCACCTGAGTCTCCGTCGTTCCCCTCGCCCCGGACCACCTCCCCCAGGGGCTGCAACCCTGGTTCCAGCATGGTCCGTCCCGAATGGTTCTCGAAGCCGACGAGAAGGGGGTTGGACAGGCCGAGTCCGGGGTTGGCGGCGACCAGGATGTTGCCCACCAGGCGGCGGGGGCCGGCCTCGGTGCGCAGCGGGAGGATGCCCAGGCCGGGGATGAGATCCCCTGTCGCCGTCCGGTAGTGCTTGCCCAGGAGCTGGTAGCCGGCGCAGACGGCCAGGAGGGGGGCGCCTCCGGACACCGCCTCCCGGAGCGCCGGTCCCTTTCGGGCCACCAGATCATGGGCCAGGGCCAGCTGGTCCAAGTCCTGCCCGCCTCCGATAAGGAAGCCGGAGCATGCCTCGATCTCCTGGGGAGGGCCTCCATCGAGGCCGAGGGTCATGACCTCCAACTCCACCCCTCGGAGCGCGGCGCGCCGGACCAGGGCCAGGACGTTGCCGCGGTCGCCGTACAGGTTCATCTCGCGGGGGTACAGCACGCCCAGCCGCAGCGAACTGGAGGCGGCCATCAGCCCTCGGTCCAGAAGGGCTTGGCTCCCCCGGCTCCGACCACTGTCCGGTGCCAGGCCAGCATCGCCGTGTAGGTGAGGAGGGCCGGGGCCGCCGTCCCCGGTGCGGCCCTCTCCGCGAGCTCGTCCAAGGCCTCCTCCGGGGCGGGGCGGACCAAGAGCCGCGACGCGGCCAGACCGGCGTAGCGGAGACGCAGGGCCAGCTCTGCCGCCCGGCGGCCGCTCAGTACGATCCAGCGGGGCCCAACCGTGGCCAGCTTCTCGAACTCCACGTCCCAGATCCAGGAGATGTCGGTGCCGTCGGCGATCCCGTCGTTCAGGGCCAGCCCGAGCACCGGGCCCGCGTCTCCACCGAGGACCGCCTCCAGGCTGGCCTGCATTCCCGCCGGGTTCTTGGCCAGAAGCAGGCGCACCTGCCGCTGGCGCCAGCGCACCACCTGGGACCTGCCGAAGGCGGGGCGGAACTGCTGCAGCCCGTGCTCGATCTGATCCCAATCGGCGCCCATCTCCAGCGCCGCCGCCGCCGCCGCCGCGACGTTGGCGGCGTTGTGGGCACCGGCCAGCGGGACCTCCACGGGCCCGACACCTCCGCCCGGGCCTGCCAGGGTGAGCTCCACATGCTCCAGGCCAGCGCCGATGACCCGGATCACCCGCATCGCTGGTGAGGGACGCGACCAGCCGCAGGCGGGACAGCGATAGTCCCCGCACTGACCGTAGTAGACGGCGTCGAAATGCAGCGAAGTCCCACAGCGGGGACAGACCGGACGGTCGGCAGACTCCGGCAGTCCTCCGCGGTCCGCTTCCCGGTCCTCGATCCCGAAGAGGGATGTCCTGGCCGCCCCATCCAGGGCCGCTATGCGTGGGTCGTCAGAGTTGAGGACGGCCACCGCCGTCTCGGGAAGCGCGGCGACTGCCTCCCCCAGGCGAGCTGCTACCTGGTCCACCTCGAAGGACCGGTCCAGCTGGTCGCGGAACGCGTTCAGCACCACCAGAATCTCTGGCCGCAACTCCCTTGCTGCCGCCAGCGCGCTCAGCTCGTCGACCTCGAGTACCAGCCAGTCCACATCCATCCGACCCCGGAGATCGGCATGGGCGATGGCGGCGGCGGTCAGCCCATAGATGAGGTTCGAGCCGCTCTGGTTCCCGCCCGTGCGCCACCCTGCCGCGGTCGCCATCCGCCGCAGGAGGGCGGCGGTGGTGGTCTTGCCGTTGGTCCCGGTGACCAGCACGGTGCCCCGCCTGGGAGACGCTGCCAGCTTGCGCAGGACCCGGGGATCGATCGCCCTGGCGACATCGCCCGGGAGCGTTGTGCCCCCGCCCATCCTCAGCCCGCGCGAGGCCCAGGCGGTGACCTTCCCGGCCAGCAGCGCGAGCCTCGTCCGGGGGTCTGCCCAGCTCATGCCGGCGCCGTGGCGCGAATCGGCAGGCCCGGCAGCGCGGCCCGGCAGGCGGCCAGCGCCGGCCCCGCCTCGGCGGGCTTGGCAAGCGCGAAGAACGCCCCGCCGCTTCCGGTCATCGCCCAGCTCAGATGTGGTGTGGCGGCGCGCAGCCGCTCGAGCCGCGGCTCCAGCTCGGGGGCCACCCGCAGGGCGGCGGCCTCGAGGGCGCTGCCCAAGAGTTCCGGGGATGGCAGCTCCCCTCTCCTCAGGGCCTGGGCCACCGCCGCGGCCCGGCTTCCGTCCGTCATCTCCTCGCTCTGGACCGAGGAGTAAGCCCGGGCGGTCTCCACGGCCCCCAGCACCGCCACCAGGATCACCGTCGGTGCCAGATGGGGGAGGGGAGTGAGCACCTCACCCACCCCGCCCAGGAGGGCCGCTCCGCCGCGGAGAGCGAACGGCACGTCGGCGCCGCACTCGAGGGCCACGTCGGCGAGACGCGCGGCCAGGTCGTCGCCGGCGGCGAGCCGGAGCACCGCCGCGGCGTCGGCCGACCCGCCGCCGAGGCCGCTCTTGGTGGGTATGCGCTTCCAGATCGCCACCGACACCACCTCGCGGCCCACCCCGCGGCGGTGGAGGGCGGCGGCGGCCCGGGCCACTATGTTGTCGGGCCCCTCAGGCACCCCATCCCGGAAGGGCCCCCTGACCGCCACCGAGATCTCTCCGGGGGTGTTCTGACCGCGGTCCAGCTCGGCGGCCACCAGGTCGCTCCAGGCCACGGTCTGGGAGACAGCGGTCAGGAGGTGAAAGCCGTCGGCGCGCCGGCCCACCAGTTCCAGGGCCAGGTTCAGCTTGGCGGGGGCCTGGGCGACGTCCAGCATCCGGCCTACTTTACCCGCCACTTCCGCCAGTCCCCGCTGCCGTATACTGGCCGGGCACGGGGCGCGTCGAGCGCTAGATTCAGTTCGCCCCCTGGGGCGCTAAACGGGGACAGCCTTGGCCAACACCAGTTCAGCTCGCAAGCGGGTCCGCGCCGCCGAGCGCAAGCACGATCGGAATCGCTCCGTGCGCTCCGCGGTGCGCACAGCGGTGGCCAAGGCTCGCCGCGCCGTGGGCGGGGAGGAGGCGCCGGAGCTCGGTCGTCTCGCCACCTCGGCGCTGGACAAGGCGGCCGAGCACGGGGTGCTCCACCCGCGCAATGTGGCCCGGCGCAAGTCGCGGCTGATGCGTGCCCTGGCCGCGGCCACCGCCGTTCAGACTGCGGGCGGCGCGCGGCGCGGCGCGGCGCAGGGCACGAGGTCCAAGTCCACCGCCTCGCAGCGGAAGACTGCGGCAGGCAAGGCCAAGCCCGTCACCAAGACGGTGCGCACGGCGCAGCGGAGCCGGCGCAGCGCGGGGTCCGAAGCGGAGCGCGACTGAGGTCAGCCGGCGCGGGGCGACAGCTCCGCCGCCATGTGGGCCAGTAACGTCTCCAGCCCCTGGATGGCGTCAAGTCGACCCACGCGAATCTCCCAGTCGAGGTCGGCCAGGGCCACCAGCCAGCGGCGCAGCCGCGGTGCCCCGGCTCGTCTCAACTGGCGACTCATCCGCTCGGCCTTCCAGGACGGGAGGGCGCCGGAGCCGCCGTCGGCCGCGGCGATGAGGTCCCGGAGGGCCCTGGCCAGCGCACCGATCACCAGTTGGGGGGGCACCTCGGGGCGCGAAAGCAGCCCGGAGAGGAGGCTTCCCACCCGGCTGGGCGCTTCGAAGATCGCATCTGTCAGCCGGTAGAGCTCGCGCGGGGGCACCGGGGTCAGGAGCCGGTAGCCCACCTCCTCGCCGACCGGCTCCCCGGCCCTGTCGGGATACAGCGCCAGCTTGTCCAGCTCCATCTCCAGCCGGCCCAGGCTCTCAGCGGCGATCTCCACCAGCTTCGGCGATAGTTGGGCGGCGAGGTTGAGGCCGTGGGCCCGCACGCGCTGATCGACGTGATGCCGGAGCGCGGCGCCCTTGGGCCGCGGGACCAGCCGCACCTCCGCTCCGAGCTCGCGCAGGCCGCGAGGCAGGTTGTTGGTGGCCGGAACCAGGGCCCGCACCACGACGATCACCGCCGTGGTGTCTGCCCGGTGGGAGATCGCGCGGAGTAGGTCCTCGGTCTCTCGCGACCCGCGGGGCCCGACCTGCGGGTCCCAGAGGACCACCACCCGGCGCAGCGCCAGGAACGGGGGGCTGGCCAGGCTCCTCTCGATGGCGTCCCCGTCAGAGAGGTCCCGGAACTCCTCCAGCCCCAGTTCGGACCCCATCTCCGCCACCAGTTGATCGCGGAGGGACGCCGCGGCCTCGGTGACCAGGTAGCGGTCCTCTCCGTGGAGTAGGACCAATGGCTCCGGCACCTGTCGATTATCGCCGCGCCGCTCCCGGCTTGCCTTCGGCCCCCTCAGCCCGTCAGCATTGGGTTCCAGTGCTGCTGTCTGCCTTCCCGAGCCCACAACCCCGGTTGCCTCTGGGCACCCTGGGGGCTGAATTCGCCATCGGGGCGACCTTCCTCATCCACATCGCCATCGTGGGCTACATCCTCGGGGCTGCCGGGATCGCCCCCTTCATGGAGCTGGCCGGGAGGCGCCCCGGGGCCAGCCCCAACTGCCTTCGCTATGCCCGCGGGCTGTCGCACTCGGTCCTCTATCTGTACAGCTTCGGGGCCACCTGGGCGGTCTTCGCGGTGGTGCTGCTGACCGGGCTCTACGGCCGCCTGATCGGCACCCTGCTCAACCTCCTGCTGCTGCCCCTGACCATCGCCTTCGCCAGCTTCTTCGTGGGCATCCCCCTGCTGCTGCTCTACGTGTACGGCTGGGATCGACTGGGGCCCAGGCTGCACTTGGCGGTGGGGCTCACCTTCGCCCTGATCCAGTACCTCTTCCTCTTCATGATCGTCCAGCTGGACAGCTTTGCCCTGACCCCGGGGACGGCGGTCAGCGCGGCCCACGCCATGTACTCCCCGAGCTACCCCTGGCTGCTGCTGCACTACGCCGGGGCCACCCTCTCCTGGTCGGCTTTGGTGCTGGCGGCGATCGCCGTCTGGAGGGCGAGGCGTGCCAAGACCGAGGAGGAGCGCCAGTACCACACCTGGACGAGCCGGGTCACCTTCGCCATCGGGTCGATCTTCCTCCTGGCCCAGCCTATCTCCGGGTTCCTTCTGGCCGAGGCGATCAAGACCAGCTCTATCGGGGCCTTCGACAACCTCTTCGTCTTCAACTCGGGAAGCATGTTCATCGGCCAGGTGGGTCTTCTGGCGGTGGTGGTGGTGGGGGCGAACCTCGTCTTCTGGTTGCACCGGGGGCCATCCTCCGGGCCGGGCGCCGGGTTGACCGCGATCTCCCTGCTGGGGATGGCGGGCACGGCGCTGCCCGCCGCCGTCCTCCCTCCAGGTCTCGTGTGGCTGCGCTACACGGCACTCTTCGTGGCGTTCATCGCCACCGCGATCAACCTTGGCCGCTACCTCGTGGAGGTGCGCCGGGGGGGAGCTGCAGTCCCGCTCGCGCCCCTGGTCCCGCGGGCCATGGGCGCGGTGGCCGTGGCGGCGCTGGCCCTCACCATCTTCATGGGGGTCGTGAAGGAGAATGCCAAGCTCCCCTGCGGCATAGACGCTGGCACCGGCCAGGCCTCCTGCCTGCTCACCCTGCACCAGTCGGCGCAGAACTTCAACGCTCCGCCGGGGACCCTCCCATGAACTACCAGGACTTCGAGTCGGCCTGGTACCTGGGGCTGATCATCACCTCCTTCTTCGTGGTCATGCTGGCCGGGTTCTGGATGGCCATGCGCCGGGTCCGCCAGCTCTTCCTGGCCGGGGACACCATGTCCGGCTGGCTGGCCGTGGGCGCCAGCTTCTTCACCTTCGTCTTCTTCCTTGGCCTCTGCCTCAGCCTCTTGATCCTGCTGGTGGTGCGCGGAAGTGCCTGACCAAGAGTTGGCCATCTCACAGCGCCGGATGTCGCGGCGCAAGTTCATGACCCTGGGCATCCAGGTGACAGGTGCGGGGATCGGCCTCCTCATCGGGGCCCCGATCGTGGGATCGATCCTCAGCCCCGCCTTCTACAAGGGTCGCTACCCCTGGGTGATGGTGGCCGACATCCAGCACGTCCCGGTCGGGGTCCCCACCGCCTACGTGGTCCTGTTGGACCAGGGCGGGGACGCCTGGCAGGTGCCCCCGGTTCCCCGCACCGTTTACGTGGTCAAGCTCAACCTGAACGGCAAGGTGCAGCTCCTCACTCTGTCCAACGTCTGCACCCACATGCAGTGTGACGTCCACTGGGACATCAACCTCAACGTCTTCCTCTGCCCCTGCCACGGTGGCCTCTACAGCATCGACGGGACCAACATCGGGGGACCTCCCCCGCAGCCGCTCTTCCGCTACCAGCACAAGCTGGTGGGCACCACCCTGTACGTCCGCAACGTGCTCACGGAGGGGTAGGGGATGGCCGCCGAGAGAAGCCGTCTGGCAGGTCGCCTGAGCCGGCCCTTCGCCGGGGTGATGGCCACCACCTACAGGTGGGTGGACGAGCGCCTCGGGGTCACCGACCTGGTCCACCAGCTCCTCTACGAGGCGGTGCCCCGGCGAGGAGCCTGGGCCTACTCCCTGGGCAGCGCGACCCTGATCCTGATCGTGAACCAGATAGTGACCGGGATGTTCCTCCTCTGGACCTACGTGCCCTCGACCACCGAGGCCTGGGAGAGTCTCAACTTCACCGAGAGGCACGACGAGTTCGGGGCCATCGTCCGGGGGATGCACCTCTGGGGGGCCTACGTGCTGTTCGTGGTCATCGGGCTGCACATGGTTCGCACCTTCGTGAGCGGCTCCTACAAGAAGCCCCGAGAGCTCAACTGGATAGTCGGCGTGGTCCTGTTCCTGCTGGTCCTGGGGCTGGGGATCACCGGGGCGATGCTGCCCTGGGACCAGGCCGCCTACTGGACGGCGACCGTGGTGACCCATGTCGTCGAGTACTTCCCCATCTTCGGGACCCAGCTGCAGGAGATCCTCCGTGGTGGGCCCCAGATGGGGCCGGCCACCCTGACACGCTTCTTCGCCATCCACATCTGGCTGCTGCCGGCCCTGCTGGTTCCCCTCATCGGGCTGCACCTGATCTTGCTCCGGCGTCACGGCGAGCACGGGTCCTGGGTCAACTACGAGGGAGTCGAGGAGGAGACCGCGGAGGAGAGGGCGCGGCGGATGGCTCATGTCGAGTACCCCTATCCGGCCATTCCCTCGGACCCTGGATACGCGGTGCCGGTGGACCTCGACGAGTTCTTCCCCTCCCAGGTGTTCAAGGACTCGGTGGTGAGCTTCGGGCTGGTGCTGCTCATCTTCGTCATGGCGGTGGTGGTGGGCGCCCCCCTGGAGCGCGCCGCCAACCCGGCCGCCCTCAACTACGTCCCCACCCCTGAGTGGTTCTTCCTTCCGCTCGACCAGATGCTGGTGCAGTTCCCCCAGGCCTGGATGATCCCGGTCGGGGTCTTCATCGTCCCGGGGATAGGGACAACCCTCCTGATCTTGGTACCCTTCCTCGACCGGACCCCGGGTCGGGAGCCCTGGCGCCGCCCCGAGGTTATGATCCCGGCCCTCTTCGTGGTGCTGTTCCTCCTCTTCGAGGCGCTGCTGGCGGTGAACCGGCTCTTCAACCTCTGATATGCACTTGATCCTCGCTTCCACCCCCCAGCTCACCCCGGTCCCGATCTCCACCGGCGTGGCGACCGCCCTGGTCGCCCTGCTGATGCTCGGCCACATTCAGTTCGCGGCCTTTCAGCAGGGCGGGTACATAATCCTGGCGGTCACGGACTTCATGGGCTGGAAGCGCCGCAACCCCCACTACGACCGCTTCTCCAAGGGGCTGGTCACCGTCCTGGGGGCGACCTTCGCGGTGGGAGGCTCCCTGGCGATCTTCGCGGTGATGATCCTCTTCCTGGGGCTCTGGAGCCACTTCTTCGTGACCCTGGAGAGGATCCTGTTCTGGCCCTTCGTGGCCGAGGCCGCCGCCTTCGTCGGCGAGATCATCTGCCTCTACCCGCTCTATGCGCGCTGGGACCGGCTGGGACGGGTGAGGGGGCTGCGGGTGGGGCTGGAGATCCTCCTCTTCATCAACGCCAGCATCCAGATGCTGATGATCAACGTGGTGGCCTCCTACATGCTCACGCCCCGTCCGGCCTTCAACCTGCCGCTCATCCTCATGAACCCCACAGAGATCCCTCTGGAGATGCACCGCTTCGTCGGCAACATCGCCTTCGCCGGGGCGATGGTGGCGCTGGTGGCGGGGATCCGCCTGCTCTGGCGTTCCCGGCAGCAGTTGCATCGTGCCTACCTGGACTGGATGGGCCACTACGGGCTGATGTGGGCGGTGGGGTTCACGATCGCCCAGCCCCTGGTCGGGTGGGAGTACGCCAAGGAGATCCAGCTCCACGCCTATGCCTCCTGGTACGAGATGATGCTGGGCGGGCTGTCGGTGGCCTTCCTCTTCCAGGTGTTCCTCCTGGGGGCGATCTTCACCGTGGGGATCTTCTACCTCTGGCGCCGGGTTCGGGTCAGCGGCTTCCGCTCGCCGGCGCTGGCGGTGTGCACCGCTCTCTCCTTCGCGGCCTGGTTGCTGATCTCCACCCCTTCGTCGCTGGCCTGGAGCTACGAGAGCGTCTTCGCCGCCAACGCCAATGTCCCCATCTGGCAGGGGGGGCTGCTCATCCCCTGGGGGCAGATGATCCCCTGGAAGCTCACGGCCCTCATCGTCTTCACCGGGGTGACCATCACCGCGATCACCGTCTACGCCGTCCATCTCTCCCGAGGCCGGCTGCACTGGGGGGACGCCGGGCGGGGACAGGCCATCTCCCTCATCACCGTGGGGGTGGCCATCTCCCTGATCATGGCTCTGATGGGTTACATCCGCGAGGACAGCCGGGGCCCCTTCCTGATCACCAACCACATGCTCATCAATCAGCAGCAGAATTACACGCCGCCCTCCACCAGCGGCCCGGCCCTCAATGGTCCGGCGAGCAATCTGGGGGTCATGGTGCCCACCAGGACCGGACCGTGAGGCTGGTCTTCCGGCCCATCCGGCGGGCGGGTGAGGAGCTCCGCGAGGTGACCCGGGAGCCCATCTCCCGGCACATGGAAACGTACATGGAGATGCACTCCTTCGGCTTCCCCGACAGGCCCACCCCCGCGGACCTCCCGGTTTCGGTGCGGATAGCCGCCGCCGCCAAGCAGATCCACGACCGCGCGGCCATCCTCTCGCCGGTGCTCCGGCGGCTGGAGAACCTGGGTTGGAACGTTCATGTCGAGGGTGATCAGGTCGTCGCCACCACCCCGCTGGAGCCTGAGGCCGGGTGGGACGTGCTCCGCCACCAGGGGATCGGTGATCAGATCCTCGGCCTGGCGGAGCGCTCCAGTGACCTGCCTCCCGCCCGGTTGGCGGTCGGTGGAGGCGAGCCGCCCGATCCCTACCTCAGCGATCCCCTCGAGGGCCCGGGGGAGGCGGCCAGCACCTCGTCGATCAGCCGGTAGCGCAGGGCCGCTTCCGGCGCGAGGGTGAGGGCGGTGGCGAGGTCCGCCTCCACGAGCTCGAGCGGCCGCCCGGTGGCTTGGGCCACCTGCTCTGTCCACCGCTGCTGATCTCGCAACTCGGCGTCTAGGAGTCCGGTCAGCTCGGTCAGGTCCCCGTCCAACTGCAGTCGAGGGGCGGCGAAGGCGAGCCGGCAGTTGGGTGTTGCCACCCGGCGGTCGGCGACCGCCAGCACACCAAGGCCAGGGCCCTGCACCGCCCCCACCGCCGTGACCTCGGTCGGTATGCCCAGCGCCGTGATCGTGTCCATGAGCGTGAGGGCGCAGCCGAACTCCCCGGACGAGGTGAACAGGTGGATGCGAGCGGGCGCGTCGGAGACGGCGTCACACTCCATCAGCTGGGCAGCCGCGCGGGTGGCCAGCTGATGGTCCAGGTGTCCCTGGATCAGGATCATCCCCCGGGCCGACAGCTCCTCTTGCAGAAGGGCCCAGACCGGCGGGGCCCCCTCCTCAGCCACGTTCCCCCAGGGTGATCTCCACCTGGAGCGCCAGGGCCCGCGCGTACCTGGTCACCGTGGAAATCCGGACGTCCGCCTTCCCCGCCTCCAGCCGCGCCACAGCGGACTGCGAGGTGCCCATGCGGGCAGCGAGCTCCGTCTGCGAAAGTCCCGCAGCCAGCCGGCGGGCGGCGAGCTGGCCTCCCAGGTGCCGGCGCCGCTCCGCCATCTCCTGGAACCCAGGGAAGGGGGTTTCGTGCCTGCGCCCCGTCACCCGTGGGCTCCCCGTCCATGCCGTCTCATACCTTGAATGATATACTTCATACGATATGAAGAGGGTGGCTCACCGGGCGGCGCCAGGCGGTGCGGCCTCAGCGGAGCACCGGCTGTGACCGCCGGCTTGGTGCCGACGGTCCTGGACAGTTCGGCCAGGGGGGAGCGGGCCTTCGACATCTACTCCCTGCTGGTGAAGGAGCGCATCCTATTCCTGGGCGAGGAGGTCGACGACCGGGTTGCCAACCTGCTGGTCGCGGAGATGCTGTACCTGGAGGCCCAGGACCCGGAGAGCGAGATCCAGCTCTACATCAACTCGCCCGGGGGATTGGCATACGCCGGCTTCGCGATTTACGACGTGATGCAGCAGGTGAGCTGTCCAGTGGCCACCACCTGTATCGGGATGGGGATGTCGGCCGCCGCGATGATTCTGTGCGGGGGGGCCGCCGGAAGGCGGATGGCGCTCCCCAGCAGCAAGATCATGATCCACCAAGGCACCGCCGGAACACGCGGCGCGCCCCGGGACATGGAGATCCAGCTGCGCGAGGTGCTGGCCAACACCCGGCGGATGGCGGAGATCATCGCCCACCACTCCGGTCGGCCCCTGGGTCAGGTCGAGCGGGACATCGACCGGGACTACTTCCTCACCGCGACCGAGGCCGTCGAGTACGGGATCATAGACCGGGTCTTGGAGCCGCACCGGGGCGTCTCCGCCCCCCACGCCGCGACTGCGTTGGCGGCCGCGGAGTCCGCGGTGGCTTGGGCTCCGCCCCGGGACGGTGGGAAGACGCCCCGGCCGACGGGCTGAGGCGCCGCCGGGCACGCCCGCAGCGCAGCCGTCACTGAGGACCTCATACGAACTGAGCCTCGGTTGCCTTGAGCTTTAAGCCGCCGACGCCACCGAGCGGTCCGGCGCCGGCGTCTGTCAGGACGTGGACCGCCCGTGGCGCGCCAAGTAGGCGGCGGCCTCAGCTCGCCGGGCCACCTCCAGCTTGTCCAGGATGCTGGAGACGTAGTTCTTGACGGTCTTTTCGGCCAGGTGAAGCTCGGCGGCGATCTCCCGATTGGTGCGCCCTGCGGCCACCCGGCTCAGGATGCGCTCCTCCTGGGCTGAGAGGCGCGCCAGCCGTTCGTCGCGGAGCCGGCTTCTGGCCTCTCGCCACTGGTCCAGGACGGTCCGGGTGAGCGCCGGGTCCAGCAGGCTTCCACCGGCTCCGATGGCCCGGACCGCGGCCACGATCTCCCCACCGCGGATCTGCTTCAGGAGGTAACCGGCCGCGCCGGCCATGACCGAGGCGAAAAGCGCCTCGTCGTCGGCGAAGGAGGTGAGCATGAGGACTTTCGTTTCGGGCCTGCGGGCCCGCATCTCACGGGTCGCCTCGATCCCACTTCCCGACCCCAGGCGCACGTCCATCAGGACGACGTCGGGGCTGGTGCGTTCGAACTCCCGGATCGCCCCAGCCTCGTCCGCGGCCTCGGCGACGATGTCGAACTCCCCGGAGGCGCCCAGGACCGCGCGGAGGCCGTCGCGGACCAGCTCGTGGTCGTCCACCAGCATCACCCGCAACCGGCTGGGCGGCGGTTCCTCAGCCATGGGGCACCACCAGCCGCAGGCGGGCGCCCCGGCCGGGGGCCGAGGTGATCGCCAGCCTGCCACCGATGCCCCGGGCTCGGTCCCGCATGTTCTGCAGGCCCTGGCCCCGGCCGCGGGCCCTGCGGACGGCGAAGCCCCGACCGTCGTCGGAGATGGTGACCACAGTGGACCTCGCCTGGGCCCGGGCGCGCACCCGGCAGCTGGTGGCCTGGGCGTGCCGGCCGACGTTGGAAAGGGCCTCTCGCGTCAGCTGGAGCAGCTCGCCCGCCTGGGCGCCGAGCCGCGCCTCCACCTCTGAGTCCACCTCCACCACCGTGTGGACCCCGCATCGGTCCTGGAAATCCTCCCCCAGGCGGCGCATGGCATCAGCCAGCCGGCTGGATCCCAGGATGCCTGGTCGGAGCCCGAATATGTACTGGCGCAGGTCGCCGATGACCTGGTCGAGCTCCAGCACCGCCCGTTCGAGCCGCTGGCGGGTGACGTCGTCTGTGGCTGGAGCCACGGCCTGCAACCCCATGCCGACGGCGAACAGGGACTGAATCACCCCGTCGTGGAGCTCTTTGGCGATCCTCTCCCGCTCGTCCAGCAGGGCCAGCCGCTGCCGCTCGCTCTGGCTCTGCTGAAACTGCAGGGCCACGGCGGTCTGGGCGGCCAGCGCGGTGAGCATCTCGACAGCCTCCTCTTCGGGCAGCGGCGCTCCCGCCGCTCCCAAGGCCAGCAGGACGCCTCGATTGGGCCCCCCTTGCCCGAATGGCAGGACCGCCAGCGGCGCCGTCCCTGGGCTCCGTCCGGTTCGGGTCGCAGCCGGGACCTGGATCACCAACTGCCGCCCCCGCCGGACCGCCCCGGCGACGGGATCCCGGGTGGCAGCGCCCAGCCGCCGGGCGAGGCTCCTGGCCCCCGGACCGGCGGCGGCCAGCACCTCGGGCTCCTGTCGAATGCCGCCGTCGGTGCGAGCCAAAAGGGCGGCTCCGCCACCGATCAGCTCCCGGCTGTACGCGGCCACCAGCCGCAGAGCCTCGGACGGCTCGCCTCCGGTGATGGTGGCCTGGGCCACCTCCCGGAGCGCTGCCAGCCAGCGCTGGCGGGACACGGCCCTCTGGTACAGGGTGGCGTTGGCGACGGCCACCGCCGCCTGGCCCGCGAGGACCTCCAGTGACAGCTGGTCGTCCGCGGTGAAGGGCAGCCCGCCCTGCTTCTCGGTGAGGTAGATGCTCCCGAAGACGGTCCGACGAATCACCACCGGCGCTCCCAGAAATGAGCGCATGGGCGGGTGATGGGGCGGGAAGCCAACCGATCGGGAATCTGAGCCGAGGTCGTCCAGGCGCAGCGGCGGACCGGGTCGCAGCAGGGCCCCCAGGATACCCCGGCCCTCTGGAAGACGCCCGATCCGGCCCCGTTCAACGGCGCTGACGCCGTGGGTGACGAACTGCGAGATCCCGCCCCCGGGACCGAGGACGCCGAGCGCCCCATACCTCGCGTCAGTGAGCTGGCAGGCGAGCCTCACGATCCGCCGCAGAAGCGATGGGAGCGAAAGCTCGGAGGTGAGCGCCAGGCCCGCCTCCAGCAGCAGGTCACGGCGATCGGGGCTGGCGCTGGCCACTGGACAGATCAGAACTGTAGCAGGGGAGAGGGGCCGAAGGTCCCGAGATTCGCGGGACCTTCGGCCCTGCCCCTTCCGCGCGATATCGCCTACCGTCACCCGTGGAATCCCTCAAGTGCCACAGGAGGTGCATCCCACAATGGCCCTGCCGCTGAAGGAACTTCCGGTCCGCGACCTGCCCACCCGGGTGCGCCAGCCGTCTCGTGCCGGGCTGGAGGCTCACTTCGGGCCGACCGACCCGCAGCGCGACATCTCCCGAGATCCCCGGGTGCGGCGCCTGCTCCGCAGCCGCCCCTTCCAGTTCATGCTCATCCTGCCCAACCAGATCATCTTCTGGCTGGTGATCGTGACCGGGCTGGTGGGGATTCTGGCTCCCACTCACAACTTCGCCACCGTCATCACCTGGTACATCTGGTTCTGCGCGGTGTTCCTGCTCATGGTGGGCGTCGGCCGCGGCTGGTGCGTCATGTGTCCCTTCGGTGGCTTCGCCGAGTGGGTTCAGCGCCACACGTTCTGGAAGCGTCACGCCATCTCCATCGGGCTGCACCTGCGCTGGCCGGAGTGGCTCAGCCGGTGGGCGTTGCTGCCCTCGGTGGCCATGTTCCTCGGTCTCACCTGGTTCGAGGAGTACTTCAACATCGCCGGTCCCGGCGACCCCCGGTTCACCAGCTTCCTGGTCTTCTTCGTGATCGGCTCGGCGCTGATCACCTTCCTTCTCTTCGAGCGCCGTACCTTCTGCCGCTACCTCTGCCCACTCACCGCCCTCATCGGGACCGTGGGGTCCACCGGGATGGTGGCCGGGATGCGCACCCGCGACCGGGAGCGCTGCCTGACCTGCCCCACCAAGGACTGCATGCGGGGCAGCGAGCGCGGCTACCCCTGCCCCTGGTACGAGTGGCCGGGCAGCGCCACCTCCAACCTGATGTGCGGGCTGTGCACCGAGTGCATCAAGAACTGCCCCTACGACAACGTCGGGGTGTACGTGCAGAAGCCGCTCACCTCAGTCGTGGCGCCCGTCCGCCGCCGGGTAGATGTGGCCTGGGCGGTGGCCATCCTGTTCGGGCTGGTGATCTTCCAGCAGGTCAACGCGCTGCCCTTCTACGCACCTCTGGACCGCTGGCTCAACCTCCACACCGGATTCCCCGGCTACCCCAACCCGGTCGACTACCTGGCGATCATCGGTGTGGTCGCCCTCCTGGTCGCCGCCTACGCCTTCGGGGTGAGGGAGTTCCTGGCCAAGCGCAGCGTCGCCCTGGTGAGGTCCGTGCGCCGGGTGCCGGGAAGAGCGGGCTCCTTCACCAGCTGGTTCGCGCCCCTGGCGTACGGCTTCATCCCCCTCATGGCTGCGGACTACCTCGCCCGGCAGCTGCCGAGGTTCTGGTATCACGCGCCGCGGATCATCCCCGCCATCTCGGATCCCTTCGGCTTCGGGTGGAATCTGTTCGGCACCGCCCACTCCTCCCTCTACAACCTCCACCTGCTGACTCCGCAGGGGGTGGTCATCAGCCAGGTGGTGGTCACCGCCATAGGCACCTTGGGCGCGGCCTACGCCACCTGGCGGATCTCCGGCCGTGACCTTGCGCCGCTCACGTCCAGGCTGGCCGGCCTGAGGCTGATCGGCACCTCCGCCGTGGTGGTTGCCGGCCTTGGCGTGGCGGCCCTGTACGTGGCCATGGGCGGAATCCAGTGACGTCGGCCGCAAGGGTGTGGGAGACCTCGGAATGAGTGTCGATGTCCGCGAGGGGATCGGGCCAGGGCTTGCGGCACCGGCCCGGCACGCCGAGGTACGGGTTGACAGCGAGCGCTGTGTCGGCTGCCAGGAGTGCGCCGTGCGCTGCCCCACCGGGGCGCTGGGGCTGGACCAGGAGCGGTGGATCGTCCGAGCCGACGACCGCCTCTGTGTCGGTTGCCGGCAGTGCCAGCGGGTCTGCCCCTATGCCGCCATCTCCGTCAGCGGGCCCACGGTGGTCGGGCCGCGGCACGTCTCGCTCACCCTGTATCCGAGCCGTCTTCGAGGCAACACGACAGAGGTCAGGCGCGGGTTCAGCACCTGGAAGGACGCCTTGCGAGAGGCCGATCGGTGCCTCGCCTGCCCTGACCCGACCTGCCTCGAAGGATGCCCGGCTCACAATGACATCCCGCGCTTCATCGCCGCCATTCGGGAGCGCGACCTGCAGGGCGCGCACGCCGTCCTGCGCGAGACCTCCGTCCTGCCCGACATCTGCAGCCGGGTGTGCGACCAGAGTGTCCAGTGCGAGGGGGCCTGCACCTGGGCGCTCGCGGGCGGAGAGCCGGTGGCTATAGGGCTCCTGGAGAGGTTCGTCACTGAGCGAGCGCCGGTGCCCCCGCCCCGAGTGGGCCCCTCCCCCTCGACCCCGCTCAAGGTGGCGGTGGTCGGGTCGGGGCCCGCCGGCTGCGCCGCCGCCTGGGAGCTGCTGGAGGCGGGAGCAAGGGTGACCATGTACGAGAAGGACGACGAGCCTGGTGGGGTCCTGAGATGGGGCATCCCGGACTTCACCCTCCCTGCTGAGGTCGCGCGCCGCCCGGTGGTGGCCCTCCAGGAGGCGGGACTGAAGCTCAGGACCGGCTGCGCCGCCGGCGGCGAAGTCACCCTGGCCCAGCTACTCGAGGAGCACGATGCGCTCCTCCTCGCCCATGGCGCTAGCGTCCCGCTGATCCCGCCGGTGCCCGGAAGGGATCTGTCCGGGGTCGAGGACGCCACCACCTTCCTCTGGCGGGCGAAGCGGGCGCTGGAATCGGGCGCTACGTTGCCCGAGCTGGGACCGGGCGCGCGGGTTCTGGTGGTGGGTGGCGGCAACACGGCCATGGACGTGGCCCGCAGCGTGCGCCGTCTCGGGGCGGAAGTGACGGCGGTGGAGTGGATGGATGAGCGCTTCACCAGGGTGAGGCGGGATGAGTTGGCGGAGGCCCGAGAGGAGGGGGTCGAGGTCCGCTTCTCCACGACTCTGGAGCGGCTCGAGGGTGACGCCCTCGGGGTCTCGGCCGCGTGGCTGCGCCCCACCGTGCAGCGCCGCGTCGGTGATCGCCCCAAGGTGGCCGGTGGCACGCCGGAGCGCTTGACGGTCAACCGGGTCGTCTTTGCCCTGGGCTACCGGGTGGACTCGGGGCTCGCCGCGTCCCTGGTCAACCTGCCCCTGCCGCCGGTCGACCTCAGGAGGGCGATTCCGCCACGCCGCTGGCTGGCGAGCGGAATCCTCTCCGGCGGGTCGGTCGGGCCGTTGGCACTGGCGCGCGAGGTGACGCTGGCGGCGGCCGAGTCGCCGGCGCAGCGGGGGGGGTGGCTGAGGTCCCGCCGCGGATCTGCGGGTGCCGCCCCGGGAGGGAGGGCGGGGTGGTGGACGTGGCTCTGGAGGGAGCAGGGGGTGGTCGGCCTGGATGCGGCGGGGGCCCCGAGAGGGGAGAGGGTGTGGGCCGTGGGGGACGCCCTGGTGGGGCCCTCCACGGTGGTCGGGGCCATGGCCCAGGGCCGCGAGGCTGCCAAGGCGATCCTGGCCGGCTGCCGGCCGCGGGCGGAGTCCCCCATGTGAGCGCGGCCGCCGAGCTGGGGTCAGGGATGCCACCGGTGCCGACCTTCCGGGAGATCCTAGGGTCGGTGCTGAGACCGCCCCTCCGAGACCACCGGTTCTGGGTGATCCAGGCGCTCATCCTGGCCATTGTGTCCGGGCACCTGGCGCTGGACCTGCGGGGGGCTCGGCTCCCCGGTGGCATACCCGACTACCCGACCGTCGGGCTCTTCCTGCTGCCGGTGATCTACGCCGCCCTTCGCTTCGGCTTGGGCGGGGCCTGCGCCAGCGCCGCCTGGGGGACGGTCCTGATGGTGCCCGACCTGGTGGTGGTGGACTCGCGCTTCGACCTCTGGGGTGACGGCACGCTGCTGGCCATCAGCTGTGTCGTCGCCGTGGCTGTGGGCCAACGGGTGGAGCGGGAGGCGTCCGCTCGCCGGGGGACGGCGGCTGCCCTGGCTGCTCACCGAGCCGCCGAGGCGCGCTTCCGGGCGATTTTCGAGGCCTCGTCGGTGCCCGCTCTGGTGGTGGACGCGGGCGGCCGGCTGCGCCAGAGCAATCCGGCCGCCTCGAGGCTGTTCGGAAGGCGGCTGGAGCAGGGTTGCCTGGCGGAGCTGATCGGGGAAGATCCCAGCGGGCGGCTCCTCGCCGGCTCACCGCCGCTCGAGCTGGTGTTCACGTCGGGCTCTCAGTCGACGCTGGTTTTGCATCCACTGCTCACCAAGCTGCGCGATGAGGGAGGGGGGGATCTGTTCCAGGTCGCCTTCCAGGACGTCACCGCCGAGGTCGAGCGCCAGCGGCTGACGGCGGCCTACGCGGCCCAGGCCAGGCAGGCGCAGGAGGACGACCGCGAGCGCATCGCCCGGGACATTCACGACGAGCCGCTGCAGACGCTCATCTATCTCGCCCGGCGCCTGGAGACAGCGGGGGAGCAGGCCGGCGTACCCGAGTCGTCGCGGGACGAGCTGGAAGCCCTGCGAGTGGGGATCCTGGGTGTCGTGGCGGAGTTGCGCCTCCTGGCGGATGGTCTCCGTCCCCCCGCGCTGGACGACCTGGGCCTGGAGACGTCCCTCCGCCAGCTGGTCCAGGCCTTCACCGTCCGCACCGGGCTGGGCGCGGTGGTGCGCACCAGGGGCAGTGAGCTTCCTCTGGACCGGGAGCGTAGGACAGACGTGTACCGGATCGTCCAGGAGGCGCTCGGCAACGTGGAGCGGCACGCTGGGGCGGCGAAGGTCTCGGTGAGGATCATCTTCACCCCACGGGCGCTCCGGGTCGCGGTCGCCGACGACGGCCAGGGCTTCTTGGCGGAGCCCTCTCACCCCGGCAGGGGGACGGTGGCGATGCGAGAGCGCGCGACGCTGGCCGGGGGCCGGGTCGACATCAGGGGGCTGCCCGGGCAGGGCACCAAGGTCCGAGTCACGGTCCCCATCAGCGGCACCCCCGAGTCTGGAAGCCGGCCCAGCTGCGGCCTTCCGCTGGATCCGGTGGCCGCCCAGAGAGCTCGGCCGCCGGCCGCTCCCGACGCGAGAGCCGGCACCGACTTCGCCATCGCGGCCCAGGCCTGAGATGTTCCTGCGCTACTACTGTGAGCTGGCCCAGGGCTTCGAGGCCACCACCGATCGGCTCCTCGAGGCGCCTGAGACCTGGCTGCCGGTTCTCGCCAGCAGCGCCAGCGCCCGGGCCCAGCTGCTCCTGGCGGAGGTGGGATTCGACCTGGTGGGCCGGCGGGTGGAGAAGCAGGTGCGGATCCGCCTGGGAGCGGCGATGAGGTCTCCCGGCCGGCTGGTGCTACCCCTCACCTGGCTGGCCACCGGGCCGTCCTCTCTGTTCCCGGCTTTTGAAGGAGAGCTGGAGGTGGGTGCCCTGGGGAGCGGTTGCAGCCAGCTGGTGATCAGCGTCAACTACAGGCCGCCGCTGGGCGTGCTCGGCAAGACCTTCGACCGCCTCGCCCTCCACCGGGTGGCGGAGGCCACCATCAAGGACTTTCTGGATAGAGCCGGTGCCCGCCTGGTTGGTGAGGAGCAGTCTCAGCCAGGTCGCAGCCGGCTGCCTCCACGGCGTAACCCGCGGAAGAGGGCTGCTGCGTCGCCCTGATGGAATCCGGGAACTTGGCTGGCTATTGGAAGAGCCTGATGGCAGCCGCGCCCCGGGTGGTGAATGGCGCCGCCACCAGCCAGTCGCCGGCATTCCCCTCTTCCAGCATCTGCACCTGGACCACCCGCGGCGTGGCGCCCGGGTCGGTCACCACCACTTGGCAGGTGACCTGATTGGCGTTTACCACCCGGCAGCTGCCCACCCGATAGCTGGCGCGAGCGGCCTTCACGCCGTCGAAGAAGGGGAGGAAGGGGGTGGCCGACTCGGCGGGGTTGGTGAGCAGAGTGTAGGCGTAGACCACCGAATGCGCCCGGAGGTCTGCCAGGAAACCGCGGAGTGCCAGGCGGGCGGCGGTGGCCGGGCTGGCGCAGGCGGCGAGGAGCAGGCCGGACGCCACCAGTAGGGCGGCCGCTGCCCCCGGGCGGCGCCAGCTAGCCGGTGACGACCACACGGCCCAGCATCCCCGGGTGGAGGGTGCAGTAGTAGTCGTAGACCCCAGGGGAGAGGAACTGTACGGCCCACTTGAAGCCGGCCCCCTTGGTGGGGGAGTTGACCAGCTCCTGGTCGATCCACCAGACGTTGTGCTGGTCGTAGTGATCGGTCCAGACCCACTCCACCACCGAGCCCACCTTCACGGTCAGGGACTCCGGCACGAACTCGCCCACGGTGTTGACGTTGTGGTAGATGATCACCGTGTACTCCGGGTTGGCCGGGGGCTTGGGCAGGACCCGCAGGGAGAGGGTGCTGTTCTGCTGACTCACCTGGTTGCCGGGTGGGATGGCGAGGTGGGCGTCGGTTGGGTCGCCGACGTCGCCGAAGGCGGAGCAGCTCGAGAGGAGGGCCGCCAGGAGCAGGGCGGCGAGTGGCGCAACTAGGCGCCCTCGGCCCAGGAGCCGGAGGGGATGGCGCAGCGGCATGGGCCCAGGATACCGGGCCACCACCGTCCGACGGCGTGCTGCCACGAGCCCTAGGCTGGTCACGTGCCCGGATCACCGCCGCCTTCACCCAGGTCGCCCCGTCAGCGTGCGCTGGCCGCCGTCTCCGCTCTCAAAGGGTCGTACCCGGCGGTGTGTGCACTTTCCCACTCGAGCCCGCTGGAGCTTCTGGTGGCCACCATCCTCTCCGCCCAGACCACCGATGAGAGGGTCAACCAGGTGACTCCGCAGCTATTCCGCCGGATGCCGAGGGCGGCGGACTACGCGGGTGCAGACCTGGCGGAGCTTGAGGAGCTCATCCACCCCACGGGGTTCTTCCGCTCCAAGGCCCGCAGCCTGGTGGGCATGGGCCAGGCGCTGATGGACCGCTTCGGAGGTGAGGTCCCGCGGACCATGGAGGAGCTGGTGCTGCTCCCCGGCGTGGGCAGGAAGACGGCGAACGTGGTGCTGGGCGTCGGCTTCGGGATCCCGGGGTTCCCGGTCGACACCCACGTGACTCGGTTGAGCAACCTACTAGGGCTCGTGCGGACCAGGGACCCGGTGAAGATCGAGGCCCAGGTTTGCCGGATGGTGCCGAAGGAGGAGTGGACCGGATTCAGCCTCCGCCTCATCCAGCACGGGCGCCAGGTGTGCGTCGCCCGCCGGCCCAGGTGCCAGCTGTGCCCCATGTCCGGCTGGTGCCCCTCGGCGGCGGTCAGCCCACGGCGTCCTCTCAGAGGTCCCGGAAGCGTGGAGACCGCCGCTCCCTGAAGGCCGCCCACCCCTCCCGGGCGTCCTCGGTGCCCATCGACTCAGCCTGGGCCAGGCTCTCCACAGCCAGGAGCGAGTTGAAGCTCGCGCCGTCCTCCGCCAGGCCCAGGGCGGCCTTTAGGTCTCGCACCACCCGGCTGGGCAGGCCGGCGATGCGGAGCGCCACCTCGTGCGCCCGAGCAGCCAGTTCGTGGTCCGGCACGACCTGGGCCGCCAGGCCCAACTGCTGGGCGCGGTGGGACTCCACCGGCTCTCCAAGAAGGAGGATCTCCCGGGCGGCCGCCGATCCGCAGGCCCTGGTCAGCATCCAGGTGCAGCCACCGCCCGGGTGGATCCCCAGGCGGAGGAAGGGCGCCGCCATCCGGGCGCTTTCAGCGAGGATCCGGAGGTCACAGGCCAGGGCAAGGTTGAAGCCGGCACCGATGGCTGGGCCGTTGACCGCGGCTATGGTGGGGATGGGCAGCTCGCGCAGGTCCAGGAAGGCACGGTAGTACTCCGCCAGGAGCTGGCGCCGCTCGGCCGCATTCCGGGCTCCCGCGGTGAGGGCGCCCAGGTCCGCCCCTGCGCAGAAGGCGCTGCCGCTGCCCGTCACCACCACCACCCTGGCGCCTTTGGGCTGCGCCTCGGCGATCCGGGTCCGAAGCTCCTCGGCCAGCTCCCTGGTCAGGGCGTTGCGCTGCTCGGGGCGGTCCAGGGTGAGACGCAGGATCCCCGACTCGTCCAGCTCGCTCAGTACTCCCGGAAAGTGGCCGTGCTCCTGCTTGCTCATCGCCGAAGAGGATAACCGCCCTGCCTCTCGCCACCGGGGTCCTTCGGCCTTGCGGCAGGTGTTTCCTCGGGTGTCGTCGGCCCGGGGAACCGGCTAGATTGGGCCACGGCTCAGCCATCGTGCCCGCCGGTCGCCGCGGAGGAATGTCAGTGGACCAGCCCGCCCCCTACCTGCACTGGGGCTTCATCCTGATCTCGCTTCCCAACCTGGGCCTGATCGTCTTCATGGTTGTGCTCTTTGCCCTGGGCCTCTTCCTGCCCTTCCCGGGGCGCGCCCGTCGCCGCCGCGCCTATGAGGAGAGCGAGCGTGAGCGCTGAGCCCGGGGAAGACACGCCGGGTCCCCGCAGCTGGACCGGGTCCCTCCGCCGACTGATCGAGCGCGACCTTCCCATTGAGCACCTCCTGCCTGACCGCGAGCCAGCCTATGTCGGGTCCTGGGTCTACGTCTTCGGCGTGGTGACCATCGCCGCCTTGATCCTCACCATCGCCAGCGGTGTGGTCCTGGCGTTCTTCGGCCCGCAGTGGTGGCACGTCTCACCCCAGGGCCGCTTCTTCAACAGCCTGCACTTCTGGAGCGTGCAGATGTTCTTCGTGTTCATGGTCCTTCATCTCTGGGGACAGTACTTCGGCCAGGGGTGGCGGGACGGGCGTGCCACCACCTGGATGGTGGGGGTGGTGGTCTTCCTGGTGAGCATCGTCACCGCCTTCACCGGCTACCTCTCCCAGCAGAACTTCGACTCCCAGTGGATCGCCGTGAACGCCAAGGACGCGATCAACGCCACCGGGGCGGGAGCCTTCTTCAACGTCCTCAACTTCGGGCAGATGTATGGGCTCCACGTGATGCTCTTCCCCATCCTGATCATCTTTCTGGTCGGGCTCCACGTCGTCCAGGTGCGCCTCCGCGGGGTGGTCAAGCCCCCCTCCGAGGACCGGCCATGAAGCGACGCTCGATCGACCAGCAGACCTACTACCGGGGGGTTCCGACCGCCCCCTACGACCTGGTCAAGGAGATCTCCCTGGCGCTCGCGGTCCTGCTGGTGGTGGTGCTGGTGCTCGCCGCCGTCCTCTCCTCGCCGGACGTGCCCCCGGTCACCATCCAAAGTTGGGCCAGGTCGGCACCGTTGGACTTCCTGCAGACCGCCACCGCAGAGTTGCAGGGGAGCACCATCAGCGCCGACTACGGCCCGCCCTACAACATCGACGCGGACGGTCTTGACCCCTCGGACACCGGTGCTTCGGTCCAGACATGGGGCCCGCTGGCGCCCCAGCTTTGGGCGGGGGTACACCAGCCGATCAACGCCCCTGAGACCGACGTCATAGCCCCCCTCCGGCTGGCCAGTGTCGGCCGCCCAGCGCTCCTTGCGGCGCTGGCCACCTACCAGGCGGCCGGTACCAGCCAGGAACAGGCCTGGCTGGCGGCCTACCAGAAGGCCTTAACCAAGGCCAGCGTGACCGGGCCGCTGGTGCGGGTGCCCGCGGGCGCCTACGGGCCGGTGAACCTGATGATGCAGGCCCTCCTGGCGGATGGGCGGGCCGGGGCGCTGGACTCACTCCTGCTCCACAGCGGTCGCTTCTACGTCACCGATTACACCAAGCCCCTGCTCTTCCTCGCGGATGGCGGCTACTTCCCGGGTCTGGCGCAGGCCCAGAAGCTGACCGGCAGCCAGTGGGGGATGATGAACGAGACCGGACGGTATCCCGGGCAGGCGTGGCTATGGCTCTTCACCCTTTGGTACCAGATCCCTCCCTACAACACCGCCCAGAACGCCGACCTCCTGGTGGTGTTGACCATGGGGCTGCTCACTACCCTCCTGCTGCTGGTCCCCTTCATCCCCGGGCTTCGCGACCTGCCCCGCTGGCTGGGACTCCACCGGCTGGTTTGGCGGGAGCACTATCGTCTGGAGCGCCAGCACCGGCGGCCCGGTGGCGGAGGGGGCGGCTCAGCGAGCCGTTGATATACTCGCCCCGAGCTGGGGCTTGAGACCGGTGGGCCGCGAGGTGGGAATTGTCGGATCGCTCTGGGCCGCGCGTCGTGATCCTGGCCGCCGGTCGCGGTACCCGGATGGTGTCCTCGCGGACCAAGGCGCTGCACACCGTGGGGGGGCTGCCGATGATCGAGCACCTGCTGCGTGCCGCCTTCGAGCTCTCACCCGCGACACCTCTGGTGGTCACCTCACCGGACCAGGGGGAGTTGGACGAGTACTTGCGAGGCCGGGCCGATGTGGTCCACCAGTTGGAGCCGAAGGGCAGCGGTGACGCTCTGCTGGCCGCCCGCTCCCGCCTCGAGGGGGAGGGCGCTTTCGTAGTACTCCCTGTCGACATGCCCCTGCTTACCGCCGCGACTCTCCGCCGCCTGTGGGAAGCCCGGCCAGCAGCCGGCGACCAGGGGGTGCTCCTGACCTGCTTCACGAACACGCCTCAGGGATACGGGCAGGTGCGGCGGGGACCGGCCGGCGAACTGGCGGAGATCGTGGAGTGGGCGGACCGGCCGGCGGCGGAGGCGAGGGTGGAGGTCAGCTGCGGGGTGTACGTGTTCCCCCAGCCAGGGGTCTGGTCGGCCCTGGAGCGGGTCACCTCGGACAACTCCCAGGGCGAGAGGTACCTGAGCTGGGCCCCTGGGCTCCTTCCCGCCGGCTGCCGGACGGTGGAGCTGGACGACCCCGCTGAGATGCTCCAGGTGAACGATCGGCTGCAGCTGGCCGACGCTGAGCGGGCGATGACAGAGCGGACTCTGCGGCGCCTCATGGTGAACGGGGTCACCGTCCGGGACCCCTCCTCCACCTGGGTCGACTGCGATGTGGAGGTGGGCGTGGACACCGTCCTGGAGCCCGCCACCTTGCTGCGCGGACGGGTGCGGGTGGGGCGGAACTGCCAGATCGGTCCCTTCGCCGAGCTGACAGAGTGCCAGCTGGGGGACGGCTGCCGTGTGGAGCGCTCCCAGCTCCGGCTCTGCCGGCTGCAGGACGGGGTCCAGGTGGGGCCATTCAACCGCGTCCGCCCCGGCACCGAGCTCAAAGAGGGGAGCCATCTGGGCACCTTCACGGAGATCGTGAGGAGCACCATCGGCCCGGGTAGCCAGGTTCCCCACCTCAGCTACGTCGGTGACGCCGAGCTGGATGCTGACGTCAACATCGGGGCGGGCAGCATCATCGCCAATTGGGACGGGCTGGCGAAGCACCGCACCGTGGTGGGGGAGGGAGCCAGGATCGGATCCGACACCGTCCTCGTGGCACCGGTGTCTGTGGGCCGGCGAGCCTACACAGGGGCAGGGTCGGTGATCACCAAGGACGTGCCGCCAGGGGCGCTGGCCGTGGCCCGAGGTGGCCAGCGCAACCTGGAGGGCTGGGTGGAGCGGCACCGCGCCGGCGCCCGGCCCGTGGCTGAGGTCCGGGCCGAGGAGTCCGAGTGAGGGGCGCGGACGGTCCGCTCATGCTGCTCTGCGGCACGGCCAATCCCGAGCTGGGCCGGAAGATCGCCGAGGATGTGGGAGTTCCGCTCGCCCCCATGGAGATCACCCGGTTCGCCGATGGGGAGTACGACGTCAAGATCGGCGAGTCGGTCCGCGGCCACGACGTCTTCGTGATTCAGCCCACCTGCCCCCCGGTGAACGAGAACTACATGGAGCTGTTCGTCACCCTGGACGCCCTGCGCCGGGCCAGTGCCGCCCGCATCAACGCCGTCCTGCCTTACTACGGCTACCAGCGCAAGGAGAAGAAGACCAGGGCCAGGGACCCCATCTCGGCCAAGCTCATGGCCAACTTCCTCCAGGTGGCGGGGGCGGAGCGCATGATCGTCCTGGACCTCCACGCGGAGGCGATCCAGGGCTTCTTCGACATCCCGGTCGACGCCCTGACCGCCAGCAAGATACTGGCCTCCCACATCCGCAGCCGGCATGGACGGCAACCGCTGGTGATCGTCTCCCCGGACGTGGGGGGGACGGCGCGAGCCCGGGCCATCGCCCGGCTCTTGGAGTGTCCCCTCGCCATCATCGACAAGCGGCGGCCGAGGGACGACGACATCGAGGTGCTCAATGTGATCGGCGACGTGCGCGACAGCCGCTGCGTGGTGGTCGACGACCTCATCTCCACGGCCTCCACCCTGGCGGGAGCGGCGACGGCGCTCCGGGCCGGGGGCGCGGTGTCGGTGGATGTGCTGGCCACCCACGGGGTGTTGAGCAACGGTGCTCTGCGAAAGATTGACGAGGCGGATGTGGACGAGGTGGTGGTCACCGACAGCATCCCGCTCAGCCCCGAAGGGCAGCGCAACCCCAAGGTTTCCCAGGTCTCCGTGGCCCCGCTGATCGCCGAGGCCATCGTGCGGATCCATGAGGGCCGAAGCGTCTCCGCCCTCTTCCGCTGATCCCGGCCCGGGGCCCGCAAAGACGGCTGCTAAACTGCGCCCAGATGGGCCCAGGCTCACCGTCGGACTTAGGACGAGGCAGCCGCCTGCCCGGGGCCCTCTCGCACAGGGGGAGGCTGCCAGGCCCGTGCGAGCCTGCTGAAGTGGGGAGGGCGCGGGGTTGAGCGCCTGGCTCCTGGTGGTTCTGGTGGTGGCCCTCATAGTGGCCTCGCTGGCCGCCACCGCCGAGACCGCCCTCACCTCGGTGAGCCGGGTCAGGGTGCGTGCCAGGCGGGAGCAGGGGGACGGGCGGGCGGCTCTCATCGAGCGCCTGCACGCCAACCCGGGTGGCTACCTCTCCACGGTTCTGGTGCTCAACACCGTGGCCCTGGTCCTGGCCTCATCGGCGGCCACCCTGCTGGCCCAGGATCACCTGGGAGCCAGCACCGCCTTCTGGGCTTCGCTGGGGCTTGCGGTGGTGGTGCTGCTGGTTTGTGAGATCGGCCCCAAGGCCTACGCCCTGCAGCACAACGAGGTGGTGGCCAACCTTCTGGCGCCTCCTGTGGCCGGGGCCACCAAGGTGCTCCATCCGCTCGTGGTTGTGCTCACCGCCTCCAGCACCTTCCTGACCCGGATCCTCCCCGGGGAGGGCGGTCGGCGCACTCCCTTCCTCACCGAGGACGAGCTGAAGGCGGTGGTGGCGGCCAGCACCGACGAAGGGGTGGTCGAGGAGGAGGAGCGGGAGATGATCCAGGGTGTCCTGGAGATGACCGACAAGACGGCCCGTGAGGTGATGGTCCCCAGGGTACAGGTGGTGGCGCTGGCCGCCGAAGCCACGCTCGAGGAGGCGGTCGAGCTGGTGCTGGACCGCGGTCACAGTCGCATCCCGGTGTACAACGAGACCATCGACAACGTGGTGGGCATCCTGTACGCCAAGGACCTGCTCAAGGTGTGGCACCAGGATCCCCGCATGGAGGTGGCCACCCTGGCCCGCTCGGCGACCTTCGTCCCGGAGGCCAAGCGACTCGGGGAGCTGCTCCAGGAGATGCAGCGGGCCAAGGTCCACATGGCCGTGGTGGTCGACGAGTACGGAGGGACAGCGGGGGTGGTGACCATCGAGGACCTCCTGGAGGAGATCGTCGGCCCCATCCGGGACGAGTACGACCTCCTCGAGCGAGAGGAGATCCAGGTGATCTCGCCAACCGAGGCGCTGCTCAGTGGGTCCACCAGCCTGGACGACGTCAACGACGTCCTCCATCTGAACCTCAGCGGGGAGGACTTCGACTCCATCGGCGGCCTGGTGTATTCCCTCTTGGGACGCATCCCCGTGGTCGGCGACGAGGTGCGGGCCGGAGGGGGAGTGGTGCTGCGGGTCGAGGGGGTGGAGCGTCAGTCCATCACCTCGGTGCGGCTTCTTGTCGACCGTGGCGAGGAGGCCGCTGCCGACGAGGCGGTTCCCGCCCACCCGGAGGAGCAGGTCACCGGCGGGTCCGGCGGCTAGCGTTGCCGGCGGCGGTCGCAGACGAGGGCGTGGTACTCCGGCGCCGCAACTACCAGGAGGCGGACCGTATCCTGGTCATTCTGACCCGGGACCATGGCAAGGTCAGCTGCCTGGCCCGGGGGGTGAGGCGTCCCCGGGCGCGCAACGCCGCCGGCCTGGACCTTCTGGGGCGGGTGCAGCTGCTGTTGATCCCCGGCCGCAGCCTGTACGTGCTGGCGCAAGCCCGACCGGTTGGGGCCACGGGGCGGGGGGACGACCCGGTCCGGCTGGCGTGTGCCGCCCTCTTCGCCGAGGCCGCCGATGGACTGCTGGAGGAGGGTCACCCCGACCCGACCCTCTTCGAATTGGTCGGAGAGCACGCCGAGCGCCTTCTCGACACTCGTCGGCCTCCCCGGCCCGAGCTCGTCCTGGCTCTCTTCAGGCTGGCCGCTGAGGTGGGATACCTGCCCGCCCTTGACAGGTGCATGGGCTGTGACCAGCCGCTGGAGAACCGGTCAGGGAGCTTCGTCCCCGAGCTCGGTGGTGTGGTCCAGGCCCCCTGTCTGGTCCCTGCGGGGGTGAGCTGCGAGGCTGCCACCATCCGGGTCCTGCGCGCCCTCGCTCGCGGCGACTACGAATTGGGCAGGCGGCTCCGATGGGGTCCGCAGCTGCTGCCCGAGACGGAAGCGGTGCTGGTTGCCCACCTCCGCCACCGTCTGGACCGCCGGCTCCTGGCGGCAGATGTGTTGGCCCAGCTGGTTGCGGCCGGCGAGGGAGGCTAGTG
>JAJYWQ010000013.1 GCA_021791415.1 bacterium | reverse complement strand
CTGGGGCTGGCCCAGGAGATCCGGGCCGGGGAGATCACCCCCAACGTGTTCATCTCGGTCGGGCCGGGACCGGTGTCCCTGCTCGAACCCAGGTACACCTCGTGGGCGGTGGAGTTCGCCAGCAGCCCGCTGGTGCTGGCGTACTACCCCAAGGGACCCCACGCTCTCGAACTCTCGAAGATCGCCTCCGGCAAGCTTCCGCTCACCGATCTCTTCCAATTGCTCGCGCAACCAGGGTTCCGGCTGGGGCACACGGACCCCGCCACCGATCCCCAGGGCCAGGACTTCGCCATGATGTTCCAGCTCGCGGAGAGAGACCTCGGAGTCCCGGCGGCGACGGTGGCCGCGGACCTGGCCGGCGGCTCCTCCCAGATCTACCCCGAGACAGCGCTCGAGGCTCAGCTTCAGGCGGGGCAGCTGGACGCCGCCAGCGCCTTCCGCTCCCAGGCGGAGCAGCTCCACCTTCCCTACGTACCCCTCCCCGCCGCCATCGACTTCGGGGACCCCGCGGAGGCCGCTTCCTACTCCAGGGCCAGCCTCAAACTCTCCACGGGCGCCGTGGTCCACGGCTTTCCCCTGGTCTTGGAGGCCACCACCGTGGGTGGCCACGACCGCGCGGCGGCGGTGGCCCTCATCCAATACCTGCTCTCGCCCCCGGGGCGCGAGATCCTGGCCCGGGACGGATACTCGTCGGTGCCCCTGAAGGTCCTCGGGGACGCCTCGGCCGCTCCTAACCAGGTGCGCCAGCTGGCCGGATGACCACCCTGGCCGGCCTTAGGCCGGCGCGGAGCGGGACCGCCCTGGCGGTCCTGGCAGCACTGCTGGTCTGGGTGGTCCTCCTCGGTCCCACCATCACCCTGCTGGCCCACGTCTCCCCGGGCCAGCTGGTCGCCGCGCTGGGAGAGCCCGGGGCACTCGACCCCCTGGTGACCTCGGTGGAGGCCTCGGCGCTGGCGCTTCTGGTGATCGTGGTCGGGGGGACTCCCCTGGCCTACCTCCTGGCGCGCCGCCGGATGCCCCTCAACCGCGTGGTGGAGGGGGCGGTGCTGCTGCCTCTGCTCATGCCGCCCCTGGTGATCGGTCTCCTCCTGGTCTTCATGGTCGGGCCGGCGACCCCCATCGGAGCCGCGCTCTCCCACCTCCACCTAACCGCCGCCGACACCTTCTTCGCCCTTCTGGTGGCTGAGGTGTATGAGGCGGTGCCCTACTACGTCCTGGGGGCCGAGGCCGCCTTTGCCGCCGTGGACCCGCAGCTGGAGAGCGCCGCCTCCCTCCTCGGTGACAGCCGGTGGCGGACCCTGCGCCGCGTCACCCTGCCCCTGGCGGCCCCGCAGCTGGCCTCGGCGCTGGCGGTCACCTGGGCAAGGGCCATGGGAGCCTTTGGCGCGGTCCTGATCATCGCCTACCATCCCTTCGGCCTCCCCCTGCAGATCTGGACCACCCTGCAGGAGACCGGGCTGAGCTCGGCGCTCCCCTTCGCCCTGGTGCTGGTCCTGGTCGCCCTGCCGCTGCCTCTCCTCGCCTATTTCTGGAGCGCTCGTGCTGGCCGCAGACTTTGAGGTGCGCCGGCGGTCGTTCCGGGTCCGGGTGGGACTTCGGCTCGAGGGCGGGCAGCGGCTGGCGATCGTGGGGCCCTCGGGCGCCGGCAAGACCACCGTGCTTTCCGCCCTGGCCGGCCTGCTTCCGCTCGACTCGGGCTCGGTCTCCCTGGACGGCGAGCGCCTTGCCTCCTCGCATCCGGGAGCCGGCGGGGTGCGGCTGGTCACCCAGGAGCCTGCCCTCTTCCCCCACCTCACGGTCCGGGAGAACCTCCTGTACTCCAGGGGTGCCGACCGGGCGGCCGCCGAGGAGCTCGCGGGTCGCCTGCACCTGACCTCCCTGCTCTCGGCACGGCCCCGGGCGCTCTCCCAGGGGGAGAGGCACCGGGTGGCACTGGCGAGGGCGCTGCTCTCCGGCTGCCGCCTGCTCCTGCTGGACGAGCCCTTCGCCGCCCTGGACCGCCCACTGGCCGAGGAGTTGCTGGAGCTGGTGGTCGGGGAGGTGGACCGGGTCCCGGGAGGGGCGATCCTGGTCACGCACCAACTGGAGGATGCCCAGGCCTTCGCCGATCGGGTGGGGGTGATGGTCCGGGGCGAGATGGTCCAGATCGGCTCCGCGGCGGAGCTGGCGCTCCGCCCGGCCACTCCCGAGGTGGCCGCGCTGACCGGCTACCGCGGCTGGCTGCGAGGGGAGCCAGGGGTCCTAGCCGTGCACCCCGAACGCCTTGCTGATGGCGGCCCCGGTGAGCGGATCCTCGCCCGGGTGGTGAGCTGCCGCCCCTTGGGGACCAGATTCAGCCTGGAGCTCGAGGCCGAGGGGAGGTGGAGGGGGCGGTTGCGCCAGCATCGCGCCGAGCCGGCGCAGCCAGGGGAGCCCTTGGAGCTGTACGCTCCCGATCCGGTCGTCTACCGGGAGGAGGCCATGGATGGCTGAGTCGCGCGAGCCGCTGGCCGGGCGCCGGCTGCGGCTGGCCAGACTGGGGAGGGGCCTCTCTCAGGCCGAGCTGGCGGAGGCCTGCGGGGTCAGCCGGCAGGCGGTGGCCGGCATCGAGCGCGGGGCGTGGGCTCCCTCTCTGCCCGTGGCGCTCAAACTGGCGCGCCTTCTGGGGCGCACCGTGGAGGAGCTCTTCCAGGATCCGCCGGAGACCGAGGAGGTGGAGGTCTTGCGGCTGGCGGAGCCCCCGCCCCATGACCGCCGCGCCCAGACGGTGGCGACCTCCAGGGGCATGGTGGCCATCCCCCGGGACGGGCTGGCAGGCACGGTGCCCGGATTCGGCCCCGCCACCTCCATCCTGACGGCGCCCACCACGGCCCGGGTGCCCACTCCGCACCCGCGCTTCCTCCTGGTGGCCGGCTGCGACCCCGCCCTGCCCCTCATCGCCGAGGGGTTGCGGGAGGCGGGCACCGGGTACAGCTTCGCCTGGTGGCCGTGCGGCAGCCGCGAGGCCGTCCGCCTGCTGCAGCTGGGGCTGGTCCACGCCGCCGGCGTCCACCGCGCCACCGGCTCCGCCCCTGCGCTGCCCGAGGGGGCGATCCCGGTCGGCTTCTCCCGCTGGCGCGAGGGGATCATCTCCGCACCGGACCGGCCGGTCGACCGGCTCGGGGAGGCGCTGGAGCGGGGCCTCCGCCTCGCCAACCGCGAGCCGGGGGCCGAGGCGAGGTCGGTCCTCGATCGGGAGCTGGGGAGGCTGGGGGCGGCGCCACCACCCGGGTACTCCAGCTCCTATCCCGGCCACCTGGCAGTCGCCGGGGCGGTTGCCGCGGGGGCCGCTGACCTGGCGGTGGCCACCGAGCCGGCGGCCCTTGCCCTGGGCCTCCACTTCTCACCACTCTCCGAGGAGGAGTCGCTGCTGCTTCTGCCGGGGGACGAGGTCGAGTCTCCGCCCCTTGCCGCGCTCCTGGCGGCGCTCGGCCATCCGGCGGTCTCC
>JAJYWQ010000049.1:15912-21184 GCA_021791415.1 bacterium | reverse complement strand
TGGCCAACCTGGCCACCGTTCCGGTCTCCTCCACCGGGATGATCAGCTTCCACAGCTACCTGTACAACCAGGCGGCCGGGGGCTCGGTCCAGGTGATCTTCGACGTCCAGGGCTACTACAGCTCGGCTATCGCCAACGGGTCGGGACTCTACGTCCCACTCTCCAACCCCACCCGGATCGCGGACACCCGCTCCGGAAGCGGCCAGCCGGACGCCGGCGCTCCCCTCGGCCCGAACAGCGTCACCCCTCTCTCGGTGGTTGGCTCTGACGGTGTGCCCACCAACGCCACCGCGGTCGTGGTGAACCTCACCGAGGCGTCTGCGACTGCTGACGGCGGCTACATCACCGCCTACCCCGCCGGGGCCAGCCAGCCAACGGCCTCCAACATCAACTTCAACGCCGGAGCGCAGGTCGCCAACCGGGTGACCGTGGGCGTCGGCACCAACGGTCAGATCGACCTCTACAACTTCAACGGGACCACCAACGTGGTGGTGGACGTGAACGGCTACTACACCGCCTCCGGTGCGACCTCGGGAAGCGCGTTCTACGCGGTCACCCCACAGCGCATCGCTGACACCCGCGCCGGCGTGGGTGGCACCCCGATCCCGGCCACCGGGACCGAGTCCTTCCAGATCACCGGCAACGGGGGGATCCCCGCCGAGTCGTCAACCACCCCGATCACGGCTGTAGCGGCCAACGTGACCGCCGCCAGCACCACCGCCAACGGCTACCTGACCATCTACCCCGCGGGTCAGAGCCAGCCCACGGCGTCTGATGTCAACTGGACCGGCCCCGGGGAGAACGTGCCCAACTTCGCGATCATGGGTGCTCTCTCGGATGCCGCCAGCAACAACGGCGCCGTTGAGATGTACAACGGAAGTGGCGGCAGCACCAGCATCCTGATCGACGTCTTCGGGTACTTCGCCGCTCCCAATAGCACCTTCTTCTCGGTGACCCCGGCCACCACCTCGGTGACTGCCGGTTCCACCACCGCTGACGCCATCACCGCGACCGAGTACTCCAGCGGCAGCGGAGTCGCGAGCGACGAGGTGATGTTCAGCGCTAGCGGGGCCAGCTGCGGAGGCTTCGGCAGCAGCTCGTCGCCCACTTTGACCGCATTTGCGACGCTGACCAGTGGCACTGCCACGGTCGACTACTACGCGAGCGCTAGCGGGACCGGTTCCTGCACCATCACGGCTCAGGCTGCCAGCGACGCAGCCACGGCTACCACGATCATCAACCAGGTGGCCGCTGCGGTCACCGTGGGCACGGCTGCGACTTACACCGCCGGCACCGGCAACCAGTCCTTCCCCATCACCGTGGACAACAACAGCGGTCAGGCGGTGAACGGGGCGGCGATCAGCTTCACCAACACGGCAGGGACTGCCAGTTGGTGCGCTGCTGGCAGCTTCACCGCGTCGGTGACCAACTCCAGTGGAGTGGCGAACGCCATCTTCACCAACCCGGCTTCCCCTAACGCCGGCTACTGCACGGTCACGGCCACCGCGACTTGGACTGTCAGTGGGACCACCTTCACGGCCTCCGGGACCGCGACCTTCGACCTGAAGTCGGGGGCAACGACCGGCCTCCCGTACGAGGTGTTCGTCTCGCCAAGCCCCTCACTTGTTCCAAATGCAGCGGCCACGGGCACGTCGACCATCACTGTCACCGTCGACAACTCCAGCGGGACTGCAGTAACTTCAAGCGATGCGGTGCAGCTGTCGGTGAGCGGTGCCGCCTGTGGCACCATCACGGGGACGAACCCGGCGGCTACTAGCACCCTCAACGGGGAGGCGACCTTCACGTACACCCCGCCGGCGAGCGGTCCTGCGGGAGTGTGCACTGTGACCGCCACCGAGGCGGCGACCGGGGCCACGGGAAGCTCGGTCAACAACACCCTCGGCGCTGAGCTCTTCGCGGGCACGGCCTACACCAGCATCACGCTGGGGTCCCCTCTGGGCACCGGCCTTGGCAGTGCGAGCACGCTCGTCCTGTACAACGGGATCAACTCCCCGGTCACTGTCACGACTAGCGCGAGCGCGGCCGCCGGTGCGACCACTCTTTCTATCAACAGCTTCGCTCCCGCTAACAACTACCCGGCGGGCGATGTCGTTGCTGGTCTCTTCCAAGAGGCTGAGGCTGCGCCCAACACGATCACGGTCAGCGCCAACCCGACCAGCATCGCAACGGGCGGTGCGGCGTCTCTGATCACGGTCACAGACAGTGGCACTGTCACGACGGCCAACGTCACGTACTCCGTGAATGGTGGGGCGTTCGGGGCGTTGTCGCCCAACCCGACCAGCGTCAGCCTGAGCAGCGGCTCAGGGACCTTCTACTTCGACTCGTCGACCACCCCGGAGTTCGTCACCATCGAGGTGGCAGACTCCACCCATGGAAGCGGAACCGTGACCCTGGACATCACCGGCTGATCCAGAGCGCGGAGCGATAGGAACCCCGGAGAGGGGCCCCGCGTGGGGCCCCTCTCTTTTTTATCCGGGCGGCCGGCGGGGGGAGCTCACCTCAGCATCGATTGAGGGCGCGACGGATCCCGGTCCGGGAGTCCGGGCGAGTGGTGATGCCGTCGGGCTACTGGGAAGTGGGTGAAGAGGAGCGCAGGGCTCGGCGGAGGCGCCAGCCGACGCTGGGCCACCGGTGCCGGGGCGGTTCCAGCATGAACACGAACTGGTAGACCTCGAAGTTGGGGTTGAGGCGGCTGGCGACGTCGATCACCGAATGGACCCGGCCGTCGTGGGGGGGCCGTGCCGCACCGGCCCACAGCTCGGTGTGGAGCGGGGGAAGGGTGAGGCGGTGCAGTGAGCGGACCCGGAGGCCGGCCGACGCCGCGAGTTCCCGAAAGCCGGCTTCGGTGAAGAAGCGCAGGTGGGTGCGGTCCAGGAGACCCGATTCCCGGTACTCCCACTTGTCGTGGAGAAGGGCCAGGATGACGTCCACGTGGCTGATGTTGGGGATCGAGACCAGGACCTGTCCCCGCGGGCCAAGCAGGCCCACCGCGGCTCTGAGTACGTCGGCTGGGTGGAGCAGATGCTCCAGCACGTCGGCCAGGATGATCCGGTCGAAGCGCTCTCCCTGGAGCGCCTGGGCCAGGGAGGATGTGTCCAGGTCGAGCACGCGGGTGTCCAGCCCCTTGGCGGCGGCGGCTGAGGCTGCGGCGGGATCCCTCTCCACGCCGACGACCGAGCAACCCCGCTCCCGGATGAGAAAGCCCGAAAGGTTGCCGCTGGCGCAGCCGACATCCAGGATGCGGCCGTGGGCGGGGATGTGGCGGGCCAGCTGCGCCGGGACCGAGTTGAGGTTCTGGAGGTCTATGGGGAAGTCGTAGGCCCCAGCTCCGCCAGTACCGTCAGCCACTCGCGCGGCCTCCACGGAGCCCCCCGGGGTGCGAGTGGCGGGCGCAGACCACCCTCGCGGTCGCAGCGGCCGGATGGCGTCGCTCGCGGCCGCACCTGGACGGCACGCGATGGGCCCGGCTGGGGGCACCCAACGGCCGATCATCTGCGTCTGGGGCCGAGGCCGCGCATATCATGCTCACCGTGCAGGAGCATAGGGGGTCGGTCTCAGGTCCGGCGCCCGGCGCCACCCCGGCGCCGCCTGAGTTCCAGGTCGGCACCATCATCGCCCGCAACTACCTGCCCTTCGCCAGGGTGCTGGCGGAGGCCCTTGCCCGGCACGCCCGGGGGCTGCGCCTCACGGTCCTGGTCATCGACGGCCCGCTGGACCCCACCCCTGACCCGGCGCTGGAGGAGATCGGGCCGCTCGATCTGGAGCTGACCCAGGCCGGGTTCCTCGAGATGGCGGCCTGCTATGACCTCATGGAGCTGGCGACCGCCCTCAAGCCCTGGTTTCTGCGCTGGATGCTGGCCCGGGGCCCGGGCCCCGCCCTGTACCTGGACCCCGACATCGACGTCCTGGCTCCACTGGACGAGTTCGCCGGCCTCGCCAGCACCTACGGGATAGTCCTCACACCCCATGCGGTGGCGCCGGTGCCGCGGGATGGGCGGCGCCCGGCCGAGCGCGAGCTGATGGCCAGCGGCGTCTTCAACCTGGGGATGATCGGGGTGTCCCGGCAGGCCACGGACTTCCTGGGCTGGTGGCAGGAGCGGCTGCGCCGGGACGCCATCGTGGACCCCGAGCACATGCTCTTCACCGACCAGCGCTGGGTGGACCTGGCCACAGGCCACTTCCCCTTCCACGTGGAGCGGGACCCCGGCTACAACGTGGCCTACTGGAACGCCGAGTCGCGCGGCCTGCGGCGCGAGGGCGGCAGGTGGCTGGCGGGGGGCTCGCCGCTGCGCACCCTCCACTTCAGCGGCTTCCAGCCCGACCTCCCCCATCTGCTCAGCCGCCACCAGGGTGAGCACCCCAGGGTCCTGCTCTCGGAGCAGCCCGCCCTGCGCGAGCTCTGCCGCGACTACGCCGACCGTCTTCGGGCCCAGGGGTACTCCGCCCCCCTCACCCCCGAGTACGGGTTCGCCCGGATCCCCGGGGGGCCCCTGCTCGACACCAGGATGCGCCGGGTGTATCGCGAGGCGCTGATCAGGCATGAGCGGGAGGCGGGCCGCGAGCCCCCCAACCCCTTCCGTCCCGGGGAGGGCACCCGCTTTGTCGAGTGGCTCGCGGAGCCCGAGGCGGCGCACCGCCCCCAGGTCAGCCGCTACCTCCTCAGCCTCTATCGGCAGCGCACCGACCTCCAGGCCGTCTTCCCCAGGGTGCCGGGCCCGGACAGCGGCTCCTTCCTGGACTGGGTCGGACGGTACGGAGAGGCGGAGGCCGGGGTGCGGGACCCCTTCCTCCCCGGCGCTGCGGGGGAGGTGCCAGGGCCCCCATCCCCGCAGCGCGGTCTCAACCTGTTGGCCATGGCCACGACCAAGGGCGGGGTCGCCAGGGCGGCCGGGCAGCTGGGAGCGGCGGCCCGCGCAGCGGGGATCCAGCTCGCCGAGTTCGCGTACCGGCCGGGAGAGCTGATCCTGGGCCCGGGGGTCCTGGACGACGACGGGCCGCCCTTCGACCTCAATCTGGTGTCGGTCAATCCCAGCCACCTTCCGGACCTGGAGCTCAGGGCCGGCCAGCTCTTCTTCCAGCACCGGTACACGATCGGGCAGTGGGCCTGGGAGACCGAGCGCCTGCCGGCGCCCATGGCGGCCGCGGGCCACCTGGTGGACGAGGTCTGGGTCGCCAGCGAGTTCGAGAGGGCGGCGGTGGCCCCGGCGGTGGGGGTCCCGGTCCACCTCTTCCCCATGCCGGTGCCCCCGGG
>JAJYWQ010000049.1:0-15812 GCA_021791415.1 bacterium | reverse complement strand
CGGCGCCCATGGCGGCCGCGGGCCACCTGGTGGACGAGGTCTGGGTCGCCAGCGAGTTCGAGAGGGCGGCGGTGGCCCCGGCGGTGGGGGTCCCGGTCCACCTCTTCCCCATGCCGGTGCCCCCGGGGTCGGCGGGGGCGAGCCGCTCGCTCCTGGGGCTGCCCGAGGGATTCCTCTTCCTGTTCTGCTTCGACTACCTCAGCGAGCTGGAGCGCAAGAACCCCCTGGGCCTGGTGGAGGCCTTCTCCCGGGCCTTCCCCCCGGGATCCGGCCCCCGCCTGGTGCTGAAGTCGCTCCGGGGCGAGGAGCGGCTGTTGGAGCGGGAGCGCGTCCGGCTGGCGGTGCTGGAGCGCCCCGACATCACCCTGATCGACGAGGCGTGGGGGGAGGAGGAGATGGACCAGCTGATGGCCAGCTGTGACTGCTACGTCTCCCTGCACCGGTCGGAGGGGTTCGGTCTCACCATGGCGGAGGCGATGGTCCGGGGGAGGCCGGTGATCGGGACCGGGTACTCAGGGAACCTCCAGTTCATGGACGACTCCAACAGCCTGCTGGTCCGGTACCAACTCACGGACATCGGACCACATGCCGGGCCGTACCCCCCAGACCAGGTCTGGGCCGAGCCGGACCTGGAGCACGCCGCCTGGCTGATGCGCCAGGTGGCCTCCGGGGATGCGGGGGTCCAGGAGAGGGCGGAGAGAGGAAGGCAGCTCATCCTGGAGCGCCACTCCCTGGACGCCGCCTCGCGATTCATCGCCGGGCGGCTGGAGGAGATCCGGGAGGGGCCCGGAGCCCGCCGGGGCTTCCCCAGCCATGCCTCCCGCCACCCCGGCGGGGCCCACACCCCCAGGGGGCGGGCAGCCCGGCGCCTGGTCAGGTCGGCGCTGGGCCTGGTACGTCCCGGCTGACGAGACCCCCCTCAGCCCGCCCCGAACCAGCCGTAGGCGTCGATGATGACGTCCACCGAGCCCGAGGAGCCGTTGTAGATGCTGAGCCCGCTCCCGCTCCCCACCCCCACCAACACCAGGTTCTCCGCGGTCTGGCCCGGAGTCCAGTTGAGCTCCGAGGTGTAGGGCTGGGTCTGGCCGGCCGGCCAGAGCTGCAGGTACCCGGAGGCGGCGGTGTTGGTCACCGTGACGTTGACCGCCACGGCTACGACTCCGCTGGCGGGGAGACCCGCCAGACCCCCCAGCTGGACGGTGAGGGTGCTCCCCGCGGCCAGGGTCTGGCCGGAGTAGGCCTGGCCGCTGGCCGCCCTGGTGTCCACCGCCCGTGCCGGGGGGATGGGGTAGAGGTCGGTGCCGCTCCCGCTGGCGGCGAACCAGCCGGAGACGTCGGCTATCACCTGGGTCGTCCCGGCGAAGTTGTAGACGGTGACCTCTCCCCCACTGCCCAGGGGCACCACCACCTGGTTGCAGACCGTCTGCCCGGCGGTGAAGTTGACGTTGGAGGCCAGCGGCCTGGGGTCCCCGGTGGGGTACATGGTGAGGTAGCCGTCCTGGGTGGGCTGGGTCACGGTCAGGTTGAGCACCACCGCGGCCACCCCGCTGGCCGGGATCGCCCCCACGCCCGCCACCTGGATGTCGAGGCTCCCCCCGGGCCCCAGCGGCTGGCCGGAGTACGGGCGGCCGCTGCCGCTCCTGGTGTCGGCGATCCGCTGGGGGGTGATGGGGTTGAAGAGGCCCGGCCCGAAGCTGGAGAGTGACTCCCCGTACCATCCCTCCACGTCCACGATCAGCTGGGTGGTCCCGCTCTCGTTGAAGATGGAGATCTGTCCTCCCTGGCCCACCGCCACCTCCACCAGGTTGGCCCGGGTCTCCCCTGGGGCGAAGTCGAGGTTGGAGGTGTTGGGGACGGGGGTGCCGGTGGGAAAGGCGGTGACCCACCCGTTGGCGGTGGGCTGGGTGACCGTCAGGTTGACCATCACCGCCGAGACCCCGCTACTGGGCACCCCGCCCTCCCCCGTGACCTGGACGTTCAGGACCCCGCCCGGGCCGGGGGCCTGCCCGCTTCCGGGCAGTCCAGAGCCTGGCCTGGTGTCCTCGATGCGGGCCGGGGTCAGCGGGCTGTACGCCCCGGACCCGTAGTAGTAGAAGGAGTCCTGGGAGGTGGCGGAGGAGGTGCCCAGGGAGGTCTCCACCTCCACCGGCACGAACCCTCCCGTGCCGGGCGGGCTCACGGCGTCGACGGTGTTGGCGTTGACCACGGTGAAGCTGGAGGCCGGGTTGGAGCCGAAGTAGACGGCCTGGGTGCCCAGGAGGTCCTGGCCGCTCACGGTCACCTCCGTCCCCCCGGAGCCGGGCCCCTGGTTGGGGCTCACGGCGGTCACCTGGGGGGGCTGCCCCTGGAGGGCCGTGCCGATCTCGGTGGAGGTCGGGATGGGGGGGCTCTGGGCGGTCGCCTGCTGCAGCTGGCTCCAGCCGTCGGCCGGGGAGTAGGAGCCCTGGACCGCCTCGGTCATGACCCCGGTGAAGAGGATGGCCCCGGTGGTGGCGTTGGCCGCCCCCCACTGGCTGAGGGCCACCCACTCGGGCACCTGGCCGGAGTAGTAGATCTCGGGAAGAGCGCAGGTGGGGGGCAGCCCCCAGGCCACCTGGTAGACCTGGTCCACGGTCCAGCCGTCCTCGCTGCCACTGGCCCCCAGGATGTCGTCCCCGTAGTCGGCGAGGAAGCCGGGAGTCTGCAGGGAGCAGCTGAACTGCGCCGGGCTCACGGACCCGTAGCCCTGGACCCAGGCCACGGTGGGGGTGCCGGCGTACCAGTTGCCGCTGCTGGACTGCTCCATGTCGCTGGCCCCCCAGAGGGTCAGGGGTGCCGCCAGCCCCGAGGTGGGGACCGCCGCCACCAGTTGCTGGTACCAGTCCTGGCCCGAGACCTGCATCTGCGATGTGCTCAGGCTGTAGCCGGGGTCGACCCCGTTCAGGCTGTTGCTGGTCCCGATGGCCAGGGTGAGGTCCGGGGTGCCGGCCCCGTGGTCGGACTCGTATCCCTGCATCCAGTCTTGGACCAGCTGGGCGATGGTCTGGTCCGGGACGCAGACCTGGCCCCCGAAGAGCTGGGCCCCGTAGGTGGTCGTGTTCGGTACGTAGCAGGGGGCCCCGAAGTCCAGCACCAGGAGCCCGCCGGTGGCCGGCGTATAGGTGGCCTGCCCCTGTTGGAAGAGGGGGCAGGCGGTGGTGGCGCCCGCCGGGCAGCTCTGGAGGTAGCTGTAGTACTCGTAGTAAGAGGGGGTCACGGGGGGAGGAAGTGCCGTGGCCGTGCTGGAGGTGGATGGGGCCGAGTTGGCCAGCGGGACGGCGGCTGGGGCCGGGGAGCCCAGATTTCGGGCCCGGCAGCTTGGGCTTGCCCCCGGCGCCACCTTGCCGGTCGTGAGGTCCACCCGGTGGTATGCGCCGTCCCTCGCCTGGGCGCAGGCGGTGAGCGCCGCGGCGCTGGTTATCCGCAGGGCCCCAGTGCCGGGGACCGAGCTCAGGCTCTGGGCCTGGCCCTGGATGACCGCCACCTCGCCCCGGCTGGGATCGGTGGGGCTGGCCCCCCCCAGGACGAATGAGGTGGGGCCGGTCTGCCAGCAGCTACCGGCAGCGATGGCCGCCGAGCTCATGGGGAGGTCCAGGCAGGCGACCTGCCGCGCGGATCCGGCGCTGAGCGCCGTGGCCCGGGCGGCAGGATGGCGGCCCGGCGGCATCGTGCCGGCCGCCAGGGCCACCAGAAAGCCGGTGAGCGCCGCAGCCACGAGGACGGCTAGCCCCCGGGGGCGGCCGGCGCGGGGATCGAGGGGGGATCGTGGCTGGAAGAGCGAGAACTGGGATGCCAAGAGGGGAGATGGGCTCCAGGGGTGGGATGGGCGACTTTGGCGAGCTGGTTCCAGGGGAGTCTAAGCCCAGGGCCGTCCTCGAGGAGGGTGCCGGGCGTCGAAAGGCTGTGACAGATCTCTGGCCTCGCGTCAGCCGCGATCACCGGGCGAACAGCGACCAGTGGTGGCGCTCCAGGACCGGGGTCCAGACCCGCACGTACTGGCCGCTGGGGGCGAAGAGGTCCTGGGCCAGCTCGGCGTCGGTGGCCCGGCGGAGGTGGAGCAGGAGGCTCGCCCCCGCGCTGCGCCGCTGGTAGGAGAGCTGGCCCTGGTGGAGGCCGGTGGGGATGTCGCCTGCGATCTGGATCAGCGCCAGGGCGAAGATGGCGGCCGCCAGCATCCGGGAGGCGGCCGGGGCCCGGACTCCGGACCGGAGCGCCGCCGCGGCGCCCAGCAGCATGCCGGCCAGCAGGATGAGGTTGTAGGTGGTGTAGCGGGAGGCGCCGGCGGCGACCAGTCCCAGGGATAGGCGGCCCTCGGTCACCATGAGGTCGAAGAGCAAACCCATGGCGATGAGCGCCAGGGGCAGTCGGTAGCGGTCCCAGCCCCGGGCCACCATCAGGGCGGCCGCCAGCAGGCTGACCAGCACCGTGAACCCGCCCAGGAGGGCCCGATGGAAGGGATACATCTGCCCCACCAGCAGGGCCAGGAAGTCTATGGCCTGACCCGGCTCCCGAAGGGCCAGCAGGGGCTGGGGGGGCGGCTGGACCGCTCCGAAGTGGTAGCCGTACACAGCCGTGGCCACCACCGCCAGCACCACCCAGGTACCGGCCCGCAGGGGACGCCAGCCCACCGCAACTCCGTAGAGGAGCCCCAGGGGCCAGACCAGGAGGCCCTGGAGGGAGGAGTACGAGGCGAGGAGGGCCAGCAGCACAGCCAGGGAGAATCCCCACCACCTTTCAGGTACGAGCTCGATCAGCGCCAGGGTGGCCAGGGTGAGGAAGACGATCAGCATCCAGGCCAGCTGGAAGGCCCACAGAGAATTCTCGTACTGCACCAGGCCCATCCAGATCAGGGCCGTGGGCACCAGCCAGAGGCTGCTCAGGCGAAGGGTGCGGGCTGCCAGCAGGCAGCCCACGGCGAGGGCCGCGGAGAGCAGGCAGGCGCTGACCAGCATGTCCGCCCGCTGGTTCATCTGGGTGCTGGAGTCGACCGCCAGGTTGACCAGGTAGGCGACCAGCATCCGGTTCTCGTTGTGGGGCGCCCAGAGGGCGGCCAGCTGAAGTTGGCCCCGGGAGAGCGCCTGGAGCAGGGGCAGGGTGCCGTTCCATGTGTCTTCGTACGGCACGTTCACCCCGAAGCGGTCCACGTACCAGAAGTAGAGTCCCACCGGGAGGGCCGACAGCAGGAAGCCGAGCTGGCGGGTGAGCCCGGGAATCCGGCTGGCAAAGGGGGGCACGGTGCTCCTCGGGATCAGATCTGCCGCCGGAGGTGCCGCCCCCGGCCGGAAAAACGCCGGGTCGAGTATACGGAGAGGCAGGTGCTTCCCAGTTCCGGCGCGGCCCGGAGCCCCTGCTAAGGTGGGCGGTGTGGGCCGGGTGATGATCGTCGCCAACGACGTGGTGGCCTCCCAGATGGCCGGCCCCGGGATCCGCTGCGTGGAGCTGGCCCGCCAGCTGGTGCGGGCCGGGGGCCACCAGGTGACATTGGTGACCGTGGGGCCAACCGACCTGACCTTGGAGGGGGTCGAGCTGGTTGCCGACCCATCCCCGGAGGCCGTCCTGGCTCGGGCCGCCACCCACGACGCCGTCCTTCTGGAGGGGATCTCCCTGGCCCGCTACCCGGACCTGCGGCGCGTCCGCGTCCCCCTCATCTTCGACCTCTACGACCCCTTCCCCCTGGCCCTCTTGGAGCAGGAGGCGCACCGTCCCCTCGCCGAACAGCGCCGGGAGGGCGGGGAGGTGCGCCGGGTGCTGCGGGAGATGCTCCTGGCGGGAGACTTCTTCCTCTGCGCCAGCCAGATCCAGCGGGACCTCTGGACCGGGGCCCTGCTCGACGTGGGGAGGGTCAACCCGGACAACTGGGCCCGAGACAACTCCCTGCGTCAGCTGGTGGACATAGTCCCCTTCGGCCTGCCCTCCGACCCGCCACCGCCCCGGCAGGGCAAGCGCACGCTCGGAGGGACCACCTTTGAGGAGCAGGACCTGGTGCTGGTCTGGGCGGGTGGCATCTACAACTGGTTCGACCCCCTGACCCTCATCGAGGCGATGCACCTGGCCGCCGAACCCAGGGTGAAGCTGGTCTTCATGTCCACCTCGCACCCCAATCCCAGCGTCCCCGGGCGGATGTGGATGCCCTTGCGGGCCCGCGAGCTGGCGGACCGGCTCCGGCTCACCGGCAGCAGCGTCTTCTTCAACGAGGAGTGGGTCCCGTACGCCGACCGGGGCCGCTGGCTTAGGGCCGCCGACGCCGGCGTCTCCACCCACCTCGACCACGCCGAGACCCGGTACGCCTACCGGACCCGGATGCTCGACTACCTCTGGGCCGGCCTCCCCATGATCTGCACCTCCGGAGATCACTTCGCGGGGGTGGTCAGGGAGCGCGAGCTGGGCTGGGTCGTCGAGCCCCAGGACGCCGCTGGGCTGGCCGCCGCCATCCACGAGTTCGCGGATGGCCCGCAGGAGAGGTCGCAGATCTCGGAGCGGGTGCGCCAGGTGGCCGCGGAGATGACCTGGGAGCGGGTTTCCCGCCCGCTGCTGGACTTCTGCGAGCGGCCCCGGCGGGCGGCGGACCTGCCCCGCCAGGAGTGGATCCGCAGGCGCCCCCCCACCCCCCTGGAGCTGCGCACCCGGGAGGCGGGGCGCCTGGCCCGGCGGGCTGCTCGGGAGCTGGTCCGGTCCGGCCCCGCCGAGACGTCGCGGCGGGCTGTCCGGTGGTGGCGCTCCAGACGAGGGTCGCCGCCCCGGGCCTGAGGTGACGCCAGGGGAGAAGCCCGCCGCGGCAGGGCGGATGCCGCCTGGGCGCCCTCCCTGATTTCACGATCCTGTCACGGGGCCCTTCGGGAAGGGCGCTCGGCCCCATGATGGGCCGGTCCCGGGCCGTGGACGGCGGCCCCCGACCCCACGGGAGGATGGACTGATCGCCAAGCGCGCCGCGCTCCTGCTAGTTCCACTGGCCGCCGCCGCGGCGCTGGCGGTCCTGGCCGTGCCCAGGGACGCGGCCCCAGAGCCCGCACCCCCACCGCGGCACCTGGCCAGCTCGCAGCAGGTGGCCGCCTCGGCCACCCCGGCGGTCGCGACCCCCGCGGCCAGCCCCCAGGGGGCGGCCAAGCCCCCGGCGGCGAGCCCTGAGCCCCCCTCGCCCTCCTCCGTCCCCTACCCGGTCGACGCCGGGCCCAGCGTCGCCCAGGGGCAGCTGACCTTGGTGCCACTCAGCGGCGGCACTCGGGTCGAGGTCAGCGCCGGGCCGGGATGGGTCGCGGGCCAGCAGATCTTCATCTTCGTCGGAGAGCGGTACCAGACCACCCTGGCGGGCCCCGGGGCCAGCGGGGTGATCTCCCCCGGCGGTCCCTCCGCTGTGGTGAGTGGCTTCCAGTTCCCCTCCAACTCCATCGCCGCCCCGGTGGACGGGGCCGGCACGGTCTCGCTGGCGGGCGCTGGATGATGGCGCGCAGGCTGGCCCACCTCGCCTTGGGAGGGGCGGTGGCCCTCGCCCTGGCCGGACTGACCGTCGCCTTCCCGAGTGCCAGAGCCGCGAGCCCGCTTCCCACGGGACCATCAGTGGCGGTCTTCGGGCAGCAGTGGCAGCCCTGGGGGACGGAGAACCTGGGCACGAGCCAGGTGAGCGTGGGCGGATACGGCTGCGCCCTCACGGCGGCCGCCATGCTGCTCCAGGACTACGGGGTGAACACCAACCCCGGGGCCCTGAACCAGTGGCTGATCCAGAACGGGGGATACCTCGACCAGGACCTCCTCGTCTGGGGGGCGGTCGCTCAGGCGGCCCAGGCGCAGGGGGTCCAGCTCAGCTACCAGGGCTGGCAGAACTACAGCGCGACCGCGGTGCAGGACTCCCTGGCCCAGGGCAACCCGGTGATCGCCCAGGTGACCCTGGACGGGAACATGCACTTCGTCCTCATCACCGGGGAGAGCTCCGACGGCACCCTCTGGATCAACGACCCCTGGTACGGGGACCACACCACCTTTCAGTCCCGCTACGGGGATCCGGCGACCGGCATCCAGTCCATCCGCCTGTACTCCGGCACCCCGCTGGCCGCCCCCCAGCTGGGCTCCATGGTCCCCGGCGCCCCGGTGAGCGTCACCGGTGGGCAGGCTGGCCTGGGGTCGGGAGGCACCGGCTACCAGCTGCTGGTCCTGCCGGACACCCTCCCCACCTCCCAGTGGACCTCCGGCACCCCTGCCGCGGTCACCAGCTGGAACCCGGGCCAGGTGACCTTCACCGCCCCCCAGCCGCTGCAGGCGGGATCGGTGGTGCTTGAGACGCCCTCCGGACAGCCCAACTACTGGTTCCCCTACACCGTCCAGGGGCAAACGGCGGTCTCCCTCTCCTCCCTCAGCCCCTCCACCGGGGTCGCCGCGGGTGGCACCGCCGTCACGCTCAGCGGCAGCGGGCTGGTGGCACCCCTCCAGGTGACTTTCGGGAGTCAGCCGGCGACCTCCGTCTCGGTTGTGAGCTCCACCGAGGCCCAGGCGGTCAGCCCACCGGGCACCGGCTCCGACCCGGTCGAGGTCTCTGATTGGATGGGGTCGGCCGGGAGTGGCACCGCCTTCTCATACACCGGTGGGGTGACCCAGGCCGCCTTCCAGGGGTTGGCCCCGGCCCGGATCTGCGACACGCGCCCTGGCAACCCCTCCCAGCTCAGCGGTGCGGCGGCCCAGTGCCTGGGCAAGACGCTGTCCGCCGGCGCCCCGCTGGTCATCCAGGTGGCGGGGCTCGGCGGGGCTCCCTCCTCCGGGATCCTGGCTGCCGTGCTCAACGTGACCGTCACCGGCCCCTCCACCGCGGGGTACCTCACGGTGTACCCCGCCGGCCAGCCGGTCCCGCTCGCCTCCAACCTCAACTTCGGCGCCGGGGAGACCGTGGCCAACCTGGTGCAGGTGGGGGTGAGCTCCCAGGGCCAGGTGGCCCTGGTCACCAGCGCGGCCCTCGCCAATGTGGTCGTGGACCTGGAGGGCTATGTGGCCAACTCATCCTCCCCCGGGCTGGGGCTGTTCGACCCCCTCTCTCCCACCCGGATCTGCGACACCCGCAGCTCGAGCCTGCCCACCAACCAGTGCACCGGCAAGACCCTGGGCCCCGGGGCGACGCTCCCGGTCCAGGTGACGGGGCTGGCGGGGGTGCCGGCCGGGGCCCAGGCGGTGGCCGCCAACATCACCGTGACCGGAACCACCTCCACTGGGTACCTCACCGTCTTCCCATCCGGCTCCCCTCCCACCGCCTCCAACCTGAACTGGATGGCGGGTCAGACGGTGGCCAACCTGGTGGTGGTCCAGCTCGGCCCCCAGGGCCAGCTCAACCTCTTCAACTCGCAGGGATCCACCCAGGCCATCGTCGACGTCCTGGGCTACTACACCTCCTCCGGTGGTTCGGGGACGAGTTTCCACCCGCTGGCCACGCCGCAGCGGATCTGCGACACCCGCAGCTCGAGCCTCCCTGCCAACCAGTGCACCGGCAAGGCCCTGGGCCCGGGGGCGACCCTCCCGGTCCAGGTGACGGGGCTGGCGGGCGTGCCGTCGGGGGCGCAAGCGGTGGTGGTCAACGTCACTGTCACGGACACCACCTCGGCCGGCTACCTCACAGTCTTCCCCTCGGGCAGCCCACCTCTGGCCTCGACAGTCAACTGGGCGGCCGGGAGCACGGTACCCAACCTCGCCATCGCCGAGCTGAGCCCCACCGGTGGCCTGGAGCTCTACAACAGCCAGGGGAGCACCGACGTGATCCTGGACGTCCTCGGCTGGTACAGCTGAGCTCAGAGGCACCCGGCCAGGGCGCCGGGTAACAACGCCTCTCCTTCAGCCAACCGGTCAACGGTTGGTTGGCTGGGATCCGCTCGGTCCCATCCGCGGGGAACGGTCCGGGCCGAAGAGGCGGCAGCGGCCGGACCGGGCCTCTCCGATGTGTCCCCCGCCGCGGGTCGCGATCGCTTGAGAGGGCGGTGGAGGTGGTGTCGCCTGCCTCCCCCGCCGCGGCCCGCGCTCGCGGTGAGGTGCGAACCCGGCCCGGTAGAATGGCCGCGAGGTGAGCGATTTCGACGTGGCCGTGGTGGGCGGAGGCGGCCACGTGGGTCTCCCGCTCAGCATCGCCCTGGCAGGCGCCGGCTTTCGGGTCCTGATCTCGGACATCTCAAAGGGTGCGGTGGACCTCATCAACGCGGGTCAGCTCCCCTTCGACGAACCCGGGGCGGCGGAGGTCTTGGAGACGGTGCGGGCCGCGGGCCGGCTCACCGCCACCACTGCGCCTCAGGCGGTGGGCCGGGCCGACGTGGTGGTGGTCGTCGTGGGCACTCCCATCGACAAACACCTGAACCCGGAGGCCCTCGACGTCCCCAGGCACATCGGCCAGCTGGAGCCTCATCTGACCGACGGCCAGTTGCTGGTGCTGCGCAGCACCCTCTACCCCGGCGTCACCAGGATGGTGGAGGCGCTTTTGGCCCGCCGCGGCCGGCGCATCGACGTGGCCTTCTGCCCGGAGCGGATCGCCGAGGGCAGGGCCATGACCGAGCTCTACAGCCTGCCCCAGATCGTGGCCGCCCGCAGTGAGCCGGTGCGCCAGCGCGCCGCCCGGCTGTTCTCCAAGCTCACCGACAAGATCGTGGAGTTGGAGCCGGAGGAGGCGGAGCTGGCCAAGCTCTTCACCAACACCTGGCGCTACATCAAGTTCGCCACCGCCAACCAGCTGTTCATGATCGCCAACGACTACGGCCTGGACTACGACCGGATTCGCACGGCCCTGGCGCTCGACTACCCACGCGCCCAGGACCTCCCGGGGGCGGGGCTGGCGGCCGGCCCCTGCCTTCTCAAGGACACCATGCAGCTGGCCGCCTTCAACAACAACCAGTTCACCCTGGGGCACTCGGCGATGCTGATCAACGAGGGCCTGCCGCTGTACACAGTGGCCCGGCTCGAGCGGCGCTTCGACCTGGCCAGCATGACCGTGGGCATCCTGGGAATGGCCTTCAAGGCCGGGTCGGACGACATTCGCTCCAGCCTCAGCTATCGGCTCAAACGCATCCTCCAGTTCAAGTCCAAGCAGGTGCTCTGCAGCGACCCCTATGTAAGGGTGGACCCCGAGCTGGTCCCCCTCGAGCGGGTGCTGGCCGAGGCCGACCTCTTGGTGATCGGGGCCCCGCACCCCGAGTACCGTGACCTCGAGGTGCGGGTGCCCATCGTCGACATCACCAACCTCAGGGCCCAGGGCAGCCGCGTTTGACCGACCCGGAAGTGTCGGTGGTGGTCCCCGCCTACAACGAGGGCCCAGCCATCGTCGGCTGCGTGGAGCGGATCCTCAGCGCCACCACCTCCCAGGCGGAGGTGCTGGTGGTCTACGACCGTCCGGATGACACCACCGCCGCCCCGGTGGCGCAGATGGCCGAAAGAGACCCCAGGGTCCGGGCGGTTCTCAACCAGGTCCGGAGCGGGCCGGCGGGAGCTCTCAAGGCGGGCTTCCAGGCGGCGCGGGCCGCGGTGGTGGTGGTCACCATGGCGGATGGCAGTGACGACGTGACCCAGATCGACCAGATGGTCGATCTCGTGCGCCAGGGGTGCGCCGTGGTGGCGGCATCCCGCTACATGCCCGGGGGCCGCCAGGTGGGGGGCCCGCTCCTCAAGGGACTGGTGTCCCGGACCGCCGGGGTGTCTCTCCACCTCCTGGCGCGGGTGGGCACCCACGACGCCACCAACTCCTTCAAGGCTTACTCGCGGCCCTTCGTGGAGGACGTGGGCATCGAGTCGGACGCCGGCTTCGAGATGGGGATCGAGCTGGTGGCCAAGGCCCGCCGGCGGGGCCGGCGGGTGGCGGAGATCCCCACCACCTGGCGGGACCGGACCGCCGGGCAGTCAAACTTCAAGGTGCGGGAGTGGATACCCCGCTACCTGCACTGGTATCTGGTCGCCGCCGTCCCCGGGTACGAGAGATGGCGTCCACACAGGGGGAAGAGAGAATGAGCCGAGTCCTGATGACAGGGGCCGCCGGATTCATCGGCGGTTACACGGTGGAGCGCCTGCTGGCCCAGGGCTACGAGGTGGTGGGGCTGGACGACCACTCCAAGTACGGACCGGTGACCCGCTCCTACGACAGCCATCCCGGCTACCGGCTGGTGGTGGGGGACGCCCGCGACCCTGAGCTGGTCTACCAAGTGGCCAGGGACTGCGACCACCTGATCGCCGGGGCCGCCATGATCGGCGGGATCTCCTACTTCCACACCTACGCCTACGACCTTCTGGCCACCAACGAGCGGATCATGGCCGCCACCTGCGACGCGGCCATCCGCGCTCACCGGGAGGGCCGGCTCCAGAAGGTGACCTATCTGAGCTCCTCGATGGTCTTCGAGGGCACCGATCGCTGGCCGTCCCACGAGGGGCAGGAGCTGGAAGTGCCGCCCCCGCGCTCCTCATACGGCTTCCAGAAGCTGGCGGTGGAGTACTTCGCCAGATCCGCTCAGCAGCAGTACGGCCTCCCCTACACCATCATCCGGCCGTTCAACTGTGTGGGCATCGGGGAGGGCCGGGCCCGCGGGGACATCGAGATCGAGAGCGGGAACGTGAAGCTGGCCATGAGCCACGTGGTTCCCGATCTGGTCCAGAAGGTGTTGAAGGGGCAGGATCCTCTCCACATCCTGGGGGACGGGTCCCAGATCCGCCACTACACGTACGGCGGAGACTTGGCCCGTGGGATCGTGATAGCCATGGAGAGTCCCAGGGCCCTGAACCAGGACTTCAACCTCTCCACAGCCCGCTCCACCACGGTCCTGGAGCTGGCCGAGCTGATCTGGTCCAAGATCCGCGGAGACCAGCCCTTCCGCTACGTCAGCGACCCCCCCTTCGAGCATGACGTCCAGCGGCGGGTGCCGGCCACGGCCAAGGCCAAGGAGGTCCTGGGCTTCGAGGCCACCACCACCCTGGAGGAGATGCTGGACGAGGTCATCCCCTGGATCCGGCAGGCTATCGAGGTCGGCACGATCTGAGCTCGGCCCTGCGAACCGCCCGGCCACGCTCTAAACTCTCCTCGACAGCGCCGTCCGGCCGCCGGAGGGCCCGGGCCCTCCACACCGGCGGTACCCGAGGAAAAAGGAGGGTTTGCCCATGCCAGACGATAGTCAATCGATCCTCACCCTTGGGGGCGCCGGCTGAGGGCGGCCACCGGGACCTGAACTCTCTGGAGGCGCTGGTCGACCGTCGGTGACAGTCCGGGCGCGAGCCCGGCACCGCGGGTGTCCCGCGTCGCCGAACCTCAGATCCGAGTCCCAAGCGGCGGGGCCGGGGCGGTGAGCCCGGCTCCGCCGCTTTCCTTGCTTCGGGGTAGGATTAGCCTATGGCCCAAACCTCCGCCACCGTGGACGACGAGCTCTACCGGGAGATCCTCCTCGACCACTATCGCCACCCCCGTCATCGGGGGACGCTGGAGGCGCCCACCGCCACCGCCCACGGTCACAACCCGCTCTGCGGGGACGAGGTGGACCTCAGCCTCCGGCTCCACGGAGGAGAGCTGGAGCAGGTCGCCTTCGATGGCCAGGGTTGCTCGATCTCCATGGCCTCGGCCTCGATGATGGCGGAGGAGATCGCCGGGCGGCCGCTCGACGAGGTCCATGACCTGATCGCCCGCTTCCGCGCGCTGCTGGTGGAGGGCAAGGACCCATCGGAAGTGGGCGACCTCGGGGACCTCGAGGCTCTCTCCGGGGTGCGCAAGTACCTGGCCCGGGTGAAGTGCGCGATGCTCCCCTGGGTGGCGCTGGAGGAGGGCCTCAGCCAGGCGGAGGGACACGGTGGCTGAGGACCAGGCTCCCACCCCGGCCAGGGGCCCGCTGGCCACTGCCGACGACGTCATGGACGCCCTGCGCGAGGTGATCGATCCCGAGCTGGGGCTGGACGTGGTCAGCCTGGGGCTGGTCTACGGCGTCGAGGTGGACGATGAGGGCGAGGCCACCGTGCGCATGACCCTGACCACCCCCTACTGCCCTCTCGGCCCGATGCTGGAGTCCCAGGTGCACGCCGCCACCCAGTTCCTCCCCGGCATCCAGGGAGTCAAGGTGGACCTGGTCTGGGACCCGCCCTGGGACCCGCACACCATGGCCTCGGACGAGGTGAAGCTGGAGCTCGGGCTCTTCTAGTCCCGGACCGTCAGGCGGACACTCCGGCGAAGGTCAGTCCATCCGAAGGGGCAGGCCGACGTCGCCCACGGAGATCGGGCCGGGATGGCGCATCGGGATGAAGCCGCCGCTGCGCATGCGCCAGCCGCTCACGATGCCTTCACGCCTGAGTTCCGCCGCGATGCGCCGGGGGCATCTTCGAGGACCGGGTGCCGGGCTACGTGTGGAGGCCGCACTCGGTCTTGTCGCTGTCGGCCCAGCGCCCGGCCCGGGGATCCTCGCCGGCCCTGACGGGACGGGTGGTGGGGGCGCAGCCGATCGACAGGTAGCCCTGGGTGAAAAGCGGGTGCACCGGCAGGTCGTGGTCCGCGATGTAGCGGGCGATGTCGTCGTCACTCCAGGCCGCCAGCGGATTCACCTTGTACATCTGGCGGGTCTGGTCCCAGGCCAGAACCGGCGTGTTGGAGCGAGTTGAGGCGTCACAGCGCTTGAGACCGGTGAGCCACGCCTTCTTCCCCTCAAGGGCTCGGAAGAGGGGCTCCACCTTGCGCCGCTGGCAGCACTCCGAGGTCCCACAGGGCCAGGGATCGGCGCTGGCGTCCGGGTGGGTTACCGTCAGGTTGAGGTGGTAGCGGGCACGGACCTCCTCCACGAACTCCAACGTCTCCGGGAAATGGAACCCGGTGTCGAGGAACACCACCTCCAGGCCCGGGTCGACCCTGGTCGCCAAGTCGACGATTACACAGTCCTGGAACGAGCAGGCCAGCGCAACTGCCGAGCCGAACCGCTCCACGGTCCAGCGAATCGCCGCCGTCGCCCCCTCCTGCTCCAGGCGGGCCGAGAGCGCAACGAGCCCGGCCTCGTCAATCCCGATTTCGCCGGCAGTAGCCACTCATCCCCCTACCCGAACTCGGCTCCCAGAGGGCCGCGTCGGTATATACCATCATTCTGGTAGACTTCGCCACATCATCTTAGCAAGCCCGCCCTGTCGCCTTCAAAGGCCCGCATCCGCCGTCGTTCGCCGGAGCCGGCAACGTCCAGCCCGCTCCGCGGCATGTCCCGCCGTTTGACGACCCGCGCACTCCATTCACCGTCAGAGCTGAACCGGGAGCTGGGGGCGCCGGACTACCTGGACGTGCTCGAGAGCCACGCCGCCTTCGTCCTGCGCGAGGTGGCCGCGGAATGCCGCCGCCCGGCGCTCCTGTTCAGCGGCGGCAAGGACTCGGCGGTGATCCTGCGCTTGGCCGAGAAGGCGTTCGCTCCCGGCCCCATCCCCTTCCCCCTGCTGCACGTGGACACCGGGCACAACTTCCCGGAGACCCTGGAGTTCCGCGACCGCCGAGTGGCCGAGCTGGGCGCCGAGTTGCAGGTCGCCCTGGTCCAGGAGTCGATCGAGAGCGGCCTGGTCGCGGACCCGGGAGCGGGCCGATCACGCAATCGGATCCAGAGCGTGACCCTGAAGCACGCCATCGCCGCCCACGGGTTCGACGCCTGCATCGCGGGAGCCCGTCGCGACGAGGACAAGGCGCGAGCCAAGGAGCGGGTCGTCTCGGTCCGCGATCGCCAGGGAAGGTGGCAGCCCGACCGCCAGCGGCTGGAACTCTGGAACCTCTACCACGGTGGGGTTGGGGACGGGGAACATCTGCGCGTCTTCCCCCTCTCCGACTGGACCGAGATGGATGTCTGGCGCTACATCCG
>JAJYWQ010000023.1 GCA_021791415.1 bacterium | reverse complement strand
CCCCAACCGCTCCGGGAGGCAGACCACCTCAGCCGCGCTCGTGGGTCGCCGGACCGTGACGTTCGCGCGGAGGGTGGACGGGCGCCGCCACCCCGGCGTCAGCGGCCGACCTCGCGGACCCGCATCTCCACCATCGCCCCACCGAAGCCCAAGATCACGACCGCCAACATCACCCAGAGCCCGTTCCAGTACACCCCCGTGGTCAGCGGCGCGCCATAGAGATGGAACAGCGAGAGGTCCAGGGCCCAACTGGGCCACCTAAGTAGAGGGGCCAGCAGGGGCAGGTAGAAGCCGGCCACGGCGACCACCCCGAGCACCGGCACCGCCGCCCTCGGGAGGCGCGAGATGACCAGCGCGCCCACAGCGCCGAAGGTGAGGGCCAGCAGGGACAGGAGTGCGGTCGCCAGAAGCAGCCGGCCGGGGTCGAGGTGAACCCCCTGACCGGGCGCGACAGCCGCCGTGACCAGAGAGCCTAGCGCCGTCACCAGCAGCGCCCCCACCGCTAACGTGACGCACCGTTCGCCGACCACGGCCCAGCGCGGGAGGGGCTGGGCGATTTGCATCTCCAGCCTGCCTTCGGCGTCGTCCGCCGCCCAATGGGCGGTCTGGTTGATCGCATAGGCGGCCACGATCAGCGCCGCGATGCTGAGCCAGATGGAGCCAACCACCGCCGTCGCCGGGTCGCTGGTGCCGGCAGCCTGGACCAAGCGCGTGAACCCGGAGATGGAGCCCAGCATCCTGCCGGTGCCGCGCGCCAAGGAGACGATCAACGCGGCCCCCACCATGGTCCCCACCACCCAGCCGATGAGCCCCACCCGCTGCTGCCAGAGGCTGCGCAGCACGGGAAGCTGCAGCAGGGGATTTGCCGACGGCGAGCGCCCCGCCGAAGTGGAGGCGACCCGCTGTGGCAGCAGACTGGCCCCCAGGTCCCGCTCGCGGAAGGCGGCAGCCCCGAGGCCCACGAGAGCGATGGCGACGAGATAGAGGGCCATGGTGGGCAGCCCCGCGAACCGGCCCCCGGGGACTATTGCCGTGGTCAGGTCCGCCAGGTGGAACGGCGAAACGTAGGCGACTCCGTCGAGGCCGGGGTTGACGCGCGCCAGGGCGTCGAGGGCATACAGACCCAGCAGGACCGCCCCACCGAGCGCGATCGCCCCGCGCCGGGTCGTGGCGAGCTGGGCCGACAGCAGCCCGACCCCGAAGCAAACCAGGGCTACGCCCAGCAGCGGCAGCATCTGCTCGACGAGCTCACCGGTAGGGATCGCACCCTTGCCGGCGGCCGCCCCGGCGGCTGTGCCCAGCCCGGTGATCACGACAGCGGCTCCCGCCGCCAGGGTGAAGGCGGCTGCCCGGGAGAGCAAAAGGCGTGTCCGACCCACCGGCGAGGCCAGCCAAACCTCGATCAGGCCACGCTCCTCCTCGTTGCGGATCGCTCCGGTGGCGGCAGCCAGGCCCCAGGCGGCGAAGACCAGGGTCATCCAGGTGAGCCCTTTCCACCAGAGGTACCCGTCGACGGTGTCAGGGCGCAGCGGCAGCGGGATGAGATAGGCCAGCTGCGGGCCCAGCGCGAGCGTCTGCCGCCCGAAGCTGGCCCTGGCCGCAGCGGTCCCCACGGCGGCCAGGTAGGACACGCCCGTCGTGTAGGGCGATAAGAAGCCCAGGAGCCCCACTCCGGCGAGGGCCCAGCGATGGGCGCGAAGTCCGTAGCGCAGGCTGGTGAGGACACCCCGCGGTGGCCTGAGTCCGGTTGGAGCGGCCGGTGACCCTGGATCCTGGCGGCCCGGCGTCACGGCCTCTCCCCAACGGGCTCCCCTGCCAGCTCTCGGTCGTCTCGGAAGACGGCCAGGAAGACCTCTTCCAGGGTTGGCTCGTGCGTGACCAGGTTGAGGACCCGGCCCTGCCCCAACACCTCGAGCAGCGGGCCGAAGTCACCGCGCACCGCGCAGCTCAGATGATGGTCTTCCGCGGTGACGTCCTCAACACCGGGGAGAGCACGCACCGCCTCCAAGGGGATCTCCCCGCCGAGGTCCGCCTCCAGACGGTGGTAGCGGAGATTGTGGAGCTCGTCGAGACGGGCGACCTGAACCAGGCGGCCGCCACGGAGGATGGCCACCCGCTGACAGACACGCTCCACCTCGGACAGGACGTGCGAGGAGAGGAACACCGTGCCGCCGCCGGCCGCCTCCTCCTGTACCAGGCGGTAGAACTCCTGCTGGATGAGGGGGTCCAGGCCGGTGGTGGGCTCGTCGAGGACCAAAAGGCGCGACCGGCTCATGAGGGCCAGCACCAGCCCGAGCTTGCGCTTGTTGCCCGATGAGTACTCGCGGTAGCGCCGACCGAGGTCGAGGTCCAGCCGCTCCGCAAGGTCGCCCACCCGTGCGCGGTCGAGCCCGCCCCGCAGTCCGGCGACGTACGCCACCACGTCGCGGCCGCGCATCCCCCCCCACTGGGGCATCTCGCCGGGCAGGTAGCCCACCAACCGCTTCACCTGAACCGGGCGGGCCTGACAGTCGATGGAGAAGATCTCAGCTCGCCCACGGGTGGGACGGACCATGTCCATGAGGAGCCGGATGGTGGTGGTCTTCCCGGCCCCGTTGGGCCCCAGGTAGCCGAACACCTCTCCTGCACCCACCTCCAGGTCGAGGTCAAAGAGGCCGTGTTCCTGCCCGTAGTCCTTGGTGAGCCCCTCGGTGCGGATCGCAAAAGCCATGCTCAGCTACCTCCTGGCACCGATCGGGAGACCTCATCCTTCCCGGCAACGAACCAGGGACGAAGCCTCTCCTCGTTGAACAGCTTGAGGGACCCAGGGGAGAGCCCCAGGACACGCTCCATGGCCTCGGTGTACCCGGCCACCACCCCCGATACGGCCTGGAAGAGGACCTCACCCTCCTGGGCGGCCAAGAACAGCTCGATGACCGCGTCCTGGGCACCAAGGACGAGGGAGACCAGGGCACGAGCCGCACCGTCCGGGGAGCCGGCCGACATCACGCCCTCCTCGACGCCCTGGGCGATGATCTCCGCCAGCATGGGGACGAGGGAGGCCATCAGGGAGGCCCGCAGCTTGTCCCGGGTGAGCACGTTGTCGTCCGAGTACCAAACCCGCACGAGCGCCAGCATCAGGTCGCGGCGGTCCTCCTTCCATCCGGCGATTCCGGTGAATACTCCCTCCAACTTGGAAACAGCCGACCTTCCTGGCTCAGCGGCGACCGGAGCCACGGCCCCCAAGGCGGCGGTCACCACGTGGTCCATCACGGCCGACAGCAGAGCCCGCTTCGAGGTGAAGTAGTGATAGAAGGCGCCCCTCGAGGCATGCAGGTCGTCTAGGACGTCCTGGACGCTCATCTGCTCGTAGCCCTTGGTCTGTATGAGCCGGAGCCCGGAGAGGACGAAGGCCTCCCGTCGGATCTCGCGCTTCTCGGTGTTCACCGTCCTGGTCAAGGCGTTGCCCCATTAACCGACCGACTGTCGGTCGCATAATATACCTCGGACATGGCCCCGATGCCGGGTCTCCGAATCCCCCGGACGATGCGGCCGGTTCGGGGTCCTCGCTGGACCTGGAAGCGACACCACAGGGGATGCGGTCCTCTGCCGGCATTCGACGAGCCCGTGGGACAGTTCGCCGACCGCGGCTGGCCGGCGCCAGGTGGAGCCCAGGGCGG
>JAJYWQ010000014.1:15475-22527 GCA_021791415.1 bacterium | reverse complement strand
GAGCTAGAGCTTGCTGGAGAGCAGAACTGGCCCTCTGGGCGTCCGGTCGCTGCGCAATGGCTCCCTGGTGACCGCCGCCGCCCCGTATCCCTTGGGCCCTTCGGGGAGGCGGTAGGCACCCGGGCCTGTCACCTCCACCACTGCCAGGGGCGATGAGAGAGGCTGGCCGGGTTGGAGAAACCAGAGAGTGTAGGAGCGCTCCCCGGAGAGCTTGGGCACCCCGGTGAGAAGCAGGTAGGCGCCACGCGACCCGGCCGTCACCAGCGCCGCCCTGCCCGAGTATCCCGGCACCGGCGAGAGGGGCACGACCTGGGCCCGGCCCGACGCGATCAGCTGCTCCACCGGGGTGATGGCGGCCGCTCCCTGCGCCGGGCCGGCACCCGCCAGGTGCTCCGCCAGCCCCCAGCTGCCGGCGCCCACCGCCAGGAGGAGCGCCGCCGCGACGCCGAGCCAGGAGGGCCGCGACGCCCGCGGACGGGGGGCGGCCGGCACAGACGGGGCCAGGCGCTCCGCTTGGACCGCGGCGAGAACCCTGCCGCGCAGCTGGGGCGGGGGCGGAACCGGGGTCACCTGCTCCGCCAGCGCCGCCACCGCCGAACTGAGCTCCGCGGCCTCGGCACGGCAGTCGGAGCACCCGGCCAGGTGCTCGCGGAGCTGGACCGCGGACTCCGCCTCGAGGGAGTCCAGCACGTAGGCGTAGAGCAGCTCGGAGACATCGGCGCAGCTGAGCGGCGTGCGACCGTCCTCTGGCATCAGCGGTCAACCTCCTCCGGCTGGGTCGCGCCGGCAAGCTCCGCCCTGAGGCGCTGCAGCGCGAGCCGGGTCCGGCCCTTCACCGTGCCAAGCGGTGCCCCGGTGCGCTCACTGATCTCGGTCTGGGACAACCCCAGGAAGTAGGCTAGCTCAAGCACCTGTCGCTGCTCCTGGGGCAGGCCATCCACGGCCCGGTGCACCGCCTGCGCCCGGAGTGACTCATCGGCCAGCTGCCAGGTGTCGCACAGCCCGGCCAGGTCGTCCGCCAGCTGGGCGTCCCGCGCCTCCTTGGAGGCGGAGCGGCGCAGCCGGTCGATGGCCCGGGAGCGGACGATGGTGCAGATCCAGCTGCGACAACTGGCCCGGTCGGGGGCATAGTGGGCCGCCTGTCGCCAGAGGGTGAGGAAGGTGTCCTGGACCACCTCCTCGGCAGCCGCCCGATCGCGAACCATCCTGAGTGCCAGGCCGAATGCCAGGGAAGCGTGCCGGTCGTACAGCTGTCCCAGGGCGCCCTCGTCCCCCGAGCGCAGGCGCCACATCAACTGGGCGTCCGTGTCCCGAATCTCATCTTCCGCCACGTCCACTGCAGCTTGCGCCATCGCCATCCCCTTGGGGGTACGCGAACCGGCCGGATCCGGATCAGAGGGGGTCATCCCCGGACCAAGGCCGGATTGATCCGCCACCGCCCGGACTGCGTATCCCCCCACAGCAGACCTCAGGTGAAGCTGCCTGAGGCGATCAAAGGATGGGGTGCATGGCACCCAGGAGGAGCGTGCAGCGATGTCGATGCGAGAAAGACTGGGCCAGCGGCCCCGGCTGTTCGGGGTGCTGGTGGCGGCGGTGACCTTCGGGATTTCGGCGCTCTTCGTCGGCGGAACGGCACTGGCGGCGGGGGGCGGCCCGTCCGGGACCCTCCCGGTCTCGCAGGCCACCACCGCCGCCTACGTGAACGGGACCACGGTCCAGATCCAGTACCCCCGGGAGTTCTTCTGCGGGGCCGCCGGCTCGTACCAGCCGATGTCCAGCAGCGGCTGCGAGGTCGGCGCGGCGGCCACGACCGGGCCGGACGGGCAGAGCATCACCAACATGCAGACCCTGTATGTGGTCGTTCCCCTGTTCACCAATCCCACTCCCGCGCCGCAGTGCCCCATCGTGGGCGAGTGCGTGAACCACCCGACCACCTTGGACCTCTCCCAGGTCTTCGGTTCCGGGTACGGTGACATCCCCCTGCCGGCCCACAGCCACATCCTCGACGGAACCGGCGGGGGCTGGTGGAAGATCGACGTGGTCGCGGTCCCCAACGAGAGCGCCTGGACAAAGCTGACCTCCGGAGCCAGCCTCTCCACGCTCACCCAGATGCAGGCTCAGGGCGAGGTCAGCCCGACCATTCCCTCCAACCTGTTCCTGTTCTTCAATGTCGTCGGCCACTGACATGGTGCTGGGGGGCGGCCACGGCCGCCCCCTGGCCGTCCCCCTCGCTTCCTGGTCGGCGGCGGGCGCGGGAGCCGCGGCGGTGGTGGCCGGCGCCCTACTCCCCTGGGTGACCCTGTTCCGCGGGCTCACCACCGTGACCGGCATCGGAGCGGACGGCTTCTTCCTGGTCGGGCTGGCGGTTGGGACCGCGCTGCTCCTGGCCTGGTACGAGCGCCTTGGACGACCGGCGTCGGTCCGCCGGCTGGCGGCGGCGATGGCCATGGCCATCGTGGCCGTGAGCGCCTTCGACTGGTGGCGGATCGTTCACTTCGTCAGTGACCCAGGGGCCGTGGGCCCCCTGGCGGCTCCCTCGGCGGGACCCGGGCCCGCGGTGGCTGCCGGCGGTGGGCTGCTGCTCCTCACCGGGATCCTGGTGCTGCGACCGGGGGCAGGACGACTCCCGCGGGGCACCTGGCCGCGCGTGGCACTGGCCGGATCGCTGGCGGTGGCCGCCTGGATCCATTTCGACATCCTCGGTGAGCACCTGGGGCAGACGCTTCTCTTGGGGCTCGGGACCGCCGGATTCGGCGTGGCCCAGGCGGCGTTGGCGGTGCTGCTGCTGGCCCGGCCGCGCCGCTGGGCCCTGGACCTGGTGGTGGCCGTCGACGCCGCCCTCATCTTCTTCTACGCCTTCAACGTCCTCATCGGGCTGCCCTTCGCCAAGCCCGAGCCGTTCAGCCCCGGGCTCCTCCTGGGTCAGGGCGAGGCGGTGGGGCTGCGAGGGGCGGTCGCCCTGATCTGCGAGATCTCGGGGATGGGTGCCGCGATCTGGCTCAGGGGAGATGTCCGGCAGCGCCGGCGGGAAGCGAACAACGGGCTTTCGGTCTTGGGCCGACCGTAGGCGCACTTCTCCCCGCCGGCCCCCGGGGACCGGTAGTGACGCAGTGGGGGGCCGGCGGCCCCCCACTGCACGTTCAGCCTGGGGATGTTGCCACCCGGGTGCAGGACGCTATCTCCTCCGCCTGCTCCGCTACGAGCGCCTGGCTCAAGCGGAGCAGCTCGAGCTCCCTCGGGTCACGGATCGAGTAGAGGGCGGAGCGCCCCTCACGGCGGACGGTCAGCAGCCCGCAGGTCACAAGACAGGCCAGGTGGGTGGCCACCCGCCCCTGGGACAGCTGGACATGGCGCACGCACTCCGTCCCCTGGCGCTCGCCGCTGGCGCAGAACTCCAGGAGCGCCAGCCGGGTGGGGTCACCCAGGGCACGGAAGAACTTGGCCACCAGCCGCCTACCTTCGGGGTCGGCCGGGATAAGCCCAGGACGGGGCCTGCCGGGTGCCCCCCCACCTGGCATGGCCGGGGTCAGGCCGCGCAGCATGAGAGCCTCGCCACATCCCGGGTGAACGACTGGGCGGCCAGCTTGAGGCCCTCCGACATCGTGAGGTAGGGATGGAGGGTCGCCGCCAGCTCGGATGTCGTGATCCCATGACGAATGGCGAGGACGGCAGCCGAGATCACGTCCCCCGCTCCGTCCGCCAGGACCGTGGCCCCCAGCAGCCGCCCGCTGCCGGCCTCGGCCACCAGTTTCACCAGCCCCCGGGTGTCCCGGTTGACCACCGCCCGGGCGACGGCGGCAAGGGGCAGGAGGGTGGTCGCGACCTCCATCCCCCCGGCCCGGGCCTCTGCCTCGGTGAGGCCGGCCGAGGCCAGCTGAGGGGAGGTGAAGGTGACCCGCGGCAGCCCGAGGAGGTCCACCTCGCGGTCGTCGCCCAAAAGGGCGTTCCCCACCGCGAGCTGGCCCTCATAGGCGGCGACGTAAACGAACTGGGGCCCACCGGTCACGTCCCCGGCGGCGAACACGCGCGGGTTGGAGGTGCGCAGGTGGGAGTCGACCACGACGGCGCCCCGCCTGTCGACTTCGACCCCGGCCAGTTCCAGCCCCAACCCATCGGTGTTGGGGGAGCGGCCGATGGCGACCAGGATGCGGTCCACCTCCACCTTCTCCTCACCGGCGGCGGAGCGGACCCGCAGCACCTGGCCTGTGGGTCCGGACACCACCTCGACGACCTCGGCCGGGGCCAGAACCCGCGCCCCCTCCTCCTGCAGGAGCTGCCCGAGCCGGGCCGCCGCCTCGGGCTCCTCCAAGGGCGCCACCCGCTCGGCCACGTCGATGAAGGTCACCTGGGCTCCCAGGTGGAGGAAGAGCTGGCCGAGCTCCAGGCCGATCGCCGACGACCCGATGACGGCAAGCCGCGCAGGGACCGCGGTGAGCTGGAGAGCAGTCGTGGAAGTCAGGAAGCCGCCCTCCTCCAGGCCCTTGATCGGCGGCACGATTGGGGAGGATCCGGTGGCCACCAGGAAGGTCCGGGCCGTGAGGGTCCGCCCGGCCACCTGGACCTTCCCGGGACCTGCGAAGCGGCCGTGCCCGGAAATCACCTCGAATCCGTAGTCGGCCACCAGGGCCTGGTACTTGGCGGAGCGAAGCTCGGCGACCAGCTCGTCCTTCTGGGACACCATGGCCCGGAGGTCCGGGGCCGCCGCCGAGGTCCGCACCCCGGCGAAGGGGTGGTGCCCGGCCGCCCAGAAGGCCTCGGTGGCCCGGATCAGGGCCTTGGAGGGCACGCAACCCACGTTGACGCAGGTGCCACCCAGGGTCCCCTGCTCCACCATGCCCACGCGCAGCCCTTTCTCGGCCGCCCGGATGGCGGCGGCGAAGGCCGCGGACCCCGAGCCCACCACGAGCAGGTCGAAGTCCGTCCCCGGAGCCGCCCGGGAAGCCGGGTCACCAAAGCGAGCCAGGGCCCCCGGGCGGTAGCCGGCGGCCTCGACAGCGGCCCGGAGCGTCTGCTCCAACACGCTGTCGGGGCGTGAGAAGCGAGCCTGCCCCTCCCGCCAGTCCACGGCGACCTCAAGCGCCCCGGCGCTGGTTAGGGCCTCGGAGACGTGGTGAGCACAGTCGTCGCAGGTCATGCCCGCGACCTCCAGAGTGAACCTCGGATCGACGCTGCGGCTCATCGGCCGTCCTCCCGGATCACTTATTCGGATATGCGGATGATATCAAGATGTGCCCGGACGGCAGCAGCATGCGTCCGGCGGGCGGCCTAGGATGTGCCGGTGGACCGCGTCGATGCCCCGCTGGACCAGGAACTGCTGGATGCGCTTCGCCGGGCGGTGGGTGGCCGGTGGGTGCTGACCGATCCCGACCAGTTGCGCACCTACGAGTGCGATGGCCTCACCGGTTGGCGGGCCGTGCCCCGCGCTGTCGTCCTCCCCTCCAGCACGGACGAGGTGGTGCAGGTGGTTCGCATCTGCCACCGGTCCCGCGTCCCGTTCGTGGCCCGGGGCAGCGGCACCGGGCTCTCCGGTGGAGCCCTGCCCGTGGAGGACGGGATCGTCATCGGCCTCAGCCGGATGCGAGAGGTCCTCCGGCTGGACCTGGACAACGAGCGGGTGGTGGTCCAGCCCGGGGTGCCCAATCTGGAGGTCAGCCGGGTGGTGGCTCCCTTCGGCTACCTGTACGCGCCAGATCCCTCCAGCCAGAGGGTCTGCAGCATCGGGGGCAACGTCGCCGAGAACTCCGGCGGCGCCCACTGCCTCAAGTACGGATTCACCACCAACCACGTCGTGGCGGTCACCCTGGTCACTCCCGACGGCGAGGTCGCCCACCTGGGGTCGGCGGTGCCCGACAGCCCGGGGTACGACCTTCTCGGGGTGGTGGTGGGCAGTGAGGGGACCCTGGGGATCGTGACCGAAATCACGCTCAGAGTCCTGCCCATCCCCCAGCGGGTCCAGACCCTGCTGGCCGCCTTCCCCTCCACGGACGCCGCCGGTGAGGCCGTGGCCCAGATCATCGCCGCCGGAGTCCTGCCCGCCGCCATCGAGATGATGGACAGGGCCACCATCGAGGCGGTGGAGTTCGCCATGCACGCCGGGTACCCTGATTGCGGGGCGGCCCTCCTGGTGGAGCTGGACGGCCCCCAATCCGAGTGCGAGGCGCTGTTCCGCCAGGTGTTGGAGATCTGCCAGAGCAGCGGCTCCAGCGAGGTGCGGGTGGCGAAGGACGAGGCGGAGCGCGCCCTCCTATGGAAGGGGCGGCGCGGCGCCTTCTCAGCCATGGGTCGGGTGAGCCCCGACTACTACGTCCAGGACGGCGTGGTGCCTCGCTCCCAGCTGGCCCGGGTGCTGGGAGGGATACGGGAGCTGGAGGGCCGCCACGGGCTGAAGGTGGCCAACGTTTTCCACGCCGGGGACGGCAACCTGCATCCCCTCATCCTCTACGACCGCCGCGCACCCGAGGGACCGGAGCGGGCCAAGCGGCTGGCCGAGGACATCCTCTCGCTGTGCCTGGAGGCGGGGGGGTCGCTCACCGGCGAGCACGGGGTGGGCCGCGACAAGGTCTGCCAGATGCCCAAGCTCTTCTCCCCCGACGACCAGAGGGTGATGCACCTGGTGCGCCGGGCGTTCGACCCTGCGGGCACTGCCAACCCCGGCAAGGTGCTGCCCACCCCCCGCCTGTGCGGCGAGCATCCGGGCATCTACCGGCCCCATCCCCTGGAGCTGAGCGGGGCCATGCAGCGGCTGTGAGGAGCCTGGAAGCCGCACTCGAGGCCCTGTTGGGGAAGGACTCGGTGGCGCCCGCTGCGAACGGGGGAGGCGGCCCATCACCGACACCCAGGGTGCGCCCGAAGAGTGCCGAGGCGCTGGCCGAGGTCCTGGCGTTCGCCAACTCGCGCCGTCTCGCCGTCGTGGTGCGCGGGGGCGGAACCAAGTCAGGCTGGGGGCGCGCTCCCACTCGCTGCGATCTGGTCATAGAGACCACGGCGCTGAACCGCCTTGTCGAGCATGAGCCCGGAGACCTCACCTGCGTGGCCGAGGCGGGGCTCACCCT
>JAJYWQ010000014.1:0-15375 GCA_021791415.1 bacterium | reverse complement strand
AGCACGGCCCAGATGGCGCCGCCGCTCCGGCCCGCGGACCCGGTGGCGGCCCTGCTGGCCCTGGAGGTCAAGCAGGCCCTTGACCCCAACCTCACCCTCGCTCCCGGGCGGGGGCCGGAATGAGCGCCCCGCCCCGCTCACTCCCGCCGACCCCTCGGGGTAGGCCCCGGCATGCGGCGGAACACTCGGCCTTCGACTCCGACCATCCCCCGGACCCGGAGCTGCTCTCGGACTGCGTCCACTGCGGTTTCTGCCTCCCCGCCTGCCCCACCTACCAGCTCTGGGGCGAGGAGATGGACTCGCCCCGAGGCCGCATCCTGCTGATGGATCTGGCGGCCAAGGGTGAGCGGCCGCTCACCGCAGAGATGGTGGCCCACTTCGACGCCTGCCTGGGTTGCCTGGCCTGCGTTCCCGCATGTCCCTCGGGGGTCCGCTACGACCTGCTTCTGGAGAGCACCAGGCAGCAGGTGGAGCGCCGCTTCCGCCGGCCGCTGGGGCAGCGCACCTGGCGCCGGGCCATGCTGACAGCCCTCCCTCACCCCACCGTCCTCCGGCTGGGGGCGCTCGCCGCCTGGGGAGCCGGCCGGCTGGCTCCGGGCGTCGCAGAGCGGCTCCCCGGAGGGCTCGGGACCGCGGCACGGCTGCTCTCCCTCCCTGCCGATGCGCGGCAGCTGCTGCGGCGGCTGCCGGCTCCCCGGCGACCGGAGGGCAGGGTGCGCATGCGGGTGGCGTTGCTGGGGGGATGCGTGCAGCGGGTGTCCTTCCCCGCGGTCAACGAGGCGACGGCGGTGGCCCTGGCGGCGGCCGGGGCGGAGGTCCAGGTGCCCCCGGGCCAGGGCTGCTGTGGAGCGCTGGAGTTCCACGCCGGCCAGGAGGGTCCGGCGCTGGGCCGGGCGCGCCGGCTGGTGGAGCTCTTCGACGACCCCCGGGTGGACCGCATAGCGGTCAACGCCGCCGGGTGTGGAGCCCTGCTCAAGGAGCTGGGCCGGCTCCTGGAGGACGACCCGCGGCTGGCTTTGGCCGCCGCTCGGGTAGCGGCCAAGGCCAGGGACATCTCCGAGATCCTGGAGGAGCTGGGGCCCCCCGCCGTCCTCCATGAGCTGCCGCTGCGGGTCGCCTACCACGACGCCTGCCACCTGAGCCAGGCCCAGGGGATACGCTCCGCACCGCGGCACGTCCTGGGGTGGATTCCCGGACTGGAGCTTGTGGAGCTGGCGGAGCCGGAGATCTGCTGTGGGAGCGCTGGGACCTACAACCTCACGGCCCCGGCCGCCGCCCGCGACCTCGGTAGGCGCAAGGCGCAGTCCGTGCTGGCGGCGGCTCCCCAGGTGCTGGCGGCGGGAAACCCGGGCTGCCTGCTCCAGTTGCGCGCCGCCCTCTCGGGGCTGGGAGAGGAGCTTCCGGTGCTGCACCCCGTCGAGCTCCTCGCGGCCTCAGTCCTCGGCCGAGGGCCCGGGCCGCTGGGCGGCCCGCCCCCCGGGTGATTACGCCCGCCGCACGGCGGTGGGTATCTCCCTGGGCCGGCGTCCGGCTGGGGCCCACCGTTTACATCCGAGGGGCGGGACCGACCAGGAGGTGGGCGACGATGGATGGAGCGATGCCGGCGCGACGGCTCGGTTTGCTGGTGATGGAGGCGAGGTCCTGGCGGCTGGGACCGGATGGGCACTCCGAGGCACGCCTCGCCACCGGTGAGATGGAGCCGGAGAAGGCGGTAAACCTCGGGCGGCTCCTGGAGGGAGTTCGGGCCCTGGGGACGCTGGTCGTCCTCGTCCCCTACCGCCAGTTGGAGCGGGAGTTCCCCGGACTCCAAGAGGAGGCGGACGCCTGGCCTCAGGCGCCAGCGGAGCGCGGCCGCGATTGGTTGGAGCGGCTGCGGCACCGCCACCGGGTGGGCTACCGGGACGAGGGACCGGTCTGCCTGGAGTGCGGGCGGGATTGGCCATGCGACGCCGCCCTGGCTGCCCAGGAGGCATCCCGGCTGGGAAGGCTCCTGGACGGGGTGCCCGCGGGCGCCGCCCGGAGCTCGGTCGCCGTGCCCCACCCCGGGGACCTGCTGATCTCCGGGTGCCGCACGATGGATCCCTTCGCATCCACCGAGCTGGACGCCCTCCTGCGCTCCCGGGGCGTGGACACCCTGGCGCTCACCGGCTTCCACACCAACTGGGGACTGGAGTCCGCGGCCCGCTCCGCGTTCGACCGCGGCTACCGGGTGCTGCTGGTCTCCGACTGCGCCACCGCCGACAGCGCCGAGGCCGGAAGGCACTGCGAGGAGCGGGTTTTTCCCCGGCTGGGCGCGGTAGTGAACTCGGACCAGCTGCTCCGGGCCCTGGGCCCGGTCCGGGAGTTGACCGGGTCCGGGGCAGGCTGAGCTCAGTCGGCCGGGACGGCCGTCACCGGGCGCGCCTTCGGTAGAGGTTCCGCCTGGGGCTCCCCGTGCGGCACCGGGCAGACGGCCGGGGCCGGGGCGGGCCCATGGTCCACCGGGCACGACGCCCCTGGTGTGGTCCCCTCCTCACGGGGCCGCAGACGAGCCACCGTGGGGGATGCCTCCCGCGGAACGTAACGTCCACCCGGGCCTCCGGCGGCGTACCGCAGGAGGGCCTGATCGACGGGGCCGGCCTCGCCGGCCGCCTCCTCGAATCCGGGCAGGTCGCCCGAGCCGGGGGCGGCCCCCTCCAGCGGGGTGCGGTGGGGCTGAGCGTTGGCCGCCCGGCCCAGCTCCGGGGCGATCAGCGGCTCCGCCACCTCCAGGGTCACCACGGCCAGCCGGCGGGTCCGGGCCACCTTCTCGATCTTGGCCTTGATCCGCCGGCGCAGATACCCCGCCGGCATCTCATGGAGCAGCGTGCGCGCCTCCATCGACCACCCGATCTTGCGGTTGTCGAAGGTGAGCTCCTCGGTGACCTCCCCCTCGGCCAGCGCCGCCTGGGCAATCCCCTCCCGGTCCACCCGGGCGAAGAGGTCGCTGGTACCCCCGCAGACCGGGCACTCCACCGGGAGCACCCCCCGGGCTGTGTAGCCGCAATCTCGGCAGACGTGAACCTCGGCGTCGTCGGCCGGGCGGTGGCTGACCTCGATCCCGATGGCCGCCGAGGCCTCAGGGGGCAGGATGTCGCCGAGCGCCGACACCACAAGGTTCTGGGAGATTATGGAGTGGCCCCGCTCCATGGCCCAGCGCAGCACCGCCGTGCGCGACAGCCCCTGGGCGGAGCAGGGGATCCGCTCCAGCACCTCGTTGGCCTCCGGGGTCCACACCACCTGGGCCTCGCCGCGGACGTCGATCGGGGGGACGTAGGTGCGCGAGGAGAGGAGGACGCTGCAGGGTGCCAGTCGCAGAAGGTTCTCGCTGTTCCCGCCGATGTCCATCCCCTGGTCGGAATGCACCCCGATCCGCCCCACCACCAGGAGGCTGGCATCCCGCTCCCGCACGTAGCGCAGCACCTGCTCGAAGGCCTTGCCGTCCAGCAGGGTGATGGGCAGGTCATAACCCTCGGCCCGGGCGACCTCCTTGGCCACCTTGAGGTGAGAGGAGTAGATCATCGCCAACCCGGTGTCGATGATCTCCTCGTGGAGCGCCTCCTGCTCCTTGAAGCGGAAGACCTTGCTGGCCTCCTCGGAGAGGACCCCCACGATCCCGTTGAAGAGCACGTAGTGGAGGTAGGGGTCGTACACCGAGACGGCCTCCACCGGCAGCTCCAGAAGGCGTCCCATCTCCAGAGCCGAGCGCAGCCCGGCAAAGGACTGGGGGGAGCCGTCCACGGCGACCACGATCGGCCCGGACAGCGGGTCACGGCCCTCGCGGTGGCGGACCACCAGGGTGTCCCGGTGGGCGCGTCGGACCACCCGGTCGACGCAGGTGCCGATCTGAGTCTCCTTCACCTGGCCCAGACCGCACGCCCCCATGACCACCAGGTCGTACGGGTTCTGCTCGATGTCCTGGACCAACACCTCCCAGTTCTTGCCGTCGAAGGTCTTGGGTGTGAAGGTGATCCCCTCCTCCAGGCAGCGCCGCTGGGCAGCCTGGAGATAGGAGTCGGAGATGAGGTTGAGCCCGGTGGTGATCAGGCTGTCGTGGATCTTCCGCTGGCGCTGGAGCTCCACCTCGTCCTGGTATTCGGCGGGAAGGGTGTACTCCATCTGCTTGAAGCGGTAATCGTGGAGCCGGGCCGCGTACACATGGCTCCCGACGACCTCCGCGGAACTGGCCCGGGCCAGCCGGATCGCCACCTCGCAGGCGGCGTTGGAGTGGTCGGAGTTGTCCAGCGGAAGATAGATCTGACGGTACATCCCTGGTCCCGGTGGAGCTGGCGCTGCCGAGTGATCGTAGCAAGCCGGGCTCCCCGAGGAGCCGGCCCTCTCTCAGCCGGTCTGCCGCCGGACCCAGGCGCGCCCGCGGCGCAGCTGCGCCGCCGCTTGCCGCAGCGCGGCGCTTTGGGCCACTGGCCCGGGGGCCCCGGGCTGCTCCCGGGCGGCCAGGGAGGTCCGAGGGTCCAGCAGGCCGGTGGGATCGTCGGCGAAGCCCATCTCCCGCCAGCTCTCGCGCAGAACCAGCTCGAGGCCTCGCCCCTCACCCTCGGCCCGGCTCACCAGCCCTCCCACCAGCTCGTGGGCGCGACGGAAGGGGACCCCCTCGTGCACCAGCCGCTCCGCCAGATCGGTGGCCAGCAGGACGGGGTCGGAGGCCGCCTCGGCCATCCTCTGCCGGTTGAATGACACCTCCGCCAGCATCCCCGCCAGGGCCTCCAGGCTGGCTTCCACCGACGCCACGGCGGGGAAGAGGTGGGACTTGTCCTCCTGGAGGTCGCGGTTGTAGCTGAGCGGGAGCCCTTTGAGGACCATCAGGAGGCCCAAGAGCGCGGCCACCGGCCGCGCGGCCCTCCCCCGCACCAGCTCCAGCAGGTCGGGGTTCTTCTTCTGGGGCATGAGGCTGGACCCCGTCGACCAGCGGTCGGGCAGCTCCAGGAAGCCGAACTCGGCAGTGCTCCAGAGGATGAGGTCCTCCGCCAGCCGCGAGAGGTGGACGGCGATGAGGGCGCTGGCGAAGAGAAGCTCCAGGGCGAAGTCGCGGTCGGAGACCGAGTCCAGGCTGTTGGCCGTAGGCGCCAGTAGCCCCAGCTCACGGGCAGCATGCCGGCGGTCCAGGGGCAGGGTGGAGCCGGCCAGGGCGCCCGCCCCCAGGGGGGAGAGCCCGGCCCGCCGGTGGAGCTCCTGGAGCCGCTCCCGGTCCCGCTCCAGCATCTCGAAATACGCCAGCAGGTGATGCGCCAGGGTCACCGGCTGCGCCCTCTGGAGGTGGGTGTATCCCGGCAGCAGGGTCTCCCGCTCCCGCCGTGCCCGGCGGAGGAGCACCCCCTCCAACCCGAGCACCCCCTGGGAGAGCCTGACAGCCGCAGCTCTCGTCCAGAGCCGGAGGTCCAGGGCCACCTGGTCGTTGCGGCTCCGCCCGGTGTGCAGCCGAAGGGCGGGCTCTCCAATCAGCTCAGCCAGCCGGCGCTCCACCGCCATGTGGATGTCCTCGTCCTCGGGCCGCGGCTCGAAGGTCCCTGAGCGCACCTCGCTGGCGATCTGCTCCAGCCCGGCCAGCAGCTGCCTGTGATCACCGGGCCGGATGAGCCCGGCCCGGACGAGCCGGCCGGCGTGCGCCTCCGAACCGCGGATGTCGAATTCGGCAAGGGCAAGGTCCTCCTGAACGGACGTGGAGTAGCGCTCCAGCAGCGGGTCGGTCGGGCCCTGCAGCCGGCCGCTCCACGCCTTGGGGTGGACGCGCCCACCCGTCCTCGGGTCAGCCCCCGGAGGCACCCGGCTCCTCGGACCCGGGGGCGGCGGCGATCCCCCGGGGCGCCGATTGCAGGAGCGGACGGGAGTCCTCCCAGAGGCGCCCCTGGACCTGGGCCTGGGTCCGCAGGGGCAGTCCGAAGATGGAGAGGAAGCCGGTGGCCGCCTGGTGCTGGAAGCGGTCGTCCTGGCGCTCGTAGGTGGCCAGCTCCCGCCGGTAGAGGGAGCTCGGGCTGCTCCGGCCCAGCACCGTCAGCGCCCCCTGGCGGAGGCGCAGCCGCACCTCGCCTGTGACCAGCGGCTGGGTGCTGGCCACGAAGGCGCCCAGGCTCTGCCGCAGGTGGGAGAACCAGAGGCCGTCATAGGTCAGCTGGGCCCACTCGTCCGCCACCAGCCGCTTGAAGCGCAGCACGTCCCGGGGCAGGGTGAGGGCCTCCAGCTGCCGGTGGGCCATGTCCAGCACCACCGCGGCCGGCGCCTCATAGATCTCCCTCGACTTGATGCCCACCAGCCGGTCCTCTACGTGGTCGATCCGGCCCACCCCGTGGGCGCCCCCCAGACGATTGAGCCCTTCCACCAGCTCTACTCCGGACAACTCCTCTCCGTCCAGCCGGGTGGGAATGCCCGCCTCGAAGTGGATCTCGACCTCGGCCCCCTCCGGCGGTGCGGACTCTGGGGCCGCGGTCCACTCGTATGCGGACTCCGGCGGGGAGACCCAGGGGTCCTCCAGGATCCCCGTCTCCACACTGCGCCCCCAGAGGTTCGCGTCGATGCTGTAGGGACTCTCCACGGTCGCGCGGACCTCGAGCCCGTGGGCGGCGGCGTAGGCGATCTCCTCGCTCCGCCCCATGCTCCACTCGCGGAGGGGGGCCACCACCTGCAGCGCCGGAGCCAGCGCCCCCACCGCCACGTCAAAGCGGACCTGGTCGTTCCCCTTCGCCGTGCAGCCGTGGGCGACGGCGCTGGCCCCCACCTCTCGAGCCACCTCCACCAGGAGCCGGGCGATCAGCGGGCGCCCCAGCGCGGTGGCCAGGGGGTACACCCCCTGGTACATCGCCCCAGCCTGAAGGGTGGGCCAGATGAAGTTGGAGACCAGGAGCTCCTTGGCGTCCACCACATGCGCCGCCACGGCCCCGGCGGCCAGGGACCGGCGCTGCAGCGCCTCGGTGTCCTCGGTCTCCCCCAGGTCTGCGGAGAGGGTCACGACCTCGAAGCCCCTCTCGTGGGTGAGCCAGTGGACGGCCACAGTGGTGTCCAGGCCCCCTGAGAACGCCAGAACGCAGCGGGGCCGTTCGGTGGTCACAGTCTCATCCTCCTCTGGCTGGTTGCGCCGGTGACGGGACGGAGTTCTCCTCACAGGCATGGCGCAGCCGCTCCACCACGGTCTTGGCGTCGCGGGCCGAGCGCGCCTGGACGAAGATGGTGTCGTCGCCGGCCACCGTCCCGGCCACCTGGGGCAGCCGGAGGGAGTCCACCGCCAGCGCCACCACCTGGGCGGCTCCGCTGGGGGTGTGCAGGATGACCATGGATCCGACGACGTCGATCTCCAGGAGCTGGAGGGCCAGGAGCTGCAGAAGTCGGCCCTGGGGCTCGGGCTCGGCGGGGGCGAGGTATCGCCGCTCGGACCCCATGGCCGCCCTGAGGACGCCGAGCTGGCGCAGGTCCCGGCTGATCGTGGTCTGGTCGGCGGCGATCCGACGGCGGTGAAGCTCGTCGGCCAGCTCTTCCTGGGTGCGCACCGGGCGGGTGCGCAGCAGCTCCAGGATGGCCGCCTGGCGCTCCCGCCTGGCTTCGGCGGAGGTCAACTGGCGGTCCCCGCGCGCTCCAGCGCCCCGGCCAGCCGCGCCACGGCCAACTCGACCTCGTCGTCCGAGATGACCAGCGGGGGGGCGAGACGGATGGTCCGGTCACCGATGGCGTTGAGCAGCACCCCCTGGGCCAGCGCCTCCTGAACCACCAGGGGGGCGATCGGTCGGTCGAGGCCCACCCCCAGGAGCAGCCCCCTGCCCCGCACCTCGGACACCGGCAGCCCCCTCTGGGCCAGCCCCAGGATCCCCTCCCGAAGCTGGTCCCCCACGGTGGCCGCCCTCTCCCAGAGCCGGTCCCGGCCGATGACCTCGAAGACCGCGCTCCCGGCCGCGCAGGCGACCGGGTTGCCCCCGAAGGTGCTCCCGTGATCGCCCGCTTCCAGGACGTCGGCCCGGCCGGCCACCAGCACTGCCCCCAGGGGTAGGCCCCCGCCCAGCCCCTTGGCCGCGGTCATGACGTCCGGCACCGCGCCCGCCGGCTGGTGGGCCCACCAGCTGCCGGTGCGCGCCATCCCCGACTGGACCTCATCCAGGATCAGGAGCGCCTCATGCCGGTCGCAGAGCTCGCGCAGCCCCCTGAGGTACTGGTCCCCGAGCGGGTGCACCCCGCTCTCGCCCTGGATGGGCTCGGCCATCACCGCCACCACCGGCCGGCTCCGGTCCCGGAGGGCCGCCTCCACGGCGCCGAGGTCACCTCGCGGAACCTGCAGGAAGCCATTCGGAAGCGGCTGGAAGGGCGCGGAGTAGTGGGGGTTGCCGGTGGCCGCCAGGGTTCCCAGGGTGCGCCCGTGGAAGGCGCCCTCCAGCGTGACTATGGTGTGGGCCCCGCCGCGGTGCAGCTGTCCCCACTTCCTGGCTATCTTGATGGCCGCCTCGTTGGCCTCGGCGCCGCTGTTGCAGAGGAAGACCCGGCCCGGGAAGGCGCTTCGGACCAGCCGCGCGGCCAGTTCCACCGGCTCTCCGGTGTGGTAGAGGTTGCTGGTGTGCATGAGCCGGCGGAGCTGCCGGCCGGCCGCCTCCACCACCTCGGGGTGGCAGTGCCCAAGGACGTTGACGGCGATCCCCCCCACCAGGTCCAGCAGCCGCCGGCCGTCCTCCGCCTGCACCCAGCAGCCCTCACCCGAAACCAGGGTGATGGGCAGCCGACGGTAGGTGTCGCAGAGCAGGGCCCCCTCGCGCTCCGCCAGCGACGGCACCTCAGGCGGCCTCCGGAGGGTCGATCATGGTGCCCACCCCGGCCTCGGTGAGCAGCTCCAGAAGGATGGAATGGGGCTCTCTTCCGTCGATGATGTGGACGGCCACCCCGGCCCGGGCGGCATGGCAGGCGGCCTGGAGCTTGGGGATCATCCCCGAGCTCGCGGTGCCATCCGAGAGCAGCTGCTCCGCCTCCGCCACGGGCAGCCGGCTGAGCAGCCGGCCATCGCGGCCGCGCACCCCCTCCACGTCGGTCAGGAGCAGCAGCTTGGCGGCTTCCAGCTCCTCGGCGAGCGCCGCCGCCACCCAGTCGGCGTTGACGTTGTAGCTGCGCCCGTCGTAGCCCAGTCCGATCGAGGCCACCACCGGGATCATCCCGCGCTCCAGGATCCCCAGCAGCGGGTCCGCGTTGACCTCCTGGACCTCTCCCACCAGCCCCAGGTCCTCCCCTTTGGGACCCACCTGGCGCCGCACCAGGATGGTGGGCCCGTCCTCCCCCGAGAGCCCCATGGCCCGGCCCCCGAGGCGGTGAATGGCGGCCACCAGGTCCGGGGTGATCTTGCCGGTCAGGACCATCTTGGCCACCTCCATGGTGGGCTCGTCGGTGACCCGCAGCCCGGCCACGAACTGGGTGTCGAGACCCAGTCGGTCCGAGAGCGCGGTGATCTCACGCCCGCCGCCGTGCACCAAAACGGGGCGCAGGCCGACAAAGCGCAGCAGCACAAGGTCCTGGAGAACCGCATCGCGAGCTGAGGCCTCCTCCATGGCCGCGCCCCCCAGCTTGATGACGAGGGTGCGGCCGTGAAAGCGCTGGATGTAGGGCAATGCCTCCACCAGAACCTGGGCCCGCAGGCTGTCGGGGATGACCGGGGTGAGTTCAGGTTGAGTAGTCGGCATTTATCCTCACGTAGTCGGCGCTGAGGTCGCAGCCCAGGGCGCTTGCCCCGGCCTCCCCCACGCCCAGGTTGACCTCGATCAGTACCCGCTCGGCCACAAGCCGGGGGGCCACCCGCTCCACCGCCCCGGGCACCACCTGTCCCCGGGTGAACAGCTCCTCGCCCTGTATGGCGAGCCGGCAGCGGTCCAGGGCCAGCTCCGCGCCGGAGCGCCCCACCGCCGCCAGCACCCGGCCCCAGTTGGGGTCGCCGCCGTGGATGGCGGTCTTCACCAGGGAGGAGCTGCTGACGCAGCGGGCCGCGAGGAGGGCATCATCCGGGCTGGCGGCGCCCGAGACCCGCACCTCGAACACCCGAGTCGCCCCCTCTCCGTCCGCCACCACCTGCTCAGCCAGGGAGCCGAGGACCGAGTCCAACGCCTCCTCGAACTCCGTCCACCCGGCGGTCCCCGGGGTGAGGGGCGGGCAACCGGCCGCGCCGTTGGCGAGAAGCAGGCAGCTGTCGTTGGTGCTGGTGTCGCCGTCCACGCTGATGCGGTTGAAGGTGCGCCCCACCACCCGGACCAGCAGCTCCTGGAGCGCCGGCGCCGGGACCTCAGCGTCCGTCGTCAGGAACGCCAGCAGGGTCGCCATGTCCGGATGGATCATCCCCGAGCCCTTGGCCATACCCCCGAGGTGATGGGGGACCCCGAACGCTATGAACTCCGCCCCGGACTCCTTGGGACGAGTGTCGGTGGTCATGATGGCCCGGGCCGCGTCCGCCCCTCGCCCCGGGCCGAGGTCGGCGGCGGCGCGGGAGATCGCGGGCACGATGCGCTCCATGGGCATGGGCCTCCCGATCACCCCGGTGGAGGCCACCAGGACCTCATGGGGGGCGCAGTCCACGCTGTCGCCCGCGGCCTGGGCCATGCGCAGGGCGTCCCCCAAGCCCCGCGACCCGGTGGCGGCGTTGGCGTTGCCGCTGTTCACCACCACGGCCCGGGCCGTCCCCCGGCGTAGGTGGAGCTGGGTCACGACCACGGGAGCCGCCTTGACCCGGTTCCGGGTGAAAACGCCGGCGGCCGTGGCCACCCGGTCGGACACCAGGAGCGCCACGTCGGGCCGGCCAACGCTCCCGTCCCGGACGCCGGCCGTGGCCACGCCGGCGCTGAAGCCGGCGGCCATGGTCACGCCCGCCGAGGGGCGGGTCGCCGGCTCGCTCACGGCCATTGGGGCGCCCGGCCGATGCCGGCCGTGGGGTCCAGCCCCAGGCGCCAGTTGAGCGCCTGCACCGCCTGCCAGGCGGCTCCCCGCCCGAGGTTGTCCAGGACCGCCTCGACCACCAGATGGGATCCCTGAGAGTTCAGGTGGATGAAGGTGTGGTTCGTCCGGCTGGCCAGCTTGGTGGGGACCGGGGCCTCCACCAGATGCACGAAGGGGCTGCCCCCGTACGCCTGCCGGTACTCCTGGAGCACGCGGTCCAGCGCCGGCCCGCCCTCCCAGGGCAGATAGCAGGTGACGCAGATCCCCCTGGTCATGGGCACCAGGTGGGGCACGAAGGTGACCGCCACCGCGGTGTGTGACAGCTCCGAGAGCGCCTGCTGGATCTCCGGCTGGTGGCGGTGTCCGGGCACGGCATAGGGCAGCACCGCCTCATCCAGCTCGGAGAAGAGGTAGGCCTGCCCGGCGGCTCGGCCAGCCCCGCTGATCCCGGTCTTGCCGTCCACCACCAACGACGGCTGGACCAGCCCGGAGCGGAGTGCCGGGGCGGTGGCCAGGATGGCGGCGGTGGCGAAGCACCCGGGGAGGGCAGCTATCCGTCCATCGCGAGATCCCAGCCCCAGCTCCGGGACGGTGAGCTGCGCCTCCTGCAGGAGCCCCGGGGCAGGGTGCTCTCTCCCGTACCACCGGGGGTACAGCTCGGGATCCCGAAGGCGGAAGTCCGCCGAGACGTCGATCACCAGGGCGCCGCTCTCCAGCCAGGCGCTCGCCCGAGCGGCCGCTTCGAGAGCGGACTGTGTCGAGATCACCACCTCGAGGGTCGTGGGATCGAGCTCCTCGGTAAGCTCCAGATCGCAGCTGGAACCCAGGCACGCCTCTCTGTGGATCCGGCCAGCCTGGCTGCGGGAGCTGACCTGGGTGAGTTGCGCGATGGGATGCTCGAGTAGCAGTCTGACCAGCTCAGCTCCCGCGTATCCCGTGGCTCCGGCGACGCCGACCCGGGGTGTGATCGCTGCCTGCTCCATCACGGCAGTATTGCATATTTATGCACCAGGACGCATGATCGGGGCGAGCCGGCCCTCACGCCTACCCGTCTTGCCGGATTGGGCGGCCCCTCAGGTGACCGGGAAGGCGGCTGTCCCGTGCTCGGATTCCGCCCGGGCAGCGTGCGGCCGCCGCCGCTGGTTCCCGGCGAGGCTCCGGGAGATGGCATCCTGCCACCCGTCCAGGAAGGGATGGAAGTGGGCGGCGAAGGCCCGGAGGGCGGGATTCGCCTGGGGAGTCAGTGCCGTGAGGTCGTAGCTGACCGTCACCGTGGTGCCAGCTCCGGCAGGTGAGAGGGTCACCGACACGAGGCCAGCACGCTCACCGGGCGTCACGGATGTGTAGGCGATGGCCGCGAACCACTCGCGGCGCACCACCGTCCACGTCGTGCGCCGCCCGCCATGCTCGGTCGTGAAGACCGAGCCAGGCTCGGTCTCATCATGGGAGGGGCTGGGAAATTCCGGATCCCACCCATCGACCCAGGATCGTTCACCGCTGGGAGTGAAAAGGCTGAAAGCCTGTTCCGGGGGAAGGGCTACCTCGATGGTGCCGGTCAACCGCGCGCGCTCGCACTGATCCACGAAGGTCCTCCTCTTCTGGGCTCTCGAGGTGATGGCTGTCCCCCGCTGTGAGCGCCAGCCCGTACACCTCCTTGAGCCGGTCAATGACCGCGAGCGTGGGGTCGTCGAAGGGCACCTTCTGCTCGAACGCGTGCAGCACAATGCCCTCGAGGAGGTCACCGAGGGAGAGATCGAGATACTCGGCAAGACCCTTGAGAACCTTGACCAGCCGCCGCTCCATCCGGACGCCCGTCTGGACCCGCTCGACCGTTACCACAGTACCAATGTACCAGAATCCCCAGGCAAGGCCGCAAGCTCGCTTCCGCTCCTAAGGCTCGTTCGTGGCACACCTGCAGGACAGCCGCCTCAGCCACGCGGACCCCGATGGATGTCCCCGGCCCGGCGATAATTCACCCGTGCTCAGGAGGGGGCGGCTGCGCCCGCCGCGGGTGCGCCAGCTCTGGGCTGCGGACCGGGATGAGGTGGAGGCGTGCCTCGCTGAGAGCCCCTTGGAGAACGTGTTCCTGCGCAGCGAGGTCCGCAGGGGAGCGCTTCGCGACGGCGCCCTCCTCGGAGTCCAACGGTCGGGCGAGCGCCGGGTGCGCGGGGTCGCCCTGAGGGGGCCGCTGCTCGTGCCCTGGGCGCCCCAGCCCGCCGACCTCAGCGCCCTGGCGGAGGCTCTCCGCCCCACCCTGCATCGGGTCCAGCTGATCGTGGGCCCGAAGGACCAGGTGGAACGGCTGCAGCGTCTGTGCGAGGGGGACCTGCGCCCGGTCCGCCTACTACGCGCCGAGCAGCCGCATTACTCGCTGGCCGGGGGACAGCTGCGCCCGGTCGCCGGACCGCGAGCGCCGCTGCGGCTGGCCCGGATCCAGGACCTGGAGCGCGTAGCTCAGGCCGGCGCGGCCATGCACCAGGAGGAGATGGGCTTCGATCCGCTGGAGCTCGACCCGGTGGGCTGGAGGGAGAGGGTGGTGACCGCTATCCGACGCGGCTGGGTGCACCTGTGGGAGGAGGACGGGAGGATCGTGTTCAAGGCGGAGTGCTCGGCGGTGACCCCTGAGGCGGTCCAGATCCAGGGCGTGTGGACCGACCCCGAACTCCGGGGCCAGGGCCGGGCCACCGCCGGCATGGCAGAGGTCTGCCGGCAGCTCCTGGCCAGCACCGCCGCCGTGACCCTGTTCGTCAATGACTTCAACCTGCCCGCCATCCGGGTCTACGAGAAGGTCGGCTTCACCCGGATCGGAACCATGCGCTCGGTGCTCTTCTGAGCCCGAGCTGCCCAGGGCACCCTTCAGCCGCGTTCAACCAGCGCTTGAGCGGGACGCCTGCGGCGGGCCAGCGCCGGCCCGCTGACCATCAGCGCCACCCCCAGGGTGATCAGGCCGGCGGCCGCCACCGTCCCCGGGGTGAGCCCCTGCCCGAGGATCAGCCACCCGAGCACGATGGCCACCAGGGGATTGACGTAGGCGTAGGTGGCGACGGTGGTGGTGGGAAGGCTGGCGAGCGCGAACACGTAGCAGGAGTAGCCGAGGAGCGAGCCTCCCACCACCAACCAGCCAAACGCCAGAAGCGCGGATGGTCCCACCAGCTGGAGATGGAGCAGGCGCAGCTCTCCGGTGGCCGCCCCCAGGGCCAGGAGGCCGAGACCACCCGCCAGCATCTCCAGCGCGGAGGCCTGGAGGAGGCTTTTGGGCAGCGGCGCGGACCTGGAGTACAGGGACCCGGCGGCCCAGAGAAGTGAGGAGAGCAGCAGAGCGGCCGCGAACAGCGGCTGCAGTCGGCCGCCGGAACCGGGTCCGGCAAGGAGCGCGACCCCGGCCAGGCCCAGGGCGACCCCGGCCCAGCCCACCACACCGGGACCCGCCGCGCGGTTGACCACCACCCCCAGGACGGCCATCCACAGGGGCACGGTAGCGATCATGAGCGCTGCCATCCCCGAGGGGACCCGAAGTTCCGCCCAGCTGACAAGGCCGTTGGCGCCGAGCAGCAGGAGCGCCCCCACGACCGCCGCTGACCGCACCTCGCTGGGAGTGGGCCGGTGGCGGCCAGAGGCCGTCATCCCCGCCACCACGTAGAGGATCGCTCCGGCGACCAGGAAGCGGCTGCCGGCCATGAGGAAGGGAGGAACCTCGCGCACCGCCACCTGGATCGCGGTGAAGGTCGACCCCCACATGAAGTAGACGACCACCAGCGCCGCCCAGGCGACCAGCCAGCGAGTACTGCGAAGTTTGGTGAACATCTGTAAGCGCCAACTCCAGGCGTCCTAAGCAACCAAGCCAATACTAGCGCCTGAGCTTCGAAACTTGTGTCACAATCGCGGCCATGGACGATATCGACAGGCGCATCCTCGGCCTGCTCGCCCTGAAGGGCCGCCTGACGTTGGCGGGTCTGGGCGAGGCCGTGGGGCTCTCGGCCCCGGCGGTCCATGACCGGGTTCACCGCCTGGAGGACAGCGGCGTGATCCGCGGATATGCCGCCTTGCTGGACCCCGACCTGTTGGGCCTGGGCACAGCGGCGATGGTCTCGATGACCCTGGGCGGCAGCCCGGAAGTCCGGCTGGAGCTGGAGCGGCGGCTGGCCGAGGATCCCCGGGTCCTGGAGCTGCATGAGGTCGCCGGCGACGACTGCTACGTGGCCAAGGTGCGGGTGAACTCACCCAAGGGTCTCGCCTCGCTCCTGGCGGAGCTTCGGCTGGCCTTCCCCGGGCTGAGCACCCGGTCGATGATTGTGCTGCGGTCGTGTTTCGAAAAGCCCCTCGGGCTGGGTGCCGCGGACTGAGGCATCCGGTTCCGCTGAAGGAGGAGGCGTGACCGGCCTCCATGCTGAGCGGACCGACCAAGGCGCGATCTTTCGGCGGGGGTCTCCGGGCGACCGGTGGCGGCAGGACGGCTTCAGG
>JAJYWQ010000045.1 GCA_021791415.1 bacterium | reverse complement strand
ACCAAGGCGATGATGGGTAGCTGGTCTGAGAGGACGACCAGCCACACTGGGACTGAGACACGGCCCAGACTCCTACGGGAGGCAGCAGTGAGGAATCTTCCGCAATGGGCGAAAGCCTGACGGAGCAACGCCGCGTGTGGGATGAAGACTCTAGGGTTGTAAACCACTGTCGGAGGGGACGATCGTGACGGTACCCTCCAAGAAAGCCCCGGCTAACTACGTGCCAGCAGCCGCGGTGATACGTAGGGGGCGAGCGTTATCCGGATTTACTGGGCGTAAAGCGCGTTAAGGCGGACGGCCAAGTTGGCGGTGAAATTTCGGGGCTCAACCCCGAAACTGCCGCCAAAACTGGTCGTCTTGAGTGTGGGAGAGGAAGGTGGAATTCCGGGTGTAGTAGTGAAATGCGTAGATATCCGGAGGAACACCAGCGGCGAAGGCGGCCTTCTGGCCCACAACTGACGCTGTAGCGCGAAAGCGTGGGGAGCGAACGGGATTAGATACCCCGGTAGTCCACGCCCTAAACTTTGTGCACTAGGTGTTGGGTGTATTGACGCGCTCAGCGCCGTAGCTAACGCATTAAGTGCACCGCCTGGGGACTACGAGCGCAAGCTTAAAACTCAAAGGAATTGACGGGGGCCCGCACAAGCAGCGGAGCATGTGGTTTAATTCGATGCAACGCGAAGAACCTTACCTGGGCTTGACATGCCGGTGTAACTCCTGGAGACAGGAGCCCCCGCAAGGGCGCCGGCACAGGTGGTGCATGGCTGTCGTCAGCTCGTGCCGTGAGGTGTTGGGTTAAGTCCCGCAACGAGCGCAACCCCTGTGGTTAGTTGAATTTTTCTAGCCAGACTGCTGGGAGAAACCCAGAGGAAGGTGGGGACGAAGTCAAGTCAGCATGCCCCTTATGTCCAGGGCTACACACATGCTACAATGGGCGGTACAACGGGCTGCAAGCTCGCGAGAGCAAGCGAATCCCTTAAAGCCGTCCTCAGTTCGGATTGCAGGCTGCAACTCGCCTGCATGAAGTCGGAGTTGCTAGTAACCGCAGGTCAGCATACTGCGGTGAATATGTTCTCGGGCCTTGTACACACCGCCCGTCAAACCACCCGAGTCTGGTGCACCCGAAGTCGCTTTGCTGAACCGTAAGGACAGCGGTGCCGAAGGTGTGTCTGGCGAGGGGGGTTAAGTCGTAACAAGGTAGCCGTACCGGAAGGTGTGGCTGGATCACCTCCTTTTAAGGAGCTTCGTTGTGGTGACGCCACGACGGAGGTCAACTCAGGCAATGCAGTAATGCCCGGTCAAAACCGCGAAGACTAGCGGCCCATGATGCTCTGGTCGCGAGCGCCTCGGCGCCGCCGCCGGGCCCATGGGGAACCGCCAAGAGTAGTGGGCAAGTAGACCGGGCAGGTCCGCCCGCGGCGGAGCAGGCTTGCTGGTGGCAGTGGGAACCTGCTGACGACAATCGAACAGCCCCTTGGGGGCCGGACGTGGGATCGCTCCACTTTTCAGCGGTCAAGCGCGGGACAGGTCCCGCCAGCTTGGCTGGGGTAGCGCCCGGCGCCACGGGCCTTTAGCTCAGGTGGTCAGAGCGCACGGCTGATAACCGTGAGGTCTGTGGTTCGAGTCCACAAAGGCCCACCACGGCGCCAGCCGCGGAGCCCCCAGCCGGACTCGCTGGCCCCGACGGGGATGTAGCTCAGTTGGCAGAGCGCCTGCTTTGCAAGCAGGAGGCCGGCGGTTCGAGCCCGCTCATCTCCAGGTGACGGCTGCAGCTTAACAAGTGAAGAGCGCGTAGGAGTTAAGACTTCCCGCCGGGGGCGGGGAGCAGCACGTCTCGATCCGCGGTCTGGCCGTGGCCAGCACCGCCGCTCTCGAGCCGTGTGGTCAGAGATTAAATTTGGTCAAGCTACTAAGAGCACATGGTGGATGCCTTGGCACCAGAGGCCGATGAAGGGCGTGGCAGAGCTGCGATAAGCCCCGGGGAGCTGCGGCGCAAGCTGTTATCCGGGGATTCCCGAATGGGGCAACCCGACCAGGGTCATGCCTGGTCACCCTCCGCTGAATCAAATAGGCGGTGTGGAGGGCACGCGGGGAACTGAAACATCTAAGTACCCGCAGGAAGAGATATTCCCCCAGTAGTGGCGAGCGAACAGGGAAAAGCCTAAACCGGTGCGGCGTGATAGACGGCAGTCGTTTCCGCACCGGGGTCGTGGGACCCACCTGCCCCTCCTGCCGGGGGAGCAGGGAGTTACAAAACCGACGCCTAGCCGAACGGCATTGAAAGGCCGGCGATACAGGGTGGCAGCCCCGTAGGCGAAAGGCGAGCGGTCTCCCGGTGGGGATCCCAAGTACCACCGAACACGTGGAATTCGGTGGGAATCTGCGCGGACCATCGCGTAAGGCTAAATACCTCTGGTGACCGATAGTGAACGAGTACCGTGAGGGAAAGGTGAAAAGTACCCCGGAAGGGGAGTGAAAGAGTACCTGAAACCGTGTGCTTACAAACCGTGAGAGCACTATGCCTGCTTGCAGGAATGTGTGATTGCGTGCCTTTTGTAGAATGATCCGGCGAGTTACTTCAGTGTGGCGAGGTTAAGGGGGTGACACCCGGAGCCGCAGCGAAAGCGAGTCTGAATAGGGCGTTATGTAGTCGCACTGAGTAGACCCGAAACCGAGTGACCTACCCATGGTCAGGGTGAAGCGCGGGTAAGACCGCGTGGAGGCCCGAACCGACCCCGGTTGAAAACGCGGCGGATGAACTGTGGGTAGCGGTGAAATGCCAATCGAACTCGGAAATAGCTGGTTCTCCTCGAAATGCATTTAGGTGCAGCGTCGTCGATTAGTTTGTCGCAGGTAGAGCACTGAATGGGCTAGGGGCGATCACCTCGTTACCAAACCCAACCAAACTCCGAATGGCGGCAAACCTTACGGCGGCAGTGAGACTGCGGGGGCTAAGCTTCGTAGTCGAAAGGGAAACAGCCCAGACCGCCGGCTAAGGTCCCAAATCCCAGGCTAAGTGGCAAAGGATGTCACGTTGCCCAGACAACCAGGATGTTGGCTTAGAAGCAGCCACCATTTAAAGAAAGCGTAATAGCTCACTGGTCGAGTGGTGTGGCGCCGACAATGATCGGGGCTCAAGTCTGGAACCGAAGCCGCGGATGGCGGCGCCTTGTGCGCCGCCATGGTAGAGGAGCGTTCCGCGGGCTGAGAAGGTCGAGCGTGAGCACGGCTGGAGCGCGCGGAAGTGAGAATGCCGGAACAAGTAGCGAGAAACGCGTGGGAAACGCGTTCGCCGTAAGCCTAAGGTTTCCTGGGCTACGTTAATCGTCCCAGGGTCAGTCGGGCCTAAGCCGAGGCCGAAAGGCGTAGGCGATGGACAGCTGGTCAACATTCCAGCACCACTGGCGAGGACCGATGGGGTGACAGAGAAGGGTAGACACAGCGGGGCGTTGGTTGTCCCCGCGCAAACAGGTAGGGGGCCTAGTAGGTAAATCCGCTAGGCACATACCCCGAGAGGATGCCGAGCCCGCAAGGGCGTAGTGGTTGATCCCAAGCTCTCAAGAAAAGCCTCTAAGGGTTGAGTCGCCGGTGCCCGTACCGCAAACCGACACAGGTAGGTGGGAAGAGGATTCTTAGGCGATCGAGAGAACCGTGGTTAAGGAACTCGGCAAATTGTCCCCGTAACTTCGGGAGAAGGGGAGCCCCTGCAGGTGAAGGACCTCGCGTCCCGAGCCCGTGGGGGCCGCAGAGAAATGGCCCAAGCGACTGTTTACTAAAAACACAGGTCCCTGCCAAAGCGGAAGCTGATGTATAGGGGCTGACGCCTGCCCGGTGCTGGAAGGTTAAGAGGAGGGGTGCAAGCCCTGAATTGAAGCCCCAGTAAACGGCGGCCGTAACTATAACGGTCCTAAGGTAGCGAAATTCCTTGTCGGGTAAGTTCCGACCCGCACGAATGGCGTAACGACTTGGGCGCTGTCTCGACCACGGACTCGGCGAAACTGAAGTACCTGTGAAGATGCAGGTTACGCGCGGCAGGACGGAAAGACCCCGTGGAGCTTTACTGCAACTTGGCATTGATGTGGGGTCTAGCATGTAGAGGATAGCTGGGAGACTGGGAAGCGGGGCCGCTAGGTTCCGTGGAGTCAACCTTGGAATACCAGCCTTGCTAGGTTTTATGTCTAACCGGTGCCGTGATCCGGTACCGGGACCATGCCAGGTAGGCAGTTTGACTGGGGCGGTCGCCTCCCAAAAGGTAACGGAGGCGCCCAAAGGTTCCCTCAGCCTGGATGGAAATCAGGCTTAAAGAGTGCAAAGGCATAAGGGAGCTTGACTGTGAGGCCTACAAGCCGAGCAGGGACGAAAGTCGGGCTTAGTGATCCGACGGCTCTGAATGGAAAGGCCGTCGCTCAACGGATAAAAGCTACCCCGGGGATAACAGGCTCATCTTGCCCAAGAGTTCACATCGACGGCAAGGTTTGGCACCTCGATGTCGGCTCGTCGCATCCTGGGGCTGGAGTAGGTCCCAAGGGTTGGGCTGTTCGCCCATTAAAGCGGTACGCGAGCTGGGTTTAGAACGTCGTGAGACAGTTCGGTCCCTATCCGCCGTGCGCGCAGGAGATTTGAGGAGAGCCGACCTTAGTACGAGAGGACCGGGTTGGACGGACCGCTAGTGCACCGGTTGTTCCGCCAGGAGCATCGCCGGGTAGCCATGTCCGGAAGGGATAAGCGCTGAAAGCATATAAGTGCGAAGCCCACTCCAAGATTAGATCTCCCACCGGGTTAACCGGGTAAGACCCCAGGTAGACCACCTGGTTGATAGGCCGCGGGTGTAAGAGCAGCAATGCTTTGAGCTGAGCGGTACTAATCGGTCGAGGGCTTGACCATCTCTGCCACACCGTTCGCGGGCGCGACCCCGGGACGTGGGCTCCTACTGCGCTCGGGTGACGCCGCCGACGGTTCGGAGGCGCGCCCTCAAACGTGACATTCGAGATCCGGTGACGATAGCGGCGGGGAAACACCTGTTCCCATTCCGAACACAGCAGTTAAGCCCGTCAGCGCCGATGGTACTGCCCTGGCAACGGGGTGGGAGAGTAGGTCATCGCCGGGTCTCTTTTTTTTGCCGAGCCCGGTCCCTCGAGGACGTCGACCCCTGTGGAGGGTGTGGCGGCGGCGAGGAGCACGGCTGTCAGCAGGGCCATCAGCGGGGCTGAGTTGACGTCGGTGGCGACTCCGGTGAAGACGCCGCCCAGCCCCTGGCCGAGGACCCAGAAGGCCGCCAGCAGGAGGAGGCCAAGGGTGAGCGCGGGACGGCGCAGTGGGCCCCTCCAGATCGCGGCCGCGAGGAAGAGGTAGACGCTGGTGGCGGCGACGACCACCGGCCACTGGAATTGGAACGTCAGTCTGGCCAGCGCGTAGTCGATGGACTGCAGCACGCCCGGCGCCGACTGGGCCGCCGACTGGAGGTTGTAGGCCATGACCGCCCCCGGTGGGTAGCGCCAGGCGAGGTCCAGCAGAGCGCCAATTCCCCAATAGAGGGTCCAGACCCAAAGTCCTGTCCTGATCCACTGGGTGGGGTGGCGGCGCCCTCGCAGGGCCAGGATGGAGAGAGCCAGGTAGATAAGGGCCGCCCCCGGTGCCCCCGACCAGAGGGAGGCTGTTCCAGTGGCGAGGAATCCCATGCCCTCGCCCAGGACCCAGACCACGGTGGCCCAGGCAGCCGACGCAACCAGGCCGGCTCGGCGGGTGGCGGGCACCAAGAGCGCGCTGCCGACCGCCAGCTGGACAGCGGCGATCAGAAGGGTGGTGGTGGCCAGGTTGGCGGCCTCCAGCCGGGCCACGGCGAACAGGAATCCGCTGAGCCAGGGCGGCTGGTACATGAGGGCGGTGCTGTACAGCACCTGGCCAGAGAAGGCCGGCGTGAACATCTGGGGCCGGAGCTGCAGGACGGCGTCGCCGAGCCAGAGGGCGCCCAGCGCGACCGCCAGGAAGTCCGGGCCCAGCTTAGGGCGCCAGGCTGTCAGGGACGGTCGGGGGCTGCTCTCAGGGGCCGGCACGGAGGCGCGCCTCGTCGGCGCCATCGGCGGGGAAGAGGCGCCAGAGATACCACCCAGCCACCCCCACCATGAGGGCGTTGTCGAAGACGAACATGATGATCCCCCCCAGGCGCTGGTCGGCGAGCGCTGTGATCCCGAGAAGGGGAGCGCGGTGAAGGTAGAACCGGTAGACGGCATGCGGTAGGAGGGCCACCGTCAAACCCACCACCACCGCCGGCAGAGCGCCCACGGTGAGATAGGCCACCTCCCCGAGGACGCTCAGGTTCCAGCGCTCGCCGGGGCGGTGCACCACCACGGCCCACCAGAAGAGAAGGCCCACGGCGATGAAGCTGAGGTGCTGGAGGACGTGCAGCGTGGGGTGGGTCAGGGCGTAGTCGAAGAAGGGCGGCCAGTGCCACCCGATCAGGACCAGGAAGTAGGCTGGCCCAGCGACGAAGGGGTTGACGACCACCCGCACCAAGCGACCTGCCCATCCCCCCAGGAGGGCGTCGATCGTCTGAGGCGGCAGGCCCAGGATCATCAGCGGCGGGCCGACCATGGCCAGCAGAAGGTGTTGGGCCATGTGCATGCTGAAAAGGTAGTTGTCGCCGATCACGTCGACCGCCGACTCCAGGGAGACGAAGATCACCAGGACCCCGGTCAGCCAGAGGACCAGCCGCCGGTCCCACCGGGCTCCCGGGAACCATCGGTAGACGACTGCCGCCAGGGCGCAACCTGCCCACACCGAGGGGTTGAACTCCCAGACGGTCAGCCAGTGCATGCGGGCGGTACTCCTGGAGCCGGATCCCCCCGCCGGGGAGTATGCCTCACGCCGGCTGCCCGCTCGGGGATTCCACCAGGGCCAGCTCCTGGGCCAGGATGCGCCGCTCCCGCCGCGGCTCGGCCGCCAGGGATGCCCGGAGTTGGCCGCAGGCAGCGGTCGCCCGGTCGCCTCGGGAGTGGCGGATGGTGGCCCGGGGCCCGACCAGTGCCGCGAACTCCCGGCAAGCCGGCGGCGAGGGTGCGCGCAGGTCGCTGCCGGGAATCGGGTTCATGGGGATCAGGTTGACGTGGCCATGAATCGCCGCTGCCATCTGCCCCAGCGTCCTGGCGGCGCCGGAGTCGTCATTCACACCCCGGATCAGGACGTACTCCAAGGTGACCCGGCGCCCGCTGGCCGCGGCGTAGCTCCGGGCGGCGTCCAGGAGGCTCGCGATGGGGAACCGACGGTTGATCGGCACCAGGCGGTCCCGCAGTTGGTCATGGGTCGCGTGCAGCGAGATCGCCAGGCGCACCCCCAGCCCCTCTTGGGCCAGTCGCATGATCTCCGGGACGAGCCCGCTGGTCGAGAGCACCACCTGCCTCGGGGGAATCCCCCACTCGTGCAGTAGACGGATGGCCGAGACCACCTCACTGTAGTTCTGGAGTGGCTCGCCCATCCCCATGAGGACCACGTTGGTGGGGCGCCCGAGCCTCTCGGCATCCCACCGGCGGGCAGCCTCGAGAACTTGGTCCACGATCTCCGCCGCGGCCAGGTTGGCCCTCAACCCCAGGCGACCTGTGGCACAGAAGACGCACCCGATGGCGCAGCCGGCCTGGGAGCTGACGCACACCGTCCGGCGGCCCCGGCTCCCGGATCGGGGCGGGTGGGTGATCATCACCGCCTCCACCTCGTGGCCGGCCGCGGTTCTCAGGAGAAGCTTCTTAGTCAGGCCGCGGTCGGCGGCGGTGGACGCCAGGACCTCCAGGCTGGAGCAGGCGGTCGACCGCTCTAGTTCAGTGCGAAGCTGGAGGGGAAGGTCAGCCATGGATGAGAAGCCGCCCTCGCCTGCGCGCAGCAGGTGGCGCCGGATCTGGTCGGCCCGGTAGGCCGGATGGCCCCGCGCCACCAGCCACCGGCGCAGCTCGTCTCGCGAGAGGGAGCTCAACGCTAGGGGGGTCATGGTCGGGGGGCAGCCATGAGCCGGAGGGCCTGCTCCCGTGCGGCGGGGTCGGTGGCCAGCTCGCCTCTGGTGGCCACCGTGACCGTTCTGTGCCCCGGCCGGGCCGCCCCGCGCATGCTCATGCAGAGGTGTTCCGCGGTCAGGGCCACTGCCACCCCCCGGGGCCGCAAGCCAAGCTCCAAGGTGGTGGCGATCTCGTCGGTCAGCCGCTCTTGAACCTGCAGCCGGCGCGCATGGGTGTCGACGACCCGGGCGAGCTTGCTGAGCCCTGCCAGACGACCGGCTGGCAGGTAGGCGATCGCCGCCGACCCGAAGAAGGGGAGCAGATGATGCTCGCAGAGACTGTGGAAGGTGATGTCACGGACCACGACCAGCTGTTGCTCGATCGCCTCTTCCAGCCCACGGGCGAGAAGGGCCGCGGGGTCCTCGCGGTAGCCCGACGACAGCTCGGACAGGGTTCGGGCGACCCGGCGGGGGGTCCCCTCCAGCGCCTCCCGCCCCGGGTCGGCGCCCATCCAGGCCAGGAGGGTCCGAACCGCCTGCTCCACGCTCGCCTGGTCGGGCGTCCCCTCACCGGTGGCCATCGCCAGCCCGACCTCTTGTATCCATCGGGACGGCACTGCCGAGCCGTTGCCACAGAGCCTGGGCGGCGCGCACCCCGTCGCGCAGGCAGGCCTCCATCCCGACGCCGTGATAGGCGGCGCCGGCGAGGACGACCGGATGGGGCAGGGCCGCGACCTCCGCCTCCACCGAGTCGCGCCAGGCGAGATGGCCGGCGCGGTACTGTGGGAGGGCTGGCGCCCAGCGCTGCACCCTGGCCTCCAGGGGCACCTGCCGAAGGCCGAGGTGGCGGCGCAGGTGAGTGTGCACCGAAGTGACCAGGGTGGCGTCGTCCACCTCCAGTGGCCAGTCGTCCCCGTGCCCGCCGGCTGACGCTCGCAGGAGCAGGGTTCCTGGCCTTCTGAGGTGGGGCCACTTCTGGTCCATGAAGGTGCATGCGGTGACCACACGGCCGGGAAAGCGGGGCACCAGGAACCCGCTGCCGGGAGGCCGCCGATCGAGTGCCGCCTCGGGGTAGGCCAGGGTGACGGTGGCCACGTTGGAGTACATCTGGCGCCTGAGCTGCCGGGACAGCTCCGGCGCCAGGCCCTGCAGCAGCTCGGAAGCGGATGGGGCCGGGAGCGCCAGGACCACGCCGTCGAACTCCTCAGCGCCAGCGCCTGCCTCGACCCGCACCTGCCCCGACTGACCGGGCCAGACGCCCTTAACCGGGGTCCCGAGGCGAAGGGACGACGGCTCGAGGCTGTCCGCCAGCTTTTCGGCCAGGGTCTGAAGACCGCTGCGCAGGGAGATGAAGCCGATGGCTCCCCCCGCGGGCGCCGGCTGTCGCCGCAGTCCGCGCAGCAGGCTCCGGTCGCGCCCCAGGGCGGCGAGCAGGTGCGGAGCCACCGCCCCCACGCTGAGCAGTTCGGCGGGACCGGCGTAGACCCCGCCCAGAAGGGGGTCCACCAGTCGCCTCACCGCCATCCCTCCCAGCCGGCCCACCAGAAATGGGCCGAGTGGGTCGTCAGGGGTCACCGTCGGGCCGAGGAGCCATGGTTCCAGGAAGGCGCGCAGGCTTCCCAGTGGGCCCAGCAGGCGGACCACCTCAGGATGAAGTGGGTGGAGTGGGACGCCGAGGGAGGTGCCCTTGGGGATGGGCACCAGCCGTCGCCCGGACCAGATCGAAGCCGACGTGGTTCCGGGCCGGACGAGCTCCTCCTCCAGGCCGAGCGACCGCAAGGTTTCGATGGTGGATGGGTCGCGCACCAGCATGCTCTCGGCGCCGAGATCGACGCGCTGACCTCGAAGCTCCGCGCTCAGGACGCGCCCACCGACGCGGCCCTCGACCTCGAAGACGGTGACGCGGGCCGGCACCGCTTCCTCGCGACTGGCTCGTACCAGCTCTCGGGCGGCGGAGAGTCCCGAAACCCCGGCACCGACCACCGCCAGGCGCAGCGGAGTCACCCGAGGCTGGCCATTCCCCGGCGCACCAGGTCCCGCAGCACGGCGATGAACGCCGGGTCGTCGTTGGGCATCTCGGTCCGGGAGATAGTGACCCCGAGCTCAGCTGCCGTCTGCTGGGCCTCGACGTCCAGGTCGTAGCGGACCTCAAGATGGTCCGCCACGAAGCCGCAGGGGCACACCAGGAAGTCAGTGGTTCCCTCCGAGGCTGCCCGCTTGACCACCTCCAGCAGCTCCGGGCCCAGCCAGGGCTCACCCGCGTCCTGGGCGACGCTCTGCCAGCCGATGTCCCACCGCGGAAGGTTGAGGATGTTGGCCACCGCCGCGGCGGTCTCCCCCAGCTGGTCCGGGTAGGGATCGCCCATCTCCCGCAGCCGGGCGGGCAGGCTGTGGGCCGTGAAGATGACCAGGGCTCGCTCGGCCCGAGCCGGGCCCATCTCCGAGAGCCTCGACGATACGGCCCGCGCCAGCCAGGAGAGATAGGCTGGCTCAAGGTGCCAGTCCTCGACGAAGCGGATCTCGAGCTGGCTTCCCGCGCTGGCGGCCCGGGCGCGCTGCACGTAGCCGGCCACGCTCATGCTCGAATAGTGGGGCGCGAGCACGACGCCAACCGCCTCCCTGATCCCGGCGTCGACGAGCTCGGCCACCGCGTCCTCTATGAAGGGTGCGATGTGCTTCATGCCCACCGTCACCGACCACCCGGGCCCGTCCTCGGCTCGAAGAAGGTCCTGGAGGGCGGAGGCCTGGGACAGAGTGATCTCGGTGAGCGGAGACCGTCCGCCGATCGCCAGATACCGAGCTTGGAGCTCGGCCAGGGCCTCCGGGCGGGGTGGCCTGCCCCCGCGCATGTGCGTGTAGTAGGGGAGGATCTCCTCCGTGCTGCGCGGACTACCGTAGGCCATGAGCAGGACGGCCCTGGTGGCGGCGGTCTGGGCTGGGGCGGTGTCGTGGGTGGGTGAGAGCTTCAAGCGACCTCCATTCGCGTCTTCGCACTGTGTTCTCCCAACCCACTCTACCGGGCCTTCCAACTGCCCAGCGTTGCTAAAGTGAGCCGCGCGAGAGCCGCTGAGTCGCGGGCGGAGGCTTTGGACATGGAGTCGGGGCTCGTATCCGGGGGTGGGGCAGCTCGATGATTCGCGAACTGGGTGCGGCATCGGACGACCTGGCGCCCGGGGCTGAGCTGATGCAAGGCGCCGCGACAGTTCTCGGCCTTCCCAGCGACCGGCGGCGCGAGGCTCTGGAGGAGCTGGGCCGCCCCCTCGCGCTGGGGCTGTTCGCCGCCATGGCGCGCCTCCGCGCCTTCGACGAGCGGGCGGTGATCCTGCAACGACAGGGGGTTATCGGCACCTACCCCACCTACTTTGGAGAAGAGGCCATCCAGGCGGGCAGCGTTCTGGCCCTCGAAGACCGGGACTGGCTCTTCCCGACCTACCGGCAGAACTCGGTGGTGGTCCTGCGGGGCTGTCCTCCCGAGGTGCCGCTCCTCCTCTGGCGCGGCCATCCCGCGGGATGGCACGACGTCCAGGCGCTGCACACGGCCCCGGTGTGCGTGCCGGTGGCCACCAACTATCCCCACGCGGTGGGTGCGGCCTGGGGCAGCCGCCTGCTCGGAGAGGACAGGGTGGCGCTGGCATACGGAGGCGACGGCTCCACCTCGGAGGGTGACTTCCACGAGGCCTGCAACCTGGCCGCCGTCGTCGGGGCGCCCGTCATCTTCCTGGTGTCCAACAACCAGTGGGCCATCAGCACGCCGCTCCGGCTCCAGACCCGGGTCGAGCGCATCGCCGACAAGGCCGTCGCCTACGGGATGCCCGGGGTTCGGGTCGACGGCTTCGACGTCTTCGCCTGCCACCTGGCGGTCCGCGAGGCTGTGGCCAGGGCCCGCCGCGGCGACGGCCCCACCCTGGTGGAGGCTGTCGGCTACCGACTGGGTCCCCACGGCACCGCCGACGAGCCCTCGCTCTACCGGGATCCCGAGTCCGCACGGAGGTGGGACGAGTGGGAGCCGCTCGCACGGGCGGCGGCGGCACTGGTGGACGCCGGCCTGGCATCCGCGGAAGAGCTTTCGCAGCTTGGAACCGACGCGGCGGCCGAGATGCGCGAGGCCGGAGACCGACTGCAGGACTTCCCCCTGCCGTCCCTTGAGGATGTGGCGTCCCGGGTGTACCAGGAAACCCCCTGGACCCTGGGCGCGGAGCGGCTTCGGGAACCCACCTACCGGGAGGATGGCTGACGTGCCAGCCGGTGTGACCATGGTCGAGGCCGTCGGCCGCGCCCTGGGGCAGATCCTCGAGGACGATCCCCGGGCGATCCTTCTCGGGGAGGACATCGGGGTCAACGGAGGGGTGTTCCGGGCCACGGTGGGGCTCCAGGAACGGTTCGGCCCCGATCGGGTGGTGGACACACCGCTGTCCGAGGCCGGGTTCGTGGGGGCGGCAATCGGGATGTGCCTGGTCGGGCTGCGCCCGATCGTGGAGATCCAGTTCGACGCCTTTGTGTACCCCGCCTTCGAGCAGCTGGCCTCGCACGCAGGCAGATTCCGCTGGCGGACCAACGGCGCCTACGGCCTGCCCCTGGTGATCCGCATCCCCTACGGTGGGGGGACCAAGGCACCGGAGCTGCACTCCGACTCCCCCGAGACGCTGTTCAGCCACACCCCCGGGCTGCGGGTGGTGGCTCCATCCGATCCGCTGTCCGCCGGGGAGATGCTGGTGGCGGCCGCCGCCTGTGGTGACCCCGTCATCTACATGGAGCCCAAGCGGCTGTATCGTCGGGGCCGATCCGAAGTCCCCGATCGCTTCCAACCCTCGACCCTTGATCGGGCCCAGGTGGTGCGTCCCGGTGACGACGTGGCCATCCTGGCTCACGGCGCGATGATCGAGGTGGCGCTGGAGGCCGCCGCGGAGCTGGCCGTCCTCGGAGCCAGCGCGCGGGTCGTCGACCTGCGCTCCCTCTATCCGCTCGACCGGGAGACCCTTCTCCGCACCGCCAGCGAGGTGGGGCGGGTTGTGGTGGTTCATGAGGCGCCCCGACACAGCGGGGTCGCAGCCGAGGTGGCGGCCATCCTCCAGGAGGAGGTTGCCGACCACCTCCTGGCACCGGTTCTCCGGGTCACCGGGATGGACATGCCCTTCCCTCTCTTCCAGCTGGAGGACCAGGCGCTGCCGTCGGTGTCCCGGGTGGTCCGCGCCGCCCGGGCCGCCCTCGAGTACTGATGCCGCTGCCCGAGTTCCGCCTGCCCGACCTCGGCGAGGGGGTGACCGAGGGAGAGGTGGTGGAGTGGCGCGTGCACCCCGGGGACTATGTGGAGCGGGATCAGGTCCTCTGTGTCGTGGCCACGGACAAGGCCACTGTCGAGCTGCCCTCCCCGTTCTCGGGGGTGGTGGGGGAGGTCCTGGTGCCTGAGGGCCGGGTGCTCCGGGTGGGCGACCCCCTCCTCCGGTTGGCCGACCCCGAGGGTCGGACCCTGGCTCCGGACACCGGGGCGCACGCCGAACCCTCGGCGACGCCGACCTCGCAGGTTGAGTTCCGCCTGCCCGACCTGGGCGAGGGGGTGGCCGAGGGGGAGGTGGTGGAGTGGCGCGTGCACCCTGGGGACCGTGTCGAGCGGGATCAGGTCCTGTGCGTCGTGGCCACGGACAAGGCCACGGTGGAGCTCCCCTCACCGTTCTCCGGGGTGGTGGCGGAGATCCGAGCCCCGGAGGGGCGGAAGGTCACCGTGGGCGAGGCTCTGGTGCGCATCGAGGCGTGGGGCGGAGGGCTGCCGGCCCCCGGGGCGGCGCCCCCGGAGCGGGAGGCGAGCGCCGCCGGTGAGGCGGTTCGCGAGGCGACACCGCGGCGGGTCCTGGCGCTCCCGGCGGTGCGCCGAGCGGCCCGGGAGAGGGGGGTCGGCCTGGACCAGGTGGCCGGCAGTGGTCCCGGGGGCAGGGTGCGGCTGGCGGACCTGGGGGCCTCGGGGCGACGAGAGCGTCTCCGCGGCACCCGCAGGGTGATGGCCGAGCGGATGGCCGAGGCCCACCGGCACGTCCCTCAGGTCACGGTGGCCCTGGAATGCGACATGGCGGCGGTGGAGCGAATTGCGGCCGATGCTGACGCGGGGGGCCCGACGCCGCTCGGCCTCGTGTGTCTGGCGGCCCGGGCCGAAGTGGAGCGCCTGCCGATCTTCAACAGCAGCTTCGACGAGGTGGCCCTGGAACTGATCTACCACCCGGAGCTCCACCTCGGCATCGCTGTGCAGACGGAGGACGGCCTCAAGGTGGCCACCGCCCACGCCGCAGGCCGGCTCACCTCCACCGAGCTGCAGGCGGAGATCCAGCGGCTGGTCGCCGGGGCTCGGGCCGGAACCCTCTCACCAGCGGAGCTCAGCGGCGCCACCTTCACCATCTCCAGCGGGGGCAGGCTGGGTGGGCTCCTGGCCACCCCCCTGGTGAACTGGCCCAACGTCGCCACCCTGGGGATCCACGAGATCCAGGACCGTCCGGTGGTGCGCCAAGGGCAGGTCGTGGCAGGAAGGTGCGCTGTGCTCACCCTCTCGTTCGACCATCGGGTCATCGACGGGATGACGGCCTCCAGCTTCCTCTACGGCGTGGTGGCGCGCCTGGCCGATCCCAGCGGCCTCCTGGACAGCGGCGAGGAGCGGTGACCACCGGCACTCACCAGCCCTGGGTCTGTCCCCGGTGAAGGTCGAGGTCCACCGCGACCCCCGGGACTTTCTTCGTGCCAGCGGAGAGTTCCTCTCGGAGGACCCCTGGAGCTCCAGCGTGGTGGCCAGCGTGGCGGAGCGGATGGCCGTCGGAGCTGAACCGGGCTCGGGCGAAGACATCTTCATCTCCGTGGAGGACGAGGGGCTGGTCGTGGGAGTGGCGATGCACACTCCTCCCCACGCGCTCTTCCTGTCCCGGATGCCGGCCGTCGCAGCCGAAGGGCTGGCCCAGGACCTGGCGCGGCGAGGGCGACAGCTCCCCGGCGTCAATGGGGCCCAGGACTCCACGTCCGCCTTCGCCCGCGCCTGGTTCCAACTGACGGGTGGGCGCTCGCGGCTGGTCAGGGCCCTTCGTCTGTACAGACTCCATGCGCTCGCGGCACCGAGGGCCGCCGCGGGCCATCCGGCCGCGGCGCGGGCGCCCGAGGACATCGAGCTGGTCTCGCGCTGGCTGAGGGAGTTCCACGACGAGGCGACACCGCAGGCACCGCCCCTGGATTGGTCAGCCGTCGCCCGAAGACGCCTCGCCGGCGGCGATGTGCAGCTCTGGTGGGACGGCGGTCTGGAGGTGGCCATGGCGTGCTTCAGTCGAACTGCTGCAGCAGTGTCGAGGGTGGGGCCGGTCTACACCCCGCCTCAGTTCCGGCGGCGCGGCTACGGGGCGGCGGTCACGGCTGCGGCCGCCAGGGCTGCGCTCCTCGCCGGTTCTCGGGACGTGGTCCTCTACACCGACCTGGCCAACCCGACATCCAACTCGATATACGTCGCCATCGGCTTTCGTCCCGACCACGACGCCCAGGAGCTGCGCTTCATCTGACCCTGCTCGCACCTCCCCGCGTCTCTCAGCGGAGCCCGCTGGAGATCGGAACCGCGAGGACACCGACGGCTGCCACCAGGCCGCAGACCGCGACCGTGGCCCACCTCCTCCAGCCCTGGCGGCGCGCCGCTGGCGGGAGGGCTCGGGCCTCCAGCAAGAGAAGGAAGACGAGCACCACCGGGAGGAGGAAGGCGTTGAGCACCTCGGCGTCCACGGCCAGGCTGATGAGGTCGGTGCGGGTCAGCACCAGCAGTGCGCCCGCGGCCAGCGCGAGGGTGTAGGTGGCGTAGAACGGGGCGGTGTCTCGACCGGGGCGGCGGTTCAAGGAGTGCTGCCAGCCGAAGACCTCGGCGAGGGCCCAGGCACCGGCCAGGGAGGCCACCAGGGCCGCCACCAGCCCCGCACCCAACACCCCCACCCCGAGCAGGACCCTGGCGCCGGTGAAGCCGAGGAGCGGGACCAGTGCGGCCGCCATCTGGCCCACCGTTCGCAGGGTCGAGCCGGGATGAGCGGTGCCCAGGGTGGCCGCCAGCGCCACCACCACGGCGATCATCACCAGCTGGGTCAGGACCGCTCCGACCATGGTGTTGCGTCTCTCGGCGCCGATGGATCGGCGGGTCAGGCCCCGATCGATCACCGCCCCCTGCTGATAGAAGATCATCCAGGGCATCACCACCGCCCCGAGGTTGGCCGTCAGCAGGAAGAGGAAGGCGGGCGCGGCGTGGGGGACGGTCACCATCCCTGATAGGAGCTCGGGGAGCCGGGGGTGCGAGAGGACCATGGCGGGGAGGAAGACGAGTTCCGCCAACCCCACCGCGATCCCCACCCGCTCGGAGCGGCGGTAGCTCCCGGTGCTAGCCACCCCGACCAGGAAGGCCGCGGCCACCGGCACCGACAGCCAGCGCGGCACCCCGAACATCTGCCCGACCCCCGCGACCCCGGCGAACTCGGTCACCAATGCGCCCAGGGCCGATGCCAGAAGTGCCAGCGACGCTGCCGCCGCCCAGCCGCGTCCAAAGTGACGCCGGATCAGGGCGGCATGGCCCTGGCCGGTGAGGATGCCCAGCCGCACCGTCATCTCCTGCACGAGGTAGAGGACGGGGATCAGGACCACCAAGGGGAGCACCATGGCGTACCCGAAGCGAGCACCGGACTGGGCGGCGGTGGCCAGGCTGCCCACATCAGTGTCGGCCAGCATGACCATGAGACCCGGTCCCCAGACTGCCAGCGCCATCCAGACAGGGCGCCGGCCACCTGCCCGCCCCAGCCTGGAAACGCTGGCTGGCGCCAGGCCGTCCGAGGCGCCTGGCAGCGGGCCAAGCCCGGCCACTCCCGCCTTCCCCTCGCGGCCGGAATCTGCTTCCGGCACGCCCACCCTCCATCTGGGTCGGTAGGACCCAGCAGCTAACTTTACTGGGGAGGTCGGAAACTCGGGATGCTGCGGCGCCCGTGCGGGGCGTGGGTCCCCTGGTGCCGAGACCGGGAGTTGAACCCGGACGAGCTTGCGCTCACTGCCCCCTCAAAGCAGCGTGTCTACCATTCCACCACCTCGGCGGGACCTGGGGCATCTTACCGGATCTGGTCTGAGCCCCGGCCCGTGGCTGGGACAATGGGCCGATGGCAGATCTGTACCTCACCGCCGGCCCCTGGGGAAGGGGGGGCGGGATCTCCGGGGGCCGCCCCATCTCGGTCAGCTGCCAGGACACCTTCCTGGTGGCGGCCCCGGACGGCAGCGTCGGTGGCGGGCAGGAGTCCTCCGGGCTCTACCACGCCGACACCCGCTACGTGGCCGAGTACCGGCTATCGGTGAATGACCAGCCACTCCAGCCCCTGTCGGTCTCCCGACGTGGCTCCTGGCACGCCAGGTGGGAGCTGCTGGCGTCCCGGCGCCGGGGGATCGGGGCCGGGGAGTCCAGCCCGGGAACGGTCACCGTGACCCTGGAGAGGCACCTGGGTTGGGGGCAGATGCACGAGGACGTGACCGTGCGCCAGTGGGGTGGCGCTCCCTCCAGCCTGCTGCTCACGATTCACATCGAGGACGACTTCGCCGATCTCTTCGAGGCCAGAACCCAGAGGTGGCAGCGCCGAACTCACCTCTCGACCTCCTGGGACCTGCGCCGCGGGCTGGAGACGACCTACCGCCGCGAGGACTTCGTGCGCCGCCACCTGCTGAGGTTTCGGCCCCGGGTGGCGGGCGCGGGGTACGCCAACGGCGAGCTCCGTTTCCCTCTCGAGCTGCGCCCCGGGGGGGAGTGGCGCATCTGTCTGCAGCACGACCTGATCGACCGTCCCGGAGCTCGGCCGGGCATCCGCCCCTGCCCCCTGAAGGACTCAGGCGGGTGGTCCCGCCCTGCTGTCCAGGAGCGCCGGTGGCAACGGTCGGTGCCCGACCTGGCCGCGGCGGACCTGCGCCTGGAGGGTGCCTACCGGAGAGCGGTCAGCGACTTGGCCTCTCTCCGCATGGATAGCCCGGCCCCCTCCCACGGCCTCTGGCTCCCGGCAGCAGGGACACCTTGGTTCGTGGCCCTCTTCGGCCGCGACTCGCTTATCACGGCCCTCCAGTCGCTGATCGTGGATCCGCGGCTGGCCGTGGCCACCCTCCAGCGGCTGGGGGAGCTCCAGGCAGAGGAATCCGACCCCTTCCGCGACGCCGAGCCGGGGAAGATCCTTCACGAGCTGCGCCGTGGGGAGTGGGCCCACTTCGCCACCGTGCCGCACTCGCCCTACTACGGCACTGCGGATGCCACCCCCCTCTACCTGCTGCTCCTGTCGGAGCTCTGGCGCTGGACGGGGGACGCCGAGGCCCTGAGGCCTCTTCAGCCGGTGGCCCTTCGGGCTCTGGAATGGATTGACCGCCACGGGGACCTGGACCAGGACGGCCTCCAGGAGTACCGGCCGATGGCCTCGGGTAACTATCGGAACCAAAGCTGGCGGGACGCCGAGGACGGGATCCTGGACGAGTCAGGTGAGCTGCCCTCCCTGCCACTGGCCACCTGCGAGCTGCAGGGCTATGTGTTCGCCGCCAAGTCGGGCGCCGCCGGCCTGTTCCGAGCCTGGGGAGATCCGGCCGCCGCCGCCCGGCTGGAAGCCGAGGCCGCGACCCTGAAGGAGCTGTTCCACCGCCGCTTTTGGGACGGCGACCGCCTGGCGCTGGCCCTGGACGGTGAGAAGCGTCCGCTGTACACCGCCAGCTCCAATCCCGGCCACTGCCTGTGGGCGGGCATCCTGGACCCCGAGCCCGGCCGGCGCTGCGCGGATCGGCTGCTGTCCCCGGACCTCTTCTCCGGCTGGGGACTGAGGACGCTGTCCACCATCCATCCCAGCTTCGACCCGCACAGCTACCAGTCCGGGTCGGTCTGGCCCCATGACACCGTCATCGGCGCCGCCGGGTTGGCCCGGTACGGTCAGACCGAAGGGGCCTGGCGCCTGCTCGATGGGGTGCTCGACGCGGCCGCGGCCTTCGATTTCCAGCTACCGGAACTGTTCTCGGGGCTGGCCCGGGACGGCTCCGCCCACCCGGTTCCCTACCCTCTCGCCAACCGCCCTCAGGCCTGGGCCGCCGGTGCCGTCTTCCAGGCCATGAGAGTCCTACTCGGGCTGCACCCGGACCTCGCCGGGGGGCGCCTCTACGTCCATCCAGAGCTCCCCCCCTGGTGCCCGGACCTTCGTGTGGAGGGAGTTCCAATCGGTGGCGGCCGCCTGAACCTTTGGGCGCACCGGGGCCGTAACGGCACTGAGCTGCGCCGCGCGGAGCTCGTCGGGGTAGAGGCCGAGATCCTCGAGGGGGTGCCCCCGTGGTTCGGTAGCTGAGCGCAGGCGCCCGGCGGCGACCTGCCGGTACAGCGCCTCGTACTCCGCCGCCATCCGAGCCGGAGAGAACTGCTGCCGTGCCCAGGCGGCGATCGCGGCGCGATCCAACTCGCCGCACCTCAGGGTCTTGTCCACCAGCTCCGCCACGTTCTGCCCTACGAAGCCGGTCTCTCCGTCCCGGACCAGTTCGCGAGCCGAGCCCCGGTCCAGGGCCACGACCGGAGTCCCGCAGGCCATGGCTTCGGCCATGGCCAGGCCGAACGGCTCCTCCCAGCGCAGGGGCAGCAGCATGGCCCAGGCGCGGGCGAGAAGCCCAGCCTTCTCCTGGCCGTACACGTTGGGGAGATGGCGGACCTGGTCCCCGTCCAGGTGGGGGAGAACCCGCTCCTCGAAGTAGGCGCGTCCCTCGGGCGTCGTCTCCACCTTGCCTGCCAGTACGAGGCGCATCCCTGTCGTCTTCGCCACCTCGATGGCGAGGTGCTGTCCCTTTTGGGGACTGATGCGGGCCAGGGTGAGCAGGTAGCGGTCCGGCGAGGCGCGCTCGGGAGGGGGGAGGGCCTCGACGTCCACAGCGTTGTGGACCCAGCCGGCCCAGCGCAGACGCGGCGCCAGCGCCATCTGGGAGCGGGAGATCGCCACCAACCTGGTCGCGCGCCCCAATTTGGAGTAGAACTCCGACTCGCCTTCCCCGACGGGCCCGTGGACCGTGTGCAGGGTGGGCAGCTCCCAGAGCAGGGAGTCGAGGGCGGTGGCCACGATCCCTCCGCTGTGATCGTGGATGACGGCCCCCGCGCCGTGCTCCCTGATCCACTCCAGGACGGCATGGGAATAGGCGAGGTCGAACCAGCGCTCCTCCTCCCGTCCCAGGTGGCGCTGGTACTCAGAAGGTGCCAGCGCCACCGCCCCGGGGATCGGCGACCCCTGGGCCCCTAGAACGGCGACCTCGTGCCCGCGCCTGGCCAGCTCCTTGGCCAGGAGCCCCACCACCAGCTCGATTCCCCCGTATCCCTCAGGGGGAACCGGATACCAGGGAGGAGAGATCAGAACAACCTTCAACGTAGCTCCTCACGCAACTCCCTCTCCCATTCCTGTATACCCGCAACCCCGGGGGCCCAAACTGAGGGAAGTGGCGGCCAGCCCGGCCCCGGTGAGACCCGCTGGCCGCGGCTGGGGTCGCCCGGCTGGATCCGAGTGGGGGCGTACTGGCCGACCAGTGCCCAGGCGGAGCCGGGGGGCCACACCGCCGGGTGCTGGCGGGAACCGTGGGCTGCCCGACCCAGCTGCGGGTGGCGCTCTGGCTCCGGTCGGCGCCCAACCGCCCGGGATGGCGGCCGGCGCTGATGGTGGTGGTCCTCTGTGGGATGTAGTCGCGGCTGGCCAGGGTGAGGAAGCTCTGCGCGGCGGCCTATCCTAGCGGTCCGTGGCGTCGCAGACATCCTTCAGGGCGACCGGGGGGACGATGTGCATCCCTTTTCACCGAGTGGCGGCGGCAACGAGACCGCGGGGCTGCGGCGGGACTGGCGCAGAAGTGGGGCCGACCCAAGCCGATCCTCGCGATCGAGAGCTGGCCAGGCTGCACAAGCGGATGGCCAAGCTCGAGTCGGAACTGGACAATGCCAAGAAGGTGATCGAGATCCAGGCAAAACCTGCCGCGCTCTTGGCGGGGCTCGCAGCCGAGAGCGCGGAGAGCGAGCAGCAATGATGGTCGACACCACTGCCACCGATTTGGAACCGCTGGCGGGCAGCAAGGGAGCTTGCCAGGCGGCGGGGCGCGTCCGCGGCCTCCTCTTGCTCGGTTCGCTCAATGGCGCTCCTAGCCGACGGTAGGCGCAAGGCTTCGCCACACGTGGAGGTCGTGCCTATGAGGCGTCGTCCTGGACCTCTCTGCATGCCCTCGGAGGCGCACTGGACACCTGCGTATCAGTTGCTGCCGAAACCAGCGCATCGGCATACCGACGTGCGGGGCGCAGCTCAGGCCGGGTGATCAGGTAGGCGGCGGCGAGCACCATGACCACTGCCATGACGGCAAGGAGCAGCCGGTAGCCGGTGACGGCTATGAGGCCAGCCCCGAGCGCGATCGAAACGGTCTGGGGCACCGTGATGAGCGTGTCCACGGCGGAAAAGACACGGCCTTGGAGATCGGCGGGCGTCAGACGCTGCGTCAGGCTGATGAGTGCGACCACCAGCCACGGGATTGCCATCCCAAAGAGGATGAGAGCCGCCGCGACTGGCGCCAGAAGTGGGGGCATCTCGAGGAGCGCAGAGGTGCCGGCGACGACGAGGGCGATGCAGATGAGCCTGGACTCCCCGATCAGGCGGACCAGTGGTGCCGCGCTCAGGCCGCCGATGATCGCGCCAGCTCCCTGGATTGCAATCAGTACGCCCACGAAGGCAGGACGCTGGTGCAACCCGTTGCCCGCCACCGCATAGGTAATCGTCTCGGCGAACCCGAACACGGTCGTGGCGATGGCACACGCCACGACCACGTGACGCAGCTGGATGGAGCGATGCACGTGCACGATGCCGGCCACCACCTCGTGGCGCCAGTGGCTCGCCATCGGCATGGGTGCTGGCTCCCGTACCCGCAGAGCCAAGAGTGTGAGGACCGGAACGGCGAAGGTGATGGCGTCGATGGCCGCGATGACATGGCCACCGACGGCGACGAAGAGCGCGGCGCCCGTGAGAGGCCCGACCAGGCGCATGGACTCTTGGACGGTGCGTAGGGCGCCGTTGGCGTCCGGGAGCAGCTCAGCAGGCATCATCACCGTGAGCAGTGCCGACTGGGCCGAGCTGAGTACCGCATAGGACAGGCCGTAGATGGCCATGACCAGATAGATGAGCCAGACCTGGCCCTCGCCATGGACGAAGAAGAGGAGCAGCACTGAGCTGCCGGTCAGGGCGTTGGTGACGATGAGCAGCGGGCGTCGCCGGACGCGATCCACGAGCAGGCCGGCTGCTGGCGAGAGCAGCGACGGGGCGGTGAAGAAGAAGAACGTGAGACCGGCAGCCGCGCTGCTTCCGGTGAGGGTCTTCACCCAGATTCCCATGGCCAACCACAGGCACGAGTCACCGAAAAGCGAGATGACCTGGCCGCCGAGGTAGATCCGTGCGTCGCGGTGACCGAGCAGCCGGCGCATGCCCCCCGTCCTCGTCGAGGTGGCGGTCATCGCGTGCTGGTCTCGTCCATTGGCAGCAGCGCGTGAATGAAGGTGACCTGACGGGCGCCTTCTGGCGGGGTGGCCCGCACCCCGTGTACGTAGGGTTCCACCAACGCGTCGACCGCTTGCTCGAGGGCCTGCAGCTCCTCTGCCGTCACGTCGAGGATCCAGTCACCCACGCCGCTCAGCGCGAGCCACTGTGGAGGTTCTGACGGCCGTCGGTCGAACCATCGACCGATGAGATCGACGTACGCCTGCACCAGGACACGGTCGAGTGCCAGGCGGGCGTCGCCCACTTCACCGCTCACCGGTGCCAGCTTCCAGCTGGTGAACACGGCCGTTGCCTGCCAGGGTCGCTCCCGTCCCTTGCCGCCCTCGGCCGGCTCCACCAACCCCCACTTCGCCAGTTGGCGGAAGTGAAACGAGCAGTTGGAGGGGCTCTCCCCAACATGCTCAGCCGCCTGCGTCGCGGTGAGTGGGCCTTCCGTGCGCAAGAGGCCGACAAGCCGCATCCGGACCGGGTGCGCCAGGGCCCGCAACGCCCGGGGGTCGCTCAGCTCGACTCGGCGCTTCAACTCTGACATGGTGAAAGGATACTTTCGAAAGGACCCTTTTGTCAAACGCCAGGCGGTGCAGGACTGCGGCGCCTTGGCGCATATCGCCCTGGGGGTGGATGAGCTGGGGCACTTATGTGGCAAGGGGCACGGTCTGGCCACCCGGGTGGCCCAGCTGATGCCCCGACACAGCCGCCTGTCGGAGCACTGCCCCGATACCTACGTGCAAGTGGTCCTGCAGACCCTGGAAGCCCCCGATGTGTAGCGGCCCAGCAAGCGACCATCAACCCAGGGAATACCAGCCTCCAGCTCTTCCAGTGCCCGATAAGGTTCACTT
>JAJYWQ010000037.1 GCA_021791415.1 bacterium | reverse complement strand
GTGGCTCCGGAGCACGGATTCGAACCGTGAACCTTGCGGTTAACAGCCGCCTGCTCTACCGTTGAGCTACTCCGGAACGATCGCCGCTACAGTTTAGTCTGGCCGTCCCGGATGGCCGCTGCCAGGGCCAGCTCCTCCGACCGGTGGGAAGCCCTCGGTCGAAAGCGATCACCGTGTGGGAGGAACGACATGGGGCAGCGACGCCAGCGCGCGCCTGGGTATGACGGGGCCTGGGAATTCTTCCGGAGTGTCTTGGAGCCGGGGCTCGACCTGCCGCTGGCGGCCACGGACTTCCAGGTTTCCCCCGATGGCCGTCGAGCACTGTGGACGGCCGAGGCCCGGCACCAGCTGGCGGGGAGGTCGGGGTCCCGAATCTATCTGACTGACCTGGACCATCGGAGCACCAGGCCACTTGGCGGCGAGGCGCTTCCCTCTCAGCACGGAGGGCGCTGGAACCCGGCTGGGGACCGGGTCGGCTTCATCGCCACCCTCTCCTCTGGACAGCCCGCGGTCCACGTGGTGGACCCCAACGTTCCCAGCCTGTCGTTTGAGGTCGTGGCCCTCTCCCGCTTCATGCCTGAGGCGCTGGAGTGGGCCGCGGATGGAGCGATCCTGGTCCTGGCGGCCGAGGAGGGGGCGGAGATGGGCGTCACCTCCGGCTCCGGCCAGCTGCCGGCGGCTGGCGATGCCGAGGCCGAGCCATGGTGGCCCGAGGTGCGGAGCGGTGGTCTGGGCGGTTGGCGCACCGTCTTCGCGGTTACGCCAGGGGGAGGGAGCGTCCGGCGGCTCCTGCCCGAGGGAACCAACGTGTGGGAGTTCGCGGTGGCCGGTGACCTCCTTCTCGCAGTGGTGTCCGACCGCCCCACCGAGGGCGACTGGACCCACTCCCGACTGGAGCTGCTGAACGTCCAGAGCGGGGAACGCCGCGTGGTCCACCGTCCCCGGCGACAGCTCCGATGCCCGGTGATCTCGCCGGATGGGTCGCGGCTGGCAGTGGTCGAAGGGTTGGCCAGCGACCGGGGCATCGTCTACGGGGACATCCTGGAGTTCCCCACCGGTGGGGGAGCCGGTCGGGTCCTGCCCTGCGCCGGCACCGATGTCTCTTACCTCAGATTCCGTGACCCCGCCCACCTGCTCGCCACCGGGGTGCGCCGCCAGGAGACAGTGGTCGCGGAGCTGGACCTCGAGGGGGGAGGTGTCCTTGTCCACTTGCAGGACCTGGTCACCACCTCCGGCCGGTTCACTCCGGACGCCGCCCCCCACCCAGAGGGAGGGGCGCTGCTGGCCCTGGAGTCCTGGGGCTCTCCGCCCATCCTGGCCCGAGCGGAGCTGGGCCGGACATCGGAGATCACCTCCCTCTCCCACCCAGGCTTCGAGTGGATGCGTAGCCGGATCGGGAACCTCCGGGAGGTCTCCTGGTCCGCCCCGGATGGGCTGGAGATCTCCGGCCTCCTGGTCGAGCCGCGGCAGGGGTCCAGGCCCTACTCGACCATCCTGGTCGTCCATGGAGGTCCAGTGGGCCGCTGGGAGTCGGAGTGGCCGGGCCGGGACATGCTCCACTACGCCTACCTCTCGGCACGGGGCTTCGCTCTCTTCATGCCCAATCCGAGGGGCAGCTGCGGGCGAGGCCAGGACTTCCTGGAGCTGGAGGTTGGCGATTATGGCGGGGCCGAGGTCCAGGATCACCTCTCCGGCCTGGATCACCTGGTGGCTGAAGGCGTGGCCGATCCCCGGCGCCTGGGCGTCCTGGGGGTGAGCCACGGCGGCTACATGGCCTGCTGGATCACTACCAAGACTGACCGGTTCGCCGCGGCGGTGGCGGGATCCCCGGTCACCGACTGGTACAGCCAGCACTTCGCCAGCAACATCCCGGACTTCGACGCCCAGTTCCTCGGTGCGGAGGGTCCGGGACCCGGGGGCCCCTACTTTGAACGCAGCCCGGTGTTCTTCGCCAGCAGGTCGCGCACCCCCACCCTCCTCACCGCCGGCCAGCTCGACCGCTGCACCCCGCCCGGGCAGGCGGTGGAGTTCCACGAGGCGCTGCTCGCTTCCGGGGTCGAGACCGAACTGGCCCTGTACCCGGAGGAGGGCCACGGCGTGCGGGATGCCCAGGCCCTGGCCGACTTCGCGGCCCGCAGCTGCGCCTGGTTCGAGCGCTGGATGGTCTGAGGGTCGCTACCGGAGGCGGGACAACGGCGCTGACTGACGCGGGCCAACCCGGGTTCGTAGCCGTCAGTTCCCGCCCTTCTCGGCGGCACCTCCCTTGAGCAGTCTGCGCACGGTGTCCTCCAAGGCGGACGGCAGGAGCACCGTCACGCGGTCCCCGGGCTCCAGCCGGGTGTCCCCACGGGGAGGCGCCGAGAGCCCGCCGTGTCGCACCGCCACCACCAGGGACGCGGGGGGCCAGGGCAGCTCTCTCACCGCCTGGTGGGAGGCCGGGTCACCTTCCCGGACGTCGACCGACACCAGCGAGTAGCCCCGAAGTGGGTTGTGAGGGGCGCGCGCCGCCACCCCGGGCGAGTCGGTTCCCCAGGCCGCCGCCCGGGCCCCGGCAGGGGCCTGCCTCACCGTTTGTCCCAGCCGCCTCCCGAACTCCCTGAGGAGGTCGCGGCCGTCCAGCCAACCCACCACCGAGTCCCCGTCCTCGCCCATCACCGGCAGCCCCTGCCGGCCGTAGACCAGCAGCTGGCGCAGCGCCTGCTCCAGCGTCTCGTTCGGGAAGAGGGCGTGGGGCCCCTCGGACTCCGGGGCATCGACCGCCCCCGCCTCCCTCGCCGGCTGCGGCGTAAGCAGGTCGGACAGCACCTCCTCAAGTTCCCGGCCACCCACGACCCCCTCGGGCACTGGGCGCATGACCTCAGCCACCCGCAGCTGCTGCCAGAGATTCGACGGACGGGGCCGGTGGATGTCGACGCCTCGGCGCAGTAGCTTTGTGGTGTAGATGGTCCCGTAGCTCAGCTGGCGGCTGACCACGGTGGAGATGGCCACGGCTATCATCAGCGCCACCACGATGTTGTGATCCCCGGTCATCTCGAACACCGAGGCCACGGCGGTGATCGGGGCTCTGGCCGCTGCGCTGAAGACCGCGCCCATGGCGATCATCCCGTACACCGCGGGAGGTCCGGCCGCCGGGCCCAGCAGGGCATGGAGGGCTACCCCGAAGGCGGTCCCCAGCGCGGCGCCGATGAACAGAGAGGGGGCGAAAACCCCTCCGGACCCACCGATCCCGATGGTCACGCTGGCGGCCACGATCTTCCCCGCCACTAACACCAGGAGGAACCAGAGAGTGTAGGGATTGGCGATCACGTGCTCGAGAACGGGATAGCCGACCCCGTACAGCTGCGGCACCGCGAGCAGGATCAGCCCCAGAAGGCCTCCGAAGACCGCCGGCCGCGCCCACTCAGGACGGCCACGCCAGAGGCGGTCGAACAGGTCCTCGGCGCGATACAGGACGGTCTTGAACCCCACTCCTCCGAGGGCGGCCACCACCCCGAGGACGGCACAGAAGAGGTAGTCCCAGTCGTTGGCGAGGGAGAGCGCCGGCAGGTTGAAGATCGGAGCCGCCCCAAAGGCGAGGCGGCTCACCACGTCCGCGGCGGCGCTCGCGATCAGGACCAGGACCGTGGCCTCCAGGGAGAGCTCCTGGAGAATGAGCTCCAGCCCGAAGAAGGCGCCGGTGATGGGGGCGTTGAAGGTGCCGCTGATGCCTCCGGCGGCTCCGCAGGCGACCAGGATGCGCATGCGGCCCTCGGACATCCGGATCAGCTGCCCGACCGCCGACCCGAAGGCCGACCCGATCTGCACGATCGGCCCCTCCCGGCCCACCGAACCCCCGCCACCGATGCAGAGCGAGGAGGCCAGCGCCTTGACCACGGCCACCTGGGGACGGATCCGGCCGCCGTTCTCGGCCACCGCGAGCATGACCTCCGGCACGCCGTGGCCCCGCGCCTCGCGCGCGAAGAGGTAGATGAGAGGGCCGAAGATGAGCCCGGCCACGATCGGTGCAAGGAGATAGAACCAGACCCCGAGGAAGCCGAAGTGGGCGCTGGCCATGCGCCCCCCCTGCCCGAAGTTGGCGTGGCCGGTGAAGGCTGCCGTGAAGCCGAAGATCATGAGCCGGAAGACGATCGCGCCGGCCCCCGCTCCCAGGCCTACGATGATGGTGATCACCCCCAGCCCGACTGCCTGCGAGCGCAGCCAGGTGGCCACCTGGCCGGCCAGCTCCTGCCACGGGTAGCCGAGTGGTCTGCCTGCCGACCTACTCACGGGCAAGCCCTGCCAGCAGCAGGTCCAGAGCGCGGGAGATGTTTTCCCAACGGAAGGCGCCGGGATCCAGCCCGGCATGGAGGGATAGGCCGTCCCCGATGGCCAGGAGCAGAGACGCCAGGGCGTTCGCCGGGGTGTCCACCAGGTCTCCCGCCCGCACCCCGTCCTCGATCCAGGCGCGCAGGCGGCCCCTCCTGGCCGCCACCTTGCTGGCCAGCATAGCCCTCACCGCAGCCTGGCTCCGCATCTCCGCCCAGAGGTCGGCGCGGACCTGCGCCCGGCCCCGGTCCCGGGAAAGCATCGTCCGGGCGAAGCCCCGCAGTCGCTGCATGGCATCGGTCTCCGCCCCTTCCATCCGCTCCATGACCGCATCTAGCTCGGCGGAGTCCTGCTCCAAGAGGGCCAGCAAGAAGTCCTGCTTGCTCTGAAAGTGCCCGTAGAAGGCCCCCTTGCTCACCCCGGCCGAGGCACACAGCTGGTCCACCGTCAGCTGGGGGAAGGTGGTCTGGCGCAGGCAGCGCCAGCCCGCCTCAAGCAGCTCGCCGCGCCGGGTCTGCCTGGTCTGCTCCGAAACCTTGGGCACGACCTTGACGATACCGCAAAAAACCGACCAGTCGGTCTTTTTGGAGACGCCGCAAGCACGCCTACTCAGTCGGCCGGGGGGCTACTCCAGGTAGTCCTTGAGCTTGATGCTCCGGGAGGGGTGGCGAAGCTTGCGCAGCGCCTTGGCCTCGATCTGCCGGATCCGCTCCCGGGTGACCCCGAAGCGCTTGCCCACCTCCTCCAGCGTGCGCTGGTGCCCGTCGATCAGACCGAAGCGCAGCTGCAGCACCCGTCGCTCCCTGGGGGTGAGGGTGTCGAGGATGTCCTCCACCTCGGTGTGGAGCATGGTGAGGGAGGCGGCCTCCGAAGGCGCCACCGCCTCGCTGTCGGGCACGAAGTCGCCGAGGTGGGAGTCCTCCTCCTCACCGATGGGGGTTTCCAGCGAGACCGGGTCCTGGGCCACCTTGATGATCTCCCGGACGCGCTCGGGGGTGATCCCCATCTCCTCTCCGATCTCAGCGTCCGAGGGCTCCCGCCCCAGCTCCTGGAGCAGACGGCGGGAGATGCGCACCAGCTTGTTGATGGTCTCCACCATGTGGACCGGGATGCGGATGGTCCGGGCCTGGTCGGCGATGGCCCGGGTGATGGCCTGACGGATCCACCAGGTAGCGTAGGTGGAGAACTTGAAGCCCTTTTGGTAGTCGAACTTCTCGACCGCCCGGATCAGCCCCATGTTGCCCTCTTGGATCAGGTCCAGGAACGACATCCCGCGGCCGATGTACTTCTTGGCGATGGACACCACCAGCCGCAGGTTGGCCTCGGTCAGCCGGTGCTTGGCGTCCTCGTCCCCCTGCTCGATCAACTTGGCCAGGTACACCTCGTCCTCGGCCTTGAGGAGGGAAACTCGGCCGATCTCCTTGAGGTACATGCGGACCGGGTCGTCGAGGGAGACCGCATCGGCGTCCGCGGCCAGCATCTCGTCGTCGATCTCCTCGGCCTCGAAGTCCTTGTCGCCGTCGGTGACCGCGATCCCCATCTCCCGGAAGAGCGCGAAGAGGCGTTCCAGCTGATCGGGGTCGGCATCCAGCTCGGGGAAGGGGTCGAGGATCTCGTTGGGAGTCAGGAAGCCCTGCTCCTTACCCTTGAGGATCAGCTGCTCCGCCGCCCTGACCAGATCCTCGGTCCGGGGCGCCGCCACCGCAGCCACCGCCTTCATCGCCCTTGCCAACTCAAACCTCCATGGCAGCGCCGGTCCTCAGCGCCAGGATCTTGCGGTCCAAAGCTTCCAACTCCTGAACCAGCGCTGGGGTATCGCCCTGGCGATGATGTCCCGCCCCGGCCAGCTTTGCCCTGAGCTCCACTCTCAACGACTCCAAGCCCTCCAGCCGGAGTGCTCGGACGCAGTCCAGGACAGCCTGCTCCAAGGCTTCCTCGCCCTCCAGGAGCTCGGGAAGCTCGATCCGGGCCAGCTGGGCGCGCCGCCGCTCCAGCTCGGCGCCGAGCTGGCCCCTAGGACCGGCCGCCCCGTCCTCGATGAGAGACCGGAAGAGCTCGCGATCCACGGGATCGGGAAAGTCGCCGGGCACGATGTTGAAGCGATCTCGAACCTCCGGGGCGAGGGCTGTCCTGGCACAAAGGAGCGCCAGCAGATGGGCAGACGTCCCCATTGCACTCTTCCCCGGGGGAGCAGCCTCCAAACGTGGCTCCGCCGGAGGTTGCGGGCGACGTTCCACGTCGGCCAGGATCCTGGCCGGGTCGGCACCCAGTCGCCTCCCCACCCGATCGGCGTAGAGCTCTCGGATGCTGGCCTCGGGGATTCCCGCCAGTACCGGAAGAACCCGGCGCAGGGCCCGCTCCTGGCGCTCCACCTCGGAGACACCGGACACGTCCCCCAGGGCTTGGTCCACCAGCACCTCGTAGGCGGGTGGCGCCCCGTCGACCAGCCGCCGCAGTCCCTCCGGGTCGGAGCGGCTGAGATCGTCGGGGTCCTTCCCCTCCGGAAGGACAGCCAGCCTGCAGGTGACGCCTGCCGCGGCCAGCAACGAGACCCCGGCGCGGGCCGCTCGCTGTCCCGCCGCATCTCCGTCGAAGCAGAGCACCACCTCGTCCGCCAACCGGCGCAGGAGGAGAACCTGGAGCTCGGTCAGAGCCGTTCCCGAGGTGGACACCGCGGTAGCGACCCCGGCCCGGTGGGCTCCCACCACGTCGAAGTAGCCCTCCATGAGCACTGCCCGCCGCTCCCGGGAGATCGCCTCCCGGGCCAGGTACAGTCCGAACAGAAGCTTCGACTTGTCGAACAGTAGGGTCCCCCGGGTGTTCAGATACTTGGGCCGCTCATCACCCAGGGCCCGGCCGCCGAACCCCACCCAGCGGCCCCGCTCGTCTTGGAAGGGCACCACCACCCGCCGGTGGAGAAAGTCGCTCAGCCGTTGGCCCTCCCGCCGGGCGAGGCCGGCGGCCGCCAGCTCCTCCTCGCCTGCCCCGTGGCGGAGGAGATACCTCACCAGGTTGTCTCCCCGGGTGCCCTCGGCCGCGTAGCCGAGGTGGAACCGCTCGATGTCCTCGGCGACCACCCCCCGGAGCTGCAGGAAGCGACGCCCCACCTCGCCCACGCGGTGGTGGAGCAACACCTCGTGGTAGAAGTCGGCGGCCAGCTGGTTGAGCCGCTGGGCGCTCTCTCGCAGGTGGCGGTACCGGCGCTCCTTCGGGTCCAGCCCCCGATCGGAGTCCAGCTCCACCCCGGCCCGGCGGGCCGCCTCCTCCAGAGCCCCCCGGAAGTCGGTGTGCTCGATGAGCTCCAGGAACTTGAAGAGGTCGCCCCCCAGGTGGCAGCCGTGGCAGTACCAGGCCTGCTTCTCCGGATTGACGTAGAAGGATGGCGTGCGTTCCGTGTGGAACGGACAGAGTCCTTGGTACTCCGGACCGGCACGCTTGAGCCGGACGTAGCTCCCCACCACGTCCACCAGGTTGAGCCGGGACCTGACCTCCTCGACCGCGTCCCGGCCGCCGCTCATGAAGTTGGATTCCGGGACCGGGCCGGCACCGTGAAGGGGTCGATCAGCGGCCGAAGAGCCCGCGCCGCTTGGGTCCCTGCTCCAGCTCCCGCACCCGCTCCCGGAGCTGCAGCACCTCCCTTTCGCGCTCGGCCAATTCGGCAGCCTGGCTCTTGCGGGTCTGATCCAGCTCCTGGCGCAGGTCCCGGACCTGGCGCAGCCGCTGCTCCAGCTCCGCCTCGAACCGCAGCCGCTGCTCGGCCTGGATCCGTTGCTCCAGGGCCCGCTCCCAGCGCTCGAACAACCCGGCGACCAACTCGCGGGCGTCGATCGTGCCCATCGCGGCCGAGGCGGCCGCGGGCGAGGCGAGGAGGGTTGAGGGAGGAGCCATCTCCTCCTGTGCCGGTAGGGGAGGGGGGGAGTCCGCAACTGAGTAGGGCTCGGGGTTGGCGAAGGGCACCTCCTCCGGGGCCGCCACAGCCTCCACCGACCCGAACGGCTCGTCGGGTCCAGGCGCGAACTCCTCAGGGGCCGCCGGCTCGAACTCCATCACGGCAGGGGCAGGCTCCTCATCCTGGGCCAGGAACCCCGGCGCGGGGGGGGCTGCGTACGGCTCGTCGAGGGACGGCGGTTGGAACCCGCCCGCCGGCTCGTCAGAGGCCGGTGAGGGGGCGAACGGCGAGACGAAGTCAGCCTCCGGGGTGGGCGCGTAGGGGCTGATGTCGGACCCCGCTCCTGACCCCTGGGAGTCCCTCGTGGACTCGAACTCGCCGACCTCGGCGCCCGGTTCTCCAGGGCTGGCGAGCTGCTCGTCCTCCCAGGTGGCCGGGTCGGGCCGCCAAACCGGCTGATCGTCCAATTCCGGGGAGGACGGTGCGGGCTCCTGGGCCACCTCCCACGGGCTCTCTGCGACGTCCTGGGTCTCCGCGGGCGCCCAGAGCCCCTGCGTGTCGGGAGGGGCGGGCTCCCAGCTGGGCTCGGCCGCCGGCTCGGGGGCGTAGGTGGGCGGAGTCGCCGGCGCGGACGGCACGCCCCCCACATCCTCGGCGGCCACTCGCATCTCCAGCTTGCCGTAGCTCTCCACCCAGTGGACCGGGATGTCGCCGGACTCGATGCGGCGGCGGATCATGTCCGGGGGCAGGGCCATACGCTGCGCTACTTCGTCGATGGTCAAGAACTCGTCTGGCACCGCTGACACCTCTGAATTAAAGGCCCTTGGACGCTTGCAGGCCCGTGGGGCCGGTACTCCCAGAATCCGCCGCTCGAACCGCCTGAGGGCCGGTCTTGACCACCTCGTCCAGGGCTCGCTGCCAGAAGAGCGGCGAGGCCACCGCGAGGCCGAAGAGGGCGCTCAAGACGATCACCGCGTCCACGCTGGCCCGGCCTTCGGAGCTCCAGTAGTCGTCCTCCAGCCGCAGCCAGAGGGCGAACTCGTCGAAGGTGAGCGCCACCCCCGCTCCATACACCGGGGCGAGGCGCCTGCGCCAGGTGAGGCCGGTGCGCAACAGTCCCAGGTAGCCGCAGCCGGTGAGCGAAAGGATGCCCCAGACCAGGTGGTGGATGTGGAGCTGGCCACCCCCCTTTCCCCCCAGCTCGACGTTCTTCAGCGGCAGCCAGTTCCCCCGGATCCCGTGGGTGATCAGCCGCACGGTGACGAAGGTGGCCAGGAAGGAGGAGAGGACCCGGAAGTTGATCTCCTCGTCCGGGCGCTCAGCCGCCGTCTCCCGGTAGCGGGCGCGAAGCCGCCCGGGGAGCGACGCCAGAGAGCGCAGGCCCTCAGTCGTGCTGGCTCGCATGATGGTGGCGATCATCGCCGCATGGTACGGCCTTCGCAGCCACTTGTAACAGTATCGTGCTTCCGGTGCCGTGGTCGGGGCGTTCGGCTCCCGATCCGGTCAGCGTCCTGCCCGTCCCCTTAGAGTGGTTGGCGCGGGAGGCTGAGGTCGGCCATCTGGAGGAAGGCGATGACCAAGGTCCTTTTCGTGTGCCTGCACAACGCCGGCCGCTCCCAGATGAGCCGGGCACTCTTCGAGCGCGCGGCCGGCGGCCGACATCAGGCGCGTAGCGCCGGGACTCAGCCGGCGGCCTCTGTCCACCCCGAGGTGCTCCTCGCCATGGATGAGCTGGGGATCGACCTCCGTTCCCGCCGGCCCAGCCTGCTCACCCCTGAGCTGGCGGAGTGGGCCGACCTGGTGGTGACCATGGGCTGTGGGGACCAGTGTCCCTACATCCCCGGACGGGAGTACCGCGACTGGGAACTTCCCGACCCGGCGGGACGCCCGCTTGCCGAGGTGCGGGAGGTACGCGACGAGATCGGTCGGCGGGTGGAGCAGTTGGTGGCCGAACTGGGCTAGTCGTCGGCCCACCCGTCCTCCTGTGAGGCCTGGCGGGAAGGGAGGGATTCGAACCCTCGGACGAGGTTAACCCCCGTCACCCGCTTAGCAGGCGGGCGCTTTCGGCCACTCAGCCACCTCCCCATGCGGGGTCAGCTTGCGAGTATAGGCCGCCGCCCGCCTCCGCCCGGCGACTGTCAGCCGAGCCCCAGCTCTCCGGCGATCGGGCTGAGGGCACCGACGACCAGCTCGACCAGCTCCTCCAGGGGCACTCCGAGCTCCTGGCTGCCCTGGCTGATGTCGTCCCGGCTCACGGTGCGAGCAAAAGACTTGTCCCTGAGCTTCTTGGCGACCGAGGCGGCCCGGACCCGCCCCACCTCGCGTCCGGGCTGGACCAGGGCCACGGCCATGACGAAACCGGTCAGCTCGTCCAGAGCGAACAGCCAGCGGGCCATCTCAGTCTCCCGGGGGACGCCGCTGAAGTTGGCGTGCCCCTGGATCGCCAACACCACCTCCTGCGAGTAGCCCTCGCGCTCCAGCACCGCCCTTCCCCAGAACGGGTGGTCATCGGGGTGAGCCTCGTAGTCGAAGTCATGCAGGAGACCGGTGATGCCCCAGAGATCGGGGTTCCCACCGGTCCGGGAGGCGGCCGAGCGCATCACCGCCTCCACCGCCAAGCCGTGGCGCCTCAGGCTGTCGGACTTGGTGTGCTCGTGGAGGATGGCCAGGGCGTCTTCGCGCGTGGGCACCCCACGATGGTGGCAGAGCCGCCGTGCTCATGGCAACCCGCAGGCCGCCGTCGCGCCGCGCCCCGGGGACGACGGAGCGACGCTTTGGACCGCTGCCTGGAGCACTCCGGCGTCTCCCCGGCGCGGCCGGGGGCCCATCACCCGGCGCCCCCCTCCCTGCGGTGGCTCGCGCCTCTCCGACTTTCAGGGAGCAGCGGGCAGGAATCCGGCTGGGAGAAAGCCACCGGCGCGCTCTAAGTGTGGCGGCCGTCAACTGGTACCCTCTGCCAGTGGCGAGTTCGGAGGCTGGAGGCCGAGTCTTCGCCGACCTGATGCGCCTCGCCGAGGTGGTGGAGCCAGGCCAGCCCGGCTGGACCCGGCGGGTATTCACCCCCGAGTACCTGCAGTCCCGTGAGCTGGTCTGGGAGCTGATGGTCTCCTCCGGGCTGGAGGTGCGGCGCGACCCGGCCGGGAACCTGATCGGAACACTCCGGGGAACGGACGCCGGGCTGCCCGCGCTGGTCCTGGGATCGCACACCGACACCGTGGCTGGAGGAGGCCGGTTCGACGGCCCCTGCGGGGTGATGGCGGCCATCGAGGCGGTCCGGAGGATCCGCGAGGGGGGCGTAAGGCCGCGGCGGACAGTTTGGGTCGTGGACTTCCTCGGCGAGGAGCCCAACGACTTCGGCATCAGCTGCGTCGGCAGCCGCGCTGCGGCCGGGCACCTCTCCCGAGAGCACCTCCAGCTCGTGGATCGAGGTGGTAGGACGCTGGCCGAGGCGTTGGCTCAGATGGGTGGCGACCCGGATCGGATCGCCGAGGCTCGCTGGCGCGCGGGCGCCGCGTCAGCGTATCTGGAGCTGCATGTGGAGCAGGGGGCGCGGCTCGAGGAGGCCGCAAGGCGGCTGGCGGTGGTGACCGCCATCGCCGGCATCCACCGCGCGGAGATCCGGCTGGAGGGCCGGGCCGATCATGCCGGCACCACCCCGATGGACCGGCGCCGCGACGCTCTGCTGGCGGCGGCGGAGGTGAGCCTCGAGGTGGAGCGGCTCGGCCGCCGCAAGGGGTTGGGGGTGGCCACGGTGGGCCGGCTCGAGCTGGAGCCCAATTCCCCCAACGTTGTCGCCGAGCGAGCGACCCTGATCGCCGAGTACCGCAGTGGCGACCGCGGCTGGCTCTCCGCCACAGATGAGCTCCTCCAGGAGCTGGTGCAGAAGGTCCCGGCCCGGAGGGGGGTGCGCGGCCAGCTCACCTGGCTCTCGCGGGAGGACCCCACGGTGTGCTCCGAGGAGCTGCGCTCGGTGTTGCGGGCCTCCGCCCGCGAGATCGGTGAGGAGCCCCTCGAGCTGGCTTCCTGGGCTGGACACGACGCGGTCCAAGTGGCCACCGCATGTCCGGTGGCGATGCTCTTCGTCCCCTCGAGAGGGGGGCGCAGCCACTGCCCGGAAGAGTGGACCGACCCCGAGCAGGTGGAGGTGGGCACGAGGGCGCTCGCGGCGGCGGCGACCCGTCTCGCGGGCTAGGATCCGGGATACGGCCTCACCCTGAAGAGCCGGTGGCTCCCTGAGTCAAGCATCCAGGAGAGTGCTTCCACCGTGGAGGCACCCGCGAGACCGAACCGGGCCAGGAGCAGCGGCTCGTCGCCTGCCGCCTCATCCAAGGTCACCTGCTCGACCGTCCCCTCCACCGTCTCCCCGCCGGCTCGCACGCGGACCCAAGGGTCGGACTCCCACCTCCGCGCTTTGAGGCTGAAGCTAGGGGTGAGTAGGTAGAGGGTGCCCGCGGAGGTGAGGGCGAACCACATCCGGGCCTTTCCCTCGCCCGAGTTGTCCCGGGAACTCACCACCACCGTGCCCCTCCTCCTCAGGGCGGCCTGCATGGCGGGGGAGAGGCGCGGGGGCTCAGGCAACGGCCCGGGCCAGGTACACGTCGGTGTGGTACGGGAGGCGGTCGGCCTCTGGCCCCCTAGCCCGCTCGTTCCAGATTCGCGCCAGCTCGGTCCGTATCCGGCGGCGCACCTCCGGCGGCTGGCACGCCACGTAGCTGATCGACAGTACCCGGTCCTCTAAGCTCCCCAGGGTGGCGGGCACCGCGTGGGCGAAGCGGCGATGGGTCAGCGTCCCGAATCTGTCTCCGCCAGAGATAGCGAAGCGCCAGCGGTCGCCCTCGTGCGTGGGCTCGTCGCCTCGCAGCGGCTCTATCAACCCTGTGACCGCCCGCCAGACGGGATGGCTCTGGTCCCTCCGGTTCCAGAGCAGGACCAGCCAGCCGTGGGGATGCAGCAGGCGGCGGATCTCCCGCACGGCCTCCCGAGTGGCGAACCAATGGAATGCCTGGGCGGCCAGCACCGCCTCTGCCTCGCCGTCCGGCAGGCCGGTGGCGTCCGCTGCAGCCTGCGAACCCGGACGCCCGGGAGCTCGGCCGAGAGTTCTGCCGCCATCTGCCCTACCGGTTCCACCGCGATCACCTGCAGGCCGCGCGCCACCAGCTCGGAGGTGAGCTTGCCGGTGCCAGCCCCCAACTCCACCACCAAGGCTCCCTTGCGGATCCCCGCCTCGCCCAGCGCCCAGTCGATCGCCTCAGCCGGGTATCCCGGGCGCCCGCGCTGGTAGCGGCTCGGATCGGCTCTGAAGCCCTGGGCCGCACTGGGATGCACGGGCACAGCACCATGGTAGGCGGCGCCCCGGAGCCGACCTCCGCCGACCTGCGGTGAGAGCGGCGGGCCCCGAACTCGACTGGCTGGCGACCCCGAGCGGATTCGAACCGCCGATCTCCACCTTGACAGGGTGGCGTGTTGGGCCAGCTACACCACGGGGCCATCGGATTCCCCCTGCGGCCGGGCACATGCCGTCCCAGGAAGCCTGGCGATTATACGTCTCAGGCTGGTTGGGCCCGGCCGCCCGGTAAGATGGGGCCAGTTCACAGACTTCCGGGAGGGGACCCTGGCGTGAAGGTGGCGGTGTTCGTCAAGCAGATCCCAGACCCCACTGGGGTGGGCCGGCTCGACCCAGCGACCTACCTCCTGGTGCGCGACGGCGCGGAGCTGGTGATGGACCCGGGCGACGCCAACGGCGTGGAGGCGGCCCTCCGGGTCGTGGAGGCCAACGGCGGAGAGGTGGTGGCCATGACCATGGGCGGCGAACGCGCCGCCGAGGTGCTTCGCAAGGCCATGGCCATGGGGGCTGGCTCGGCCCTTCACATCGCCGACGACCGGCTGCGGGGTTCGGACGCCCTGGCGACCGCTCGCGTCCTGGCGGCGGCCGTGAAACGATCGGGGTGCGAGCTGGTGGTGGCGGGCACCGAGTCCACCGATGGCTACACCGGTACCGTCCCGGCGGCGGTGGCCGAGCTGCTGGGATGGCCCTCCCTGACGTTCGCCAAGGCGCTGGAGGTCGAGTCGGGCACGGTGCGCATCCACCGCCAGACACCTGCCGGGCACGACGTGGTGGAGTCCCCCCTTCCCGCCGTGGTCACCGTCACCGGGGCCATCAACGAGCCTCGGTATCCCAGTTTGCGCGGGATCATGGCGGCCAAGAGCCGGCCGCTCGAGCTGCTCACTGTGGATGACTTGGGCATTCCCCCCGGGGAGGTTGGGCTGGCCGCGGCGGGCCAGGAGGTGATCTCGGCCGCGCCGGCTCCAGAGCGGGCGGCCGGCGAACTGATCGAGGACGACGGGTCGGCAGCTCGACGGATCGCGGACTACCTCGCCGAACTCAAGGTGATCTGAGATGGGCCCGATCCTGGTGGTGGCGGAGGTGGCGGGGGGCTCGCCGACCCCGCTCACCCTGGAGCTGGTGAGCCACGCCCGGACCCTCGGTGACCAAGTGGCGGTGGTCGTCCTGGACCCGGACGCAGACTCGGTCCTGCCAGCCCTGGGGGCGCACGGTGCGTCGCAGGCGTACGTGGGCCGGGAGATGGCATTTCGGGAGCACCTTGGCCAACCGGCCGCCCACGTGGTCTCTGCCCTGGTGGACCGCCTCCACCCTTCCCTGGTGCTCTTTCCCGGCACCCAGGAGGGGCGCGATCTGGCCGCCCGGGTGAGCGCCCGGCTGCAGCTTCCGGTTTTGGCCAACGCGCTCGACGTCACCTCGGAGGGCGAGGCCTTCCTGGTCCGCACCGCCATCTTCGGTGCCACCTTGGACGTCGTCACGCGGACCAAAGCGCGCTCACCTCTCGTCCTGGTCCGCCCCAAGTCCTTCACGGCCAGGGCCACCGGAGCCTCGCCGCCCAAGACTGAGGAGCTCCTGCTCCCGGCGGACGCCCCGCTCGGGGCGCGCCGGCTGGAGTCCGTGGTGGCTCCAAGTGCCGGCCCCGGGCTGGAGGAGGCCAAGGTCGTGGTAAGCGGCGGCCGGGGGATGCAGGAGGCAGCCAACTTCGAGGTACTGGAGCACCTCGCTCGACAGCTGGGGGGAGCCGTGGGTGCCAGCCGGGCGGTGGTGGACGCGGGGTGGGTGCCGTACGCCCTGCAGGTGGGACAGACCGGCAAGACCGTCAAGCCGGACGTCTACATCGCCTGCGGTATCAGCGGAGCCATGCAGCATCTGGTGGGGATGAAGGGCAGCAGTCACATCGTGGCCATCAACAAGGACCCGGACGCACCTATCTTCAAGCTCAGCGACCTCGGAGTGGTCGGGGACGCCTTGAAGGTGGTGCCGGCCCTCATCGAGGAGCTGAGGGCGCGGGGCCGTACGTGATGTCCCGGCCAGCGCTGCGGGCCGGCTGACATGGGACCGGGACTCCTGGCCCTTCGTGCCCCGGACGGCGCCAGCGTGACGCTGGAGCGGTACCCGATCCTGGTCGGGCGGGTCAACCCCGGGGGGCCGGTACCGGACGTGGACCTCAGCCACCTCGACCCTGGAGAAGCCGTCGACAGCCACCACTGCGAGCTCACCCAGGACGAAGAGGGCGTCGAGGTCCACGACCTCGGGGGGGTGAGCGGCACCTGGGTGGACGGGCGTCGGCTGCCACCGGGGGGCCGGGCGCGACTCCGCACCGGTGGCACCCTGAGAGTGGCCGGGGTGTCACTCACGCTGGTGCCCGCGCCGGGACGCCGCCCGTTCGCCTCAGCTCCCGTTCCACCTGTGGCACCTGCCTGGGGGGCGGCCGGAACTGCCCACCCTGCTCCGCCTCCGCCGTCCGCGATCGTCATGCCGGAACCGGCCGGGCCACCCCAGCGGTCCGAGCTTGACCTGTCGGGGGCCCCCCCCTCAGCCCGCTTCCTCCTGGAGGCCGGTGCGGAGGCGGTCCGCCTCGAGCCTGGCTTCCCCCTCAGGGCCCTCCGTGGCGATCACTGGGATCCCGTGGGCGATCCCCTTCCTGATGGAGTCGTGGATGAGGCGGTGCGGGCCGTCAGGCGCGCCCTCGGGCTGGACGAAGGGTCGGCCACCGGGGCGGGCACGGTTGGTGACCTCTCGCTGGACTTCGCTGCACCTCCCCTAAGCATCCGCCCTTTCGTCCAGGCCAGGCTGGAGACGTGGTCGGCTCCGCCGGAGGAGCTGGTGGAGCAAGCTGCGGCGGTCGTGTCCGCCGGCGGCGCCGTGGTGCTTTGCTCCCGCGCGCCGGGGCGGGCGGCTCTGGCGGTGGCCCGGGCACTCGACCTGGGCGCCCGCCGTCCCCGGGCCTTGGACTGGACCAGGGAGCGTGGCTCCACCCCTTCTGGATGGCCCCAGCTGCCCGCCGGACATGGCGCCTCACTGGCCTCCGGACTGGATGGAGATCCCCTCGTGGCGGTGGAGCCGCCGCGCTCCGATCTCAAGACCATCCTCGACTCCCTTCCCCGGGTTGAGGGCGGAACCCTTATCGCGATCTCCTCCGCCTCCCCGCGGGCGGCGGTGGCCCGCCTCGGCCTCGCGGCCGGTCTGGGGCCCGACACCGGGGCGGACCTCGGTTTCCAGCTGACCGCGTTGGCCGTCGACGCGCTGCTCGGCGAGGCCGGAGGGGGGTGGGCGTGGGTCGTCGCCGGCCCAGAGAGCCGGCTGAACGCCAACCTTGCCTCCCGCGCCGAGCCCAGCCTGTGAGCGCCCAGCTTCCGGCTCCCACCTCGGGCCCGTCAGTCGCCGCCTACGTGGTGGTGGCGCTGGCTGTGGCGGTGGTCCTGGGGATCATAGTGTTCAGCCTGGGTCCCCAGCTGGGGTTGCATCTTGAGCCGCTGCGCCGGATCGTGGGGCTCCGGCCCGCCTGACCGGCGTCCGGACCGCGCACAATGGCGCTCATGCCGGTCCTGCTGCTGAACGCCTCGCTCCAGCCCCTCAACGTGATCAGCCGGCGGCGGCTCGTGGTCCTGCTGACCAAGGAGAGGGTGGCATTCCTGGATGAGGAAGTACGCCGTCAGGTGGAGTCCGAGCTGAACCAGCGACGTCTCGGTGAGGGGGTGATCGTGGTCCGCTTGCTGCGCAACATCTCCATCCCCCGGCGGATGCTCCATCCCAACCGCCGCAACATCCTGCTCCGAGACGATTACACCTGTCAGTACTGCGGGCAGCGGGGCCAGGCTCAGGAGCTGACCATCGACCACGTGGTTCCCGTGTCCCGGGGCGGGGCTCCTGCCTCCTGGGAGAACCAGGTGGTGGCCTGCCGGCGCTGCAACGGCCGCAAGGCCGACCGCCTCCCTGACGAGGTGAACCTCCGCCTGGCACGCCAGCCGCGGCCCGTGACCCACGAGTACGCCCACCTCCTGCTGCTTCGCCACCCCGAAGTTCGCACCGCCTACGAGGAACTGCTGCGCTCGGCGTTGCCCGCGTCTGCCCGACACGCCACTCCCCAGCCCTGGGCCGCAGCTGCGCTCTGAGCGCCGCCGGAGAGTCAGTCCGGGTACTGGGGGAGGTGGTGCGGCGGCCGGCGCAGGAGCCTGGCGGTGGCGATCTGGGAGTTGGCGATCCGCTCCACGATCTCGTGCGCCACGGAGAGTGAGCGGTGCTGCCCACCTGTGCATCCCACCGCCACCCGGACCACGGTCCGCCGCTGCTCCCGATACAGAGGGAGCAGGACCCGGAGGGAGTCCACGAACCCGGACACCATGGCTTCCGCACCCTTTTGGGCCATCACGTAGCTTCGCACTTCGGGGTCGTCGCCCCGCCGTGTGCGCATCTCCGGGACCCAGTAGGGGCTGTTCAGAAACCGGGTGTCCAGCACCCAGTCGGCCTCCTGGGGCAGCCCGTCCCTGAAGGCGAAGTTGAAGCAGTCGACCCTGACCAGGTCGCGGTCAAGCCAGTCGTCCAGCAGCTGACGCAGGTAGGCGGACGATGAACGATCCAGCCCGAGGAGGTGGCGATGAGGCCGGCGGGAGGGCGGTCGCAGAAGCGGTCCCTCGGGCGACCCCACCTCTACCAGCCAGTACCGGACCGCATCGCTGTCCAGCTGCTCTAGCCAGCTAAGGTGGTGCTCTTCGGTGACCACCGCAACCGAATCCGGCGCGGCGACAACTGCGAGTGCGGCCTGGGGGCCCTCTCCCTCGAGCAGGTGGAAACCCACTTCGCGGGCCAGTTCCTCCAGCCTGGGCCGGAATCGCTCCTCGGCCAGAATCGCCACCAGTGACATCTCAGCTCCTGCTTGGCCAGCCGATGAGCGGCAGCCGCCTCCCCGCCGCTGCCGACCGCTGGGCGCCATTGTGCCAGAGGCGAGCGCCGGCGGGGAGGGCAGGGCGGCTGGGGAGCAGCCCTGCGGAGGTCAGCCGGGAAGTCGTCCGCTGCGCGCCGCGGCCTCCAGCATGGCCCGCACGTCGTCTCGGCCCGGGGCCAGCTGGAGCAGCTGCTCATAGACGCCTATGGCCTCGGAGTCCGCGCCGCGGACCCTAAGCACACGGGCCAGGAACTCGAGCCAGACCAGAGCCAGGCGGGGGTCGCGCGTATCTTCCTCGATGTCGATCCGTGCCGGCGCGTACAGCAAGCTCCGGCTGGGCGCCTGGCGCGGCCTGGTCCACTCCAGGCACAGGTCGGAGAGCTGCCGGCAGGCGGACTCGCAGGGCGGGGCGGAGAGGATGGCGTTGGTGAAGCACAGAAGCGCCAGGTCGACCTCACCGGCCTGGCGGCAGGCCTCGCCAGTGCGGCAGGCCAGCTCCGAGGCCGCCTCCCCCGGGAACAACTCGGCCAGGTGGATGGCCAGAGCGGCGGCCTCGACCCACTTCCTGGCCCCCAGCAGCTCCGAGAGGTGACCACCAGCTGTGCCGACATCCGCCTGCGACGGCAGCTTGGCGGCGGACCGCACCGCCTTGCGAGCCAGGCCCCGTTCCGCCACCGACCGTGCCTGTCTCAGAGCCTGGGGCACGATCTCCGCAACCAGCGCTGGCATCTCCGCGAGCCTTCGCTCGGTGTGCAGCCGCTCCTCCTGGAGCCGTCGCTCCCGCTCTCGTAACAGGGCGTCCCGCTCCTGCCTCTGGCGCTCACGCTCCAGCGCCGCTCGGGGGGAGATCCGCTCGGTCCAACCCTGGCTGACGACGGGGCCCGCGGTGGTGGCCGGGTCGCCCTCCGACGAGGAGCTTCCTGTCGGCGCAGCGGCCCCCAACGCGGGCTGGCCCGAACCCTCAGCCTCGGGAGGTGTGCGAGCTGCCACGGCAGGGGTCGCCTCGGTCGGGGGCGGCTGCCTGCCGGCCATGTCCGTCACGGCGGCGCTGGTGGCGTCCGTGCTCCCACCGGAGGGGGCGGCCACCCGCGGGGAGGATGGCCGGGCGTCTTGGCTCCCGGCCGCACGTAGTGCCGCAAACGCTGAGGGGGCGCCGTCGCGGTCCGGTGCCACGGTCGGGCGGGCCGCCTGCTCCGGGCGCGGCCCGATCGGAGCCGCGGCAGAGCGGCGCGGGTCCTCAGCCCGGGCGCGAGTCCCGGCGACAATCCCGGCCGCCCGCAGCTCCTCCTCGGTGGCCAGAAGCAGTAGGAGCTCGTACATCGGCCGACCCATCCGGTGGAGCAGATGGCCAGCCTGTTCAGCCATGCCTGCCTCCTGCACGCGCTGGGCGATGGCGACCGCCTTCTGCTTGAGCAGGTCCTCGGTGATGTGCGCCGATTCCAGCGCACCCACCTCCTGCTGGATGACCGCCGGGAGCTCGGGGACCTCGGGAGCGAGCTGGGTGGCGAGGTAGCACCAGGATTGCGCCAGGTCCGCGAGTCCCTGGCTCTGCGAGCTCGCCGCGGCGGGTGAGCGGTTTCCAGCACCCATCAGACGCGGAGCTTGGCACGGCACAGCCGGCCCTCGATCACACCTTCGCATCAGTTTCGTAACACGTGATCGCCAAACATCAGAAGGCGCCGGGGGATACCGGCGCAAGCCACCGAGACTCGATCCAGCGGATCGCTGCCAGAAGGATGCCTCAAGTGGCGCCAAATTGCCTTGACATAGGGCGCTTGTGATGCCATAATGGCGCCATGAACCTGCGCCCCTACGTAGATGGACTGCAACGCCAGCTGCTACAGGCCGCCGAGCCAGGTGGCGAGGAGGCTCGCACGGTCGCGGAGCGGCTGGTTGCGCCGCTGGAGGCCGCCATGCGCCTGGCCCTCCAGGACGCCCTGTCGGCGGCGGTCGAGGAGATCACCTGCGAACTCGCCCCAGGGTCGGTCGAGCTGCGACTTCGCGGTCAGGACCCCGAGTTCGTAGTCACCCCACCCCCGGCCGAGGACCTGGGAAGCCAGCGGTTGGGGGGTGAAGAGGATCGCGGTGCAGCCGACTGGCGGGCAGAGCCCATGGTCCTGGGGGTGCCGGGAAGCGAGGCGGAGGAGGGTGAGCCGGCGCGGATCAACCTCCGCCTGCCCGAGCAGCTCAAGGTGCGCGTGGAGGGAGCCGCTCGCCAGGAGGGCCTCTCCATCAACGCGTGGCTGGTGCGGGCAGCCGCCCGTGCGCTCGAGCGCCGTGAGCCGAGTCAGCGCTTCGCGCCGCCGACGCCACGGGGCAACCGCCGGTTCACCGGCTGGGCCAGGTAGGGAAGGCCCTCTGTGCCCGACCAAGTGGCCCTCCAGACAGCGCTCTGCCCGGGGCAGTGCACCCCGCATGCCCATGCGGTAGCCGTGACTGGAGGCGTCAACGCTGGCCGGGTGGCCGTGCGCCGAGCGCCGGATTCGGTTGAGGCAACCCCCTCCGCCGGCAAGGCCGCGGCCAGTTCGCGTGGGTGTGGCGAGTCCGCGCCATGAAGGAGTCCAGCATGGAAGTCGACCCCGCCGCGAGGTCGGCCATTCAGGTCCAGGGGCTGGAGAAGGCGTACAAGGACGTCCGGGTGCTGACTGGTGTGGACATCGACGTGGCCCAGGGCACCATCTTCGCCCTGCTCGGCTCCAATGGGGCGGGCAAGACAACCATCGTCAACATCCTCTCCACGCTGCTCAGGCCCGACGCGGGGCGGGCTACCGTCAACGGCTTCGATGTGGTGGAGCAGGCGGCTCGGGTACGGGAGTCAATCAGCCTGACCGGCCAGTTCTCGGCGATTGACGAGATCCTCACCGGGCGGGAGAACCTGATGCTGATCGCCCGCTTGCGTCACCTCGACGGCCCGGGCCGGATCGCCGACCAACTCCTGGCGCGCTTCTCGCTTTCCGAAGCGGCCGCTCGCCGGGTGGCGACCTACTCAGGTGGCATGCGTCGGCGCCTCGACATCGCCATGAGCCTCATCGGTGACCCGCCGATCATCCTCCTCGACGAGCCCACAGCCGGCCTCGACCCGCAGGGGCGCATCGATGTGTGGCAGACGGTAAAGGAACTCTCCCGGCATGGCACGACGGTGCTCCTGACGACCCAGTACCTCGAGGAGGCAGAGCACCTGGCGGACCGAATCGGGATCCTCCATGGCGGCCGCATCGTGGTGGATGGCACGCTGGCCGAGCTGAAGCGGCGGCTGCCTCCTGCCAGGATCGAGTACGTCGAGAGGCAGCCGACGCTTGAGGAGGTGTTCCTCGCCACCATCGGCGATGGGCCCGACGGCGCGCCTGCCGGGGCGGCTCGGAATTGAGGCCACCAAAGGCAGGGGAGTTGTGATGCGCGCCAACCTGCTCTTCGATTCCGTCACCCTCACGGGGCGCTCCCTGCGCCACATCACGCGCAGCCCGGACACCATCGTCACTACGGCGATCATCCCGATCGCCTTCTTGCTGATGTTCGTCTACGTGTTCGGCGGCGCGATCCGGGCCGGGTCGCAGCCGTACGTGAGCTACCTGTTGCCGGGAATCATGGTCATAACCATCGCCTATGGCATCTCCTACGTCGGGTTTCGACTCTTCCTGGACCGGCAGAGCGGCATCTTTCTGCGCCTGCACTCGATGCCCATCGCCCGATCGGCGGTGCTCTGGGCGCACGTGACCACCTCCCTGGTCACCAACCTGGCCGCGGTCGCAGTCGTCGTGGTCGTCGCCCTTCTGATGGGATTCCGCTCCGGTGCCGGCGTGCTGGCATGGGTGGAGGTTGTCGGCATCCTCACCCTGCTGACGCTGGCGCTGACGTGGATCGCCGTCATCGCCGGACTCGCCGCGAAGTCGGCGGACGGGGTTGGGGGGTTCGCCTATCCGCTTGTCTTCCTGCCCTTCGTCAGCTCGGCGTTCGTGCCCACTCGGACCATGCCCGGTCCGGTGCGTGCCTTCGCCGAGAACCAGCCCGTGACATCCATCGTCAACGCAATCCGCGACCTCTTGACCCAGCGCCCGGTGGGGTCAGACGTCTGGATCGCCCTGGCCTGGTGCATGGGCACCCTGGCCGTCTCGTTCACGGTCGCCGTCCGTCTCTACCGCCGTCAGATCGCCTAGCGCACCGAGAGAAAGGACAAGCAGCCATGCCCACTTTCGACTCCCCCGAGCCGGTATCGGTGAGCATCGAGCTCGGAGCCGGCGACATCCGGGTCGTCGCGAGCGATCGCCATGACACCACAGTGGAGGTGCGCCCGAGTGACGCCGGCAAGCCCGGGGACGTCGCCGCCGCCAAGGCGACGGTGGTGGACTACACGGGCGGGACACTGTCCATCCGGGCGCCCCGGAGGCGCCTCTGGTACACACTGGCCGGGCCGGGCCGCGAGTCGGTCGACCTGGAGGTCGCCGTCCCGGTGGGTTCGTCCCTGCGGGTCGAGGCGGGTTTCGCCGCCATCCGCTGCGCCGGCGCGCTCGGCGACTGCGACCTGAAGTCAGGTGGGGGCGAGATCGTGGTGGAAGAGGCCCGCTCCCTGAGTGCCCGGACCGGTATCGGCAACATCACCGCCGAGGTGGCCCGAGGACGGGCCGAGGCCAAGACCGGGACCGGGGAGGTGCGCATCGGGAAGGTGCAGGGCCCGGCCACGATCCGCAACTCCAACGGAGGCACCTGGCTGGGCGAGGTCAGCGGAGACGTCGATGTGCGGGCCGCCAACGGCCGGATCTCCATAGAGCGGGCGGGCGCCTCGGTCGCCGCACGCACGGCGTGTGGCGACATCTTTCTCGGTGAGGTTGGCAGTGGCACGGTGGCCGCCAGCACCTCCTGGGGCCGCGTCGAGGTGGGAGTTCGCACCGGCGCCGTCGCCTGGCTGGATCTCCAAACCCGTGCTGGCAAACTGGTCAACGAGCTGGACAGCTCCGCGCCCCCGTCGGCGGACGAGGGGGCGATCCATCTGGTGGCCCGTACCTCGGCTGGCGACATCACGGTGCGTCGGGCCTAGTCGCTGAGGTCGCCTAATCCGCGGCGCGACGTGCTGGGTGGCGTCGAGACTCTCGGCCCGAAGGAACGGTGCCCGGAGCCGTGGAGATGAGCTTCGCCCAATTTCGGACCGCGTGGCCGTCACAGCCCACGATTCATCTCCATCTAGCCTGAGGCACCGGTGAGCTCAGGGGCGACGTAGGCGACCGCGTTGTCGGCGAAGTCTCCCCGGGCGCGGGTGAAGTGGCGGTGCCGTTCGTAGAACGTTGGAGACAGGGCGAACCCAGGCGCGTCCACCGCCGGAGCAGCGAGTGTTCGTCGAGCTTGACGGCCACGCCATGGAAGCGATCCCGATGGCCGAGCCAAACTACGCTCCTTCTGGTGGGCCTTCCTGGGCAACGCGGCGATGGTCGGAATGCGTTGAGCGGTTACTGAACGGCCGGGCGTAGCGGGGTCATGGCTTGGGCGGCGTGGGCGAAGAGGGCGTAGTGTCCGCCGTCTATGAAGTGAGGCGTGACGTGGGCTAGCCGGGCGGTCATCTCGCGCCCCGCTTGCGGGCTGACGTGGGTGTCTTGCTGGCCGTGCCACCATTCCACCGGTCCGGTGACTTCTCGCAAGTCAAATCCCCAGGGACGACATAAGGTTGCGATA
>JAJYWQ010000077.1 GCA_021791415.1 bacterium | reverse complement strand
GCGGCGGCACCGACCGGCTTCCGAGCCCTCCAGGGATCCTACTCCCCGTTGGCGGCGTGGCTCACTCGCGCCACAGGCGGAACTCAGGCTGTCCCGGCACCGGAGCAGCTTGGTGGACCCAGCGGGTAGGCCCAGCGCTCCCCGGGGTGGAACAGCTGGGCGCAGTTGGCGGGAGGCCAGGGAATCGAACCCTGCCCGGACGCCTGAGGCGCCCGACATCGATTTTGAAGATCGAGGGGCCCACCTGGACCCATGCACTCCCAGGCGCAGGGTAGCACCGGCGCTGGTCCCAGGCGGGCCTGGCCACGTTCTCTCGGCTGGTCTGGATGAGAGGGTCCGAGCCCCATGACGGAGGAGGTGGGCGCCGCTGGCTTGGGTCCCCCATGGACAGAGGACATCCGGCGACCGCCCCGCCTCCCTGGGAGATGGCGCCAAAGCCGGACCGATGACTCCGGCCAGTTTGGCGCCACCGACACGGCTCTGGGCCCCCGCCCGGCTCCGGAGGGCCGACACCGGCATTCCACGTACCCACGTGCTCGACGGTCTCTGCGACGGCCGACTTGGATGGACCCGTCGAGAGCTAGTGGCCCCCCTCTGCGCTCACGCAGATCTGTGTTCACCCGGCTGTCACCGGGTCGTAGCACCGCCGTGGGCGATCTGGGCCAGGGGCATGGGAGGGTGGTCCAGACATGAGTGGCCTCGGGACGGCAGAGGACTCGTTCGGGCGCCGTCTTGAGGATTTGCGGTGACCTTGGCGACGGCGCCCCGCCAGGGAGGGCTGAACGCGCTGGGACTGGGGTTTCCCGCCAGCACCCTGCAGCGCCTGCGGTGGTTGTTCCTGGCCATCACTCTGGTCGCGCTGGGAACCTCGGTCCCGCTGGTTCTGATCTCCCCGTCCGCCACCTGGCTCCACCCCTTGGGCCTGGGGGGCGTGGCCTGGCTCGCCGGCTGGTGGGTCATGGGTTACCGCCGGGGAGGGTTCCCCATGGCCGGGGAAGTGATCACGACGGCCGCCCTGGTGGCGGTGGGCGTCGGCGCTGGCAACCCTGAGTACGCCTTGGGTGTTGTCTACTCCGCCATCCTCTTCCGCTCCCTGTACGGAGGGAGGGCGCAGGCCGGGGTGGTGGTGGCACAATTCGTCGGCGCCAATCTCCTCGCGCTCTGGATCGCCAACGTCCCCACCCAGCCCCTGCTGGCACCCACCACGTTCACGACCATCATTCCGGGGCTGCCCATGCTGGGGATCCTGATGCAGACCCTCAAGCGCTTGATGGAGGAGCACGATGCAGCCCTCACCCGGGCTGGAATCCTGCGGCAGGCGTCCATCGACCTTCTCAACTCGTCCGATCTCGCCGACGCCGGCCGAATCACGGAGAACGCGGCCCGAAGGATCGTCGCGCTGGAGAAGGACCTGGAGGTGGCCGTGCTGACCTGCGATCCTAAGCGCCACGACCGGTCGCGGGAAGGCGGCGGCCCCCCAATCCCCATCATCCTGGTTCCCCCGGAGACGCTCCGGCAGGCCGAGGCGAATCGAGGGGAGAACGGTCATCTTGAGGGTGGCACTGTCTCGATCTCAGAGGTCGTGAGCCGCAGCGCCCGTACCAACCCAGATGGCGAACTCGCGGCCTTCGGTATCGGTCCCCGCCAGGGCGACAACGAGGTGCTGGCGATCGTGGGGAAGAGGGGCCCCGGGGAGGCGACCCGGCTGGCGGTGGAGGAGCTGGGGGTGGTCTCCACGATGACCATGGCGCTCATGGACGCGGTCCAGAAGCGGACTCAGGGCGAGACCCGATTCCGGTCGCTGGTGAGGGCGGCGTCCGACCTTGTGCTGGCTGTCGGAGCCGAGAACGAGCTGGTCTACATGAGCCCATCCGTCGAGGGAATGCTGGGGGCCGCAGCTGGAACCCAGGTGCCGCCCCGGCTGAGAGACCTCGTGGTTCCCGCTGACCAGCCCGTATTGAACGCCGCACTCGCCGAGGTCAGGAGCCGCCCCGGTGCATCTCAGGCCTTCACCTGCCACCTGATGGACCGAGAGGGCAGCCGGCGAACCTTTGAGATCGTCCTCACCAACCTTCTGGACGACCCCACGGCGCGGGCCCTGGTCCTGACCGGAAGGGACGTGACCCAGCAGACCGCCCTCGAGGACCAGTTGCGCCACCAGGCCCTCCACGACCAGTTGACCGGGCTCGCCAATCGGACTCTTTTCAGCGACCGGCTTGAGCATGCGCTCGCCAGCCGTCGTCGGTCCCGGTCCGCGGTCACGATCTTGGCCCTCGACCTGGACAACTTCAAGGACGTCAACGACAGCCTGGGTCACGCCGCCGGCGACGCGCTTCTGGTGGAAGTGAGCCGGAGAGTCGCCACCTGCCTTCGCCCCGGCGACACCTTCGCCCGCTTTGGAGGCGATGAGTTCGAGATCCTCATGGAGGGAAGTGCGACCAGCGAACAGGGGGCCGCTCTGGCGCGGCGGATCGCCAGGGTGATGTCGATTCCGGTGGCGCTGCCGGGCCCGGAGGTGCGCACGGTCGGTCTGAGCATCGGCATCGCGACGGCGCGGGAGTCGATGACCCCCAGCGAACTGGTCCAGTTTGCGGACATCGCCCTCTACACCGCCAAGGCCGAGTGCAAGGGCAGCTACCGAGTGTTCCATCCCGGACTTCACAACCAGCTCGTGGAGAAGGTCCGGGTCGAGGAGGGGCTGCGCCGGGCCCTCGCCAGGAAGGAGTTCATCCTGCAGTACCAGCCCATAATCCGGGTGGCCGACGGCCAGATATCCGGGCTGGAGGCGCTGATTCGATGGAACGACCCCGAGCGCGGGCGGATCGCGCCGGACCAGTTCATCCCCCTGGCGGAGGCCACCAATCTCATCCAGCCGATCGGACGGTGGGTGCTTCGCGAGGCCTGCCGCCAGATGAGCGCCTGGAAGGCCACCCACCCCAGCCTGGCGCGACTCGATCTCGCCGTCAACGTCTCCGCCCGACAGCTTTCCCAGGGAGCAGTGCTGGGCGAGGTGCAGGCAGCCCTCAGGGACCACAAGCTGCCAGCCCGGCAGCTCATCCTGGAGGTGACGGAGACTTCACTGATACTCGACCTGCCAGCTGCCGGCGACCAACTGCGCCAGCTGCGGGAACTCGGGGTGCGCATCGCCATCGATGACTTCGGTACCGGCAACTCCTCCCTGGGCCAGCTCCGGAGTCTGCCGGTCGACATCCTCAAGATTGACAGGGCATTCATCCACGCCATGACCGAGACCAGTTCCGGAGCCGCGGTGGTCCAGAGCGTGGTCGAACTGGGGCGGGCGCTTCACCTCGGAGTCGTCGCCGAAGGGATCGAGACGGCGGCCCAGGCCGCCGAGTTCGGTCGGGTCTCCCCCGAAGGGCTCGCCCAAGGCTTCCTCTTCAACCGGCCCATGGACCCCATGGACCTCGAGCGCGAGTGGGGGAGGGACCACGGCCAGCCCCAGCAGCGAGTGGCGACGACGGCCACGGGCGAGCAGCCACGTCGAGCGCGCCGCCAGCGGCCAAGGGGCCTTCCACCCGCGGCTATTCCGGCCGAGCTTCCAACATCCTGACCTGGCGGCTGGCTCCGGCCCGAGGCCGCCCAAGCCCACGTCACTGACGCTCACCATCCCGCCACTGCCTCGAGGGGTGGATCCCGTCCCGGCCCGGTGGAGCTGGCAGGCCCAGTTGGGCTGGCGTATTCGAACTCGCCGCCCAGTGGCTTGCCGCCAACTCTGGCGAACCTCTGGACTCCGGAGGCGGGGCCAGACCACGAGTCGGAGGGATCCCTCGCATCGGGATGGTGGGAGACGAGTGAAGGCTCCGTCCGCGAGCGAGAACACGCGGCCCCACCGACTGTGTAGGGGGCCAGCCCCGCTGGACGCGGGCGGGGCCTGGTGTCGGATGGACTTGATCAGGTCGCGGGGCGTCCGACCGCTCAGCAACTCCCCGGCGCGCCGGGGAGTGGTCCCGGCCCCCATGATGAGCAGGTGGCCGTCGACGGCTCGATACCCTCGCGGGCGGAGGTCATCCGGGGGTTGACCCATCCTCCCTGGCGCGATCGGCGCTTCTGGGTGGTGCAGC
>JAJYWQ010000018.1 GCA_021791415.1 bacterium | reverse complement strand
TGGTGGGAGGTGACGGCACCGCAAAACCTCCTTCCACCAGGGCCACGTACGCCCCCGAGACGCCGGGGCCTGGACTCACCCCACCGGCCAGTGCGCCGGTCTCCAGCAGCCGCTGGTCGCTGACCCGGGTCCAGAGGACAGAGAAGGCGTCGCGGCCGTTGCCGGTGGACCAGAGCACCTGGCGAAGGGCCACAGCCAGGGCCGCCGGCAGGGGCGCAGCCGTCCGGACTGGACCGGACACGAAGATGCTAAGGACCGCTGCCGCGACCATGGCCATCGCCACCCGCGGAGCGGCCCGGGGAAGTTTGCCCTGCCCGGAGGTCGGCTGCCCCATCGGGGAAAGAATAGCCTTGGCGCGGTCCCGAACGACCCGTCGGCAGTGGGGCTCCCGGGAGGGAGGTGGCTCCGGCTAGACGTTGAACAAAAAGTGCATCACATCGCCGTCCTGAGTGAGGTAGTCCCGCCCCTCCAGCCGGCGCTGGCCGCGCTCCCGAACTCCCGCGTAGCCCCCCGCCGCCTCCAGCTCGTCCCACCGGCAGACCTCGGCCCGGATGAATCCCTTGGCAAAGTCCGTGTGGATGGCGGCGGCGGCCTCGACGGCGGTGGCACCCTGGCGCACCGTCCAGGCCCTCACCTCCTTCTCACCCGCGGTGAAGAAGGTGATGAGGGAGAGGGCGCGGTAGCCGGCCGCGCTCAGCTGCCCGAGGCCGGTCTCCGCCAGGCCCAGCTGGGAGAGGAACTCCTGTGCCTCGGCCGGCTCAAGCTCGGCGAGCTCCGCCTCCAGCTTGGCGGAAACTGCGACGAACTCCGCGCCCTCCTCCAGCGCCCGCTCCCGCAGCGGCAGCGCCGCCGCCGGGAGCTCACCTTGGAGGGTGTCCTCGTCCACGTTGCCCACCACGACCACCGGCTTGGCCGTGAGGAGCTGGAAATCGCGCAGGAGCGCCGCCTCCTCCTCCGCCACCTCGATCCGCCGGGCCGGCTCTCCCCTCTCCAGCCCCTGCCTGAGGCGCTCGATCAGCTCCACTTCCGAGCGTGCCTGCTTCCCTCCCGCCCCGGCCCGGGCCACCCGGCCCACCCGGTCCAGCCGGCGCTCCAGGGCCGTAAGGTCCGCCAGCGCCAGCTCCAGCTCCAGGATCTCCAGATCCCGGAGCGGGTCCACCTCTCCCTCGACATGACCCACGTCGGAGGCCGCAAAGCAGCGCAGCACGAAGGCGATGGCGTCTGCGCTGCGGATGTGGCCGAGGAACTGGTTCCCCAGCCCCTCCCCGCGGTGGGCGCCGCGGACCAGGCCGGCGATGTCGGTGAAGGTCACCGTGGCGGGGATGACCCGGGGGGGCCGGAAGAGCTCGGCCAGCCGCTCCAGGCGGGGGTCGGGGACCGGGACCACCCCGGTGGAGGGGTCGATGGTGGTGAAGGGGAAGGCTCCCACCGCGGCGTGGGCCCGGGTCAGGGCGTTGAAGAGGGTGGACTTGCCCGCGTTGGGCAGCCCCACGATCCCGACCGACAGGCTCAACTCGTCCGGCCCCCGTCCAGCCCGAGCTGGGCGAGCGCCGCCGCCAGCCCTCCCCGCCCCGGCCCGGGCACCAGCAGCGACGCCTGCGCCGTCACCTCCTCCGCTGCCCCCTCCACCGCCACCGCGGTCCCGGCGGCCCTGAGCATGGGCAGGTCGTTGGGGGCGTCTCCCAGAGCGATGGTCTGCTCGCGGTCCACCCCCAGGTGGCGGCAGAGCCAGAGAAGCGCCTCACCCTTGTCCACCCCCCTGGCCGTGATCTCACAGAACCCCACCAGCGACCTCGTCACCTCGGCTCGGTCCCCCACCAGCTCCCGGACCTCGGCGAGCAGCCGCGGGAAGCGGTCGAGATCGGCGGTCACCAGGGTCATCTTGGTGGTGCCCTTGGTGAGGCGCTCCTCCAGGGGGGGATCCTTGGCCACCACCGCCTCGATCTGGGCCACGCTGGTGTAGAAGGCCACGTCGGCGTTCTTCGCCTCCACAAGCAGCTCGTCGTCCTGGTAGACGTTGACCGAGTACCCCCTCCGGTGGGCCAGTTCCAGAACCGGCAGCGACACCTCCGGTGGCACCTCCTTGCGGTAGAGGACCCGACCACCCCTCTCCCCCGGCAGCTCCTGGATCAGCGCCCCCTGGTAGCAGATCAGCGGCAGGCGCGTCTGCAGCTGGAGGGCGTAGGGGAGGGCCGAGCGGTACATCCGGCCGGTGGCGATCCCCACCAGGTTTCCCGCCTGCTGGGCGCGGTGGGCCGCCTCCACATCTACCGGGTCCAGTGTGAGTCGCCGATCCAGCAGCGTGCCGTCGAGGTCGGTGAAGAGCAGCCTCACCACCCCGGCCGCCTCAGCGCCCTCGCCCCGCCTCTCAGCTCGCCCACAGCTGCCATTCTCGCCGATCGGCGGGGCAGCCCCGATCTCCCGGGGCCGGGGCCGGCACCCGCCCGGATATAGTGGTGGTGTTGCCAGTTCGATCTAGACGCCCGTTCCGACCACAGGTCCGCACCTTCAGCCCCGAACCGGCGGCGGGCGCACCTGCCGCCGAGCTCCCCACCGGTTCGTTCGCCGACCTGGGGCTGTCCGAGGGGATGCTCCAGACCCTGGAGAGGGTCGGGTACGGTCACCCAACCCCAATTCAGGCGCTCACCATCCCCCGCGCCCTGCAGGGCCGGGACGTCATCGGCGGGGCTCAGACCGGCTCGGGGAAGACCGCCGCCTTCGCGGTCCCCGTGCTGGAGCGGGTGGAGGTGGGTAACCCGGACGTGCAGGCACTTGTGCTCTGTCCCACGAGGGAGCTGGCCGCCCAGGTGACCCTGGAGTTCGAGAAGCTGGCCGCCCACCTCAAGGTGGAGGTCCTGGCCATCGTGGGCGGCGATTCCATGGGGCGGCAGCTGGACGGGCTCCGGCGACACCCGGCAGTGGTCGTGGGCACCCCGGGCCGGGTGCTGGACCACCTGCAGCGACACAGCCTTAGGCTGGCCGGGGTCCGCTTCGCCGTGCTGGACGAGGCCGACCGGATGCTGGACATGGGCTTCGCCCCGGACGTGGAGCGGATCCTGCAGCAGACCCCCAAGCAGCGCCAGACGCTGCTCTTCTCAGCCACCGTGCCGGCCTGGATCCACCGCCTCGCCGAGCGCCACATGCGCGAGCCCGAGACCCTCTCCGTCGCCGGGGAGATGGAGCTGGTGCCCACGGTCCGCCAGTGGTGCATCGAGTGCTCCTGGGCCGAGAAGGAGGAGGCGCTCACCATGCTGCTGGACAGCCCCCAGGTGCGCACCGGGCTGATCTTCACCGCCACCAAGCGCAACGCCGACCTCCTCCACGCCGCCCTGCTGGCCCGTGGGTACGACGTGACGGTTATCCATGGCGACCTCAGCCAGCACGACCGGGACCTCGCCCTGGAGCGCTTCCGCAATTCCAAGGTGCGCTTCCTCATCGCCACCGACGTGGCCGCCCGGGGCCTGGACATCGAGGACATCAGCCACGTCATCAACTACGACGCGCCCTCCAGCCCCGAGGACTACGTTCACCGGGTGGGGCGGACAGCCCGCGCCGGCCGGGAGGGGGTCGCCCTGACGCTGATCACCCCCATCGAGATCCTCAAGATCCGGGACATCGAGCGCCACACCCACCGGGCCATCGAGCGCCACCAACTCTCGGACCTTCGCCTCCTGGCCGGGTCGGTGGGAGAGCTGGTCGGCTGATCGCCGGCTTGGGCTCTCCGCAAGGATTACTCAGGTGGCTAGGGCCCGCGGGTAGAGGCCGAAGACCCGGAGCTCCGAGGTGAGCCCTCCCAGCGCCGCCATGAGCTGGGAGCAGTCCTGGCCGGGATCCAGCTCCAGGTCCGCGTAGAAGCGGTACTCGAAGGGCAGGTCGGGGATGGGACGGGAGTCCAGCCGGCTCAGGTTCAGCCTCCTCTGCGAGCACTCCAGGAGGACGGCGGCGAGCGCCCCGGGGCTGTGGGCGGTGACGAACCCCAGGGAGAGCTTGGCCGGGAGGGCGGGGGGCGCGAGCCGGAGGGTGCCCGGGGCGCAAACCAGGAACCGGGTGCGGTTGCTGGCCCGGTCGGCGATGTCCTCCGCGACCACCTGGAGACCGTAGCGGGCGGCGGCGGCCGCACTGGCGATCGCGGCCTCTCCGGGAACCCGGTGCTCGGACACCCAGCGGGCCGCCCCGGCGGTGTCGGGGTGGGGAACCGGCTCGATCCCTCGCTGCGCCAGGAACCCGG
>JAJYWQ010000058.1 GCA_021791415.1 bacterium | reverse complement strand
GGCCGGCCTCACCGCGAGACCGTGATGGTGCTCAATGGCCGAGGCCGGGGCCTTCACCACTCTCGATGCGGGAGACCGGCCCGTGGGCAGGCCGCGAGAACCCGAACGCACCCTAAGCCTGGACGCCATATTCCACCGGGAGGTTGGGCCGTTGCCCGAGCTCTCCGCCTGCCGATTTGCGGAACGCCGTCCTGAAGTGCTCCATCCGTCCCTGCCGTAGCGAATCCCACCACCGTCGGGAGGCCGTACCACCCAGCGGACCAGCGCAGTTTAGCCGCTGCGGAGGTCAGGATAGGGGTAAAAAGAGGGATCGGAGCATAGCTGTAACAGCTTTGCCACCGAGCGAGAGCCTACTTCGCGTAGTCGACTGAGCGGGTCTCCCGCACCACGGTCACCTTGATGGTCCCGGGGTAGCTCATCTCGCTCTCGATCCGCCGAGCCACCTCGCGGGCCAGGACCACGGCGGCGTCATCGGTGATCCGCTCGGGGCGGACCAGGATCCTGACCTCCCTGCCGGCCTGGATGGCGAAGGAGCGCTCCACACCGTCGAAGCCGTTGGCGATCTCCTCCAGCTTCTCCAGCCGCTTGATATAGCTGGCCAGGGTTTCGCGCCGGGCGCCCGGCCGGGAGGCGGAGATGGCGTCGGCACTCAGGATGATGAAGGCGAGCACTGTACTCGGCTCGACGTCGTAGTGGTGGCACTGGACCGCGTCCACCACGTCCCGGTGCCGCCCCAGGCGGCGCAGGATCTCCCCGCCGATCACGGCATGGGACCCTTCGACCTCGTGATCCACGGCCTTGCCTATGTCGTGCAGCAGCCCCGCCTCCTTGGCCAGGTGCTCGTCGGCCCCGATCTCGGCGGCGATCATCCCGGAGAGGAAGCCCACCTCCTTGCAGTGGGCCAGGACGTTCTGGCCGTAGCTGTACCGGAAGCGCAGCGTGCCCACCAGCTTGACCAGCTCCGGGTGCATCCCCTGCAGCCCCAGTTCGAAGAGCGCCCTCTCCCCCTCCTCGGCGATGCGGGCGGCCACCTCCTCCCTCGACTTGGCGGCCACCTCCTCGATGCGGGTCGGATGGATCCGGCCATCCGAAAGCAGCTTGGTAAGGGTGACCCGCGCGACCTCCCGACGCACCGGATCGAAGCCGCTGAGGACCACCGTCTCCGGGGTGTCATCGATGATCAGGTCAACGCCGAGGGCGGCTTCCAGGGCGCGGATGTTCCGTCCCTCACGGCCGATGATCCTCCCCTTCACCTCGTCGTTCGGGAGCGGGACCACGGACACCGAACTCTCGCCCGTCTGATCGGCCGCATGGCGCTGGATGCTGGTGACCAGCACCTCTCTGGCCCGCTCATCCGCCTCGGCCTTGGCCTCGCTGATGGCGTGGCGGATCCGCTCCGCCTTCTCGGCGATAAGCTCGTGATCCAGGGTGGCGAGAAGCTCCTGCCGGGCCTCATCCCGTCCCAGGCCGGCGACCCGCTCCAGCTCCACCTCGGCCCCCCGGCGCAACGCCTCCACCTCCTCCCGGGCCGCCTCCAGCGACCTCGCCTCGCTGGTGACCGCCTCGCTCCGTTGGAGCAGGTCCTGCTGCTGCCGATCCAGCTGCTCCTCCCGCTGCAGGTTGCGCTGCTCTTGGCGGGTGACCTCCATGCGCCGGACGCTGAGCTCCTCCTCCAGCTCGGCCCGAAGCTTGAGCGCCTCGGCCTGAGCCTCGAGCTCCACCGCCTTGCGATGGGCCTCGAGCTCCCGGCGCGCCGCCCGTATCTCCTCCAGCTCGGCGGTGCCCTTCAGCGCCCGCCGGCGCGAAACAGAGATCGCGTAGACGACGGCGCCGATGGCGATGAGCGCCAGGACGACCGCCAGCCCCACCAGCAAGGTGGCCATTGCGATTTACCTCACAGTGCCGGCGGGAGCGCGGCGGCCACCCTCCCCGGCATGAATCCCGCGCCTGGCGCAGGGACGTAAAGATCTAAGGAAACCTGAAGGGATTCTAGCGCCTGCGGGCCGCCCGCAAGGGCCCCCGGAGGGCCCGCCCGGCTAAGCCAGGGCGGCTTCCTCCCCAGTGCCCACTTCGGAAGCGATGGCTACCGGCTCACCGAGCACCGCCTGGCGCACCTTGCGAGCGATCTCCGCGGTCAGCTCTGGATTGCCCTTGAGCAGCTCCCGCACGTTCTCCCGCCCCTGCCCGAGGCGCGTCTCGCCGTAGCTGAACCAGGCCCCGCTCTTGTCGACCACGCCAGCCTCGATGGCCCCGTCCAGGACGCTCCCCTCCCAGGAGATCCCCTCGTTGTACAGAAGGTCGAGCTCAGTGGCGCGGAAGGGCGCGGCCACCTTGTTCTTGACGACCCGTACTTTGACCCGGCTGCCGATCACGTCCATCCCCTGCTTCAGAGAGTCGATCCGGCGGATGTCGAGGCGCACAGAGGCGTAGAACTTGAGGGCCCGGCCGCCGGAGGTCACCTCCGGGTTGCCGAACATCACCCCGACCTTCTCCCGCAGCTGGTTGATGAAGATGACCACACAGTTGGAGCGGCTGATGGCCCCGGTGAGCTTGCGCATGGCCTGGGACATGAGCCGAGCCTGGAGGCCTACGTGGCTGTCCCCCATCTCTCCGTCGATCTCGGCCTTGGGGACGAGGGCGGCCACCGAGTCCACCACCACCACATCCACGGCCTGGCTGCGCACCAGCGCCTCCACGATCTCCAGCGCCTGCTCGCCGGTGTCCGGTTGGGAGATCAGAAGGTCGTCTGTGTTGACCCCGATCCGGGCGGCGTAGGCGGGGTCGAGAGCGTGCTCGGCGTCGATGAAGGCGGCGACCCCGCCCACCCGCTGGGCCTCGGCGATCACATGCAGGCTGAGGCTGGTCTTCCCGGAGGACTCAGGGCCGAAGATCTCCACGATCCGGCCCCTGGGGATGCCCCCAACCCCCAGCGCCAGGTCGAGGGTCAGAGCCCCCGTGGAGATCACCTCGACACCGCGGCCGGCGGCGGCGTCCCCGAGACGCATGATCGCCCCCTTCCCGTAGCTGCGCTCGATCTGGGCCAGTGCGCTGCTCAGCGCCCGCTCCCTCTCAGTGGTCAAACGGGCCTCCTTCCGGTCAGTGAGGAATGGGGCGTCGACGTGCCCTTGGAGCTCGAGTGTAGCGCTCATCTGCAGTGTCTCCAATGAGGGGCGGGTAGAACTGGTGTTCGGTAGTGTAGCACCACTGTCAGCCTTCCCGGGGAGCAGCTGTCGCCGGCAGGTGGTCGAGCAGCATCCGGAGGGCCAGGGCGGCCGCGGCGTGGCGGTTCCCCTCTCTGCCGAGGTCGTCTGTAAGCCTCTCGCAGCGGGCCGCCGCCGCAGAGGCGATGGCGACATAGACCAGCCCGGGCGCCTTTAGCTCCGAGTGCCCCGGGCCAGCCACACCGGTGATGCCCACCCCCAGCTGGGCGCCCAGGGTCCTGCGCACACCCCTGGCCATCGCCACCGCCACCTCCTCGCTCACCGCGCCCACCCGCTCCAGAAGGTCCCCCGGAACCGCCAGTTGGGACACCTTGACCTGGTTGGAGTAGGCCACTATCCCTCCCAGGAAGACGGCCGAGGCCCCAGGTACCGAGGTGAGGAGAGCCGCCAGCAGGCCCCCTGTGCAGGACTCGGCCGTGGCGATCGAGGTGGCCGGGGGCAGCGAAGCCCGGCGCACCACCTCCAGAGCCAGCCCGGTTTTGCCGGTCAAAGTTTCCATCTTCGGCCGAGAGGCGGGCGCTGCCTCAGCGGTAGTTGGTGAACTGCAGCGGCAGCGGCAGGTCCAGCTCCCGAAGGTCGTGGATGACCGCCTGCAGGGTGTCCTTGTCCCGGCTGACGACGCGGAGCTCCTCACCCTGGATGCGCACCTGCACCTTGGGATGGGCGGCCTTGATGCGCTTGCTGAGATCTCGGGCCGAGTCCTCGTCGATGCCCTTCTGGATGGCCACAGCGAGGCGCACGTTGCCCTTGGCCGCCGGCTCCGGCTTGCCCGGACGGATGATCTTGAGCGAGAGGTTGCGGCGGACGAGTTTGCTCTTGAGGACGTCCAGCACCGCATCGGCCCGGCCATCGGACGCCGCCAGGATGATGATCTCCTTCTCCTGGAGGTCGATCTCGGCGACCACCCCCTTGAAGTCGTAGCGGGTGGAGATCTCCCGCCTTGCCTGCTCGACCGCGTTCACCAGCTCCTGGCGATCGAAGTCCGACACCACGTCGAAGGAGTGCTCAGTGGCGGCCATGCCACAAGGGTAGCGGCTACTCGTCCCCCTCGCCGGAGTCCAGGAGCTGCTCCAGCTCGGCCAGGGTCATGAGCACCTCCCGCGACTTGCTCCCCTCATATGGCCCCACCACCCGGGCCTCCGCCAGCTGGTCGACAAGACGCGCCGCGCGGGTGTAGCCCACCTGCAGCCGGCGCTGGAGCAGGGATGTGGCCGCTCGGCCCTCCCCGATGACGATCCTCCCGGCGCGCTCGAAGAGGGGGTCCCGGCGCTGGGCCCCATCCGCAGGGACCGGGCCCAGGGCGGCCGCCTGGAGGATCTCCTCCTGATAGGCGGGAGTGCCCTGCGCCTTCCACCAGCCGATCAACTGGTCCAGCTCGCGGTCGGATACGTAGGCCCCCTGCAGCCTGGTCGCCTTGCCGGCGTCGATGGGCAGGTAGAGCATGTCCCCCCGTCCCAGGAGCTTCTCCGCCCCCATCTCGTCCAGGATCACCCGGGAATCCACCCCGCTGCTCACGGCGAAGGCCACCCGTGAGGGGATGTTGGCCTTGATGAGCCCTGTGATGATGTCGGCGGAGGGGCGCTGGGTGGCCACGATGAGATGGATGCCGACCGCTCTCGCCAGCTGGGCGATCCGGCAGATGAGGTCCTCGATCTCGCTGGCGGCCACCATCATGAGGTCCGCCAGCTCGTCGATCACGATCACGATCTTGGGCAGGGGCCGGAGGCCCAGCTGCGGCGCCCGCTCGTTGAACACGGTGATGTTGCGGGCCCCGTTGCCGGCGAAGAGCTTGTAGCGCTGCTCCATCTCCACCACCGCCCAGCGCAGGGAAGCGACCGCCCCTTCGGGTTCGACCACGACTGGCACCAGGAGATGAGGCAGGCCGGCGAAGTTGCTGAGCTCCACCCGCTTGGGGTCCACCAGGATCAGCCGCAGGTCGCGGGGGGTGGACTGCAGCAGGAGCCCGGCCAGGACGGCGTTGATGCACACGCTCTTCCCCGACCCGGTGGCGCCGGCGATCAGCAGGTGGGGCATTGCCGCCAGGTCCCCCAGCACCGGGCGCCCGCTGACGTCCGCCCCCAGGGCCACCGAGAGTCCACTCTTCATCTCGTGGAAAGACGGGGCCTGGACCACCTCCTTGAGGGTCACCAGCTGGGCCGCCTTGTTGGGCACCTCGATGCCTATTGCCGACTTGCCTGGGATGGGAGCCTGGATGCGGATGGGGGCAGCCAGCGCCAGGGAGAGGTCTGTCTGGTACGCCAGCACCCGGCGGACCGGCACCCCGGAACCCGGCTGGAGTTCGTACTGGGTCACGGTGGGGCCGGCGTTGACGCCCATGACCTTGGAGTCCACCCCGAAGTTGGCCAGCGTGGCCTCGATGGTCTTGATCCGGCTCCGGATCTCGTCCCGCAGCCGCTCCCGCTTCCCCTGCGCAGAGTCCAGAAGGTCCAGGCTGGGGATCACCCAGTTCGGCTCGGGCCCCTCCGGGTCATCCTCGAGGTCGACAGGCGGCGGCACCGGCAGAGGCGCGGTCGCCGGAGTGCTGGCGGGCTCCGCCTCCACCTCCAGCTCCTCGAAGATGCGCTGGAACGGCTCCGGCGGGAGGACCGGGCCATCCACCGCCGGACCCTCCGATTCAGGGACCCCCATCTGAAGGTCAAGTGGCGTGGGCGCCGGAGTGGGCAGGGAGGCAACTGGCGCCGGCGCGGCCGAGGCGAAAAGCGACCCCAGGAGCCGGGAGGCGCCCAGCAGGGCGGCACCTGAGATCCGCGACGGTGCGAGGTCGAGGGCCACCACCAGTCCCGCCAGCCCCAGGGCTGCCAGTGCCACCAACGTGGCGGGCGCCCCCACGACCGTGGCGGCACGGGGGCCGATCGCGCGCCCCAAAGCCCCTCCATAGCCGGCCCCGCTCACAGCTGCCATGGCGATGGCCGCCAGGCAGCTCACGGTGAGTGCCGCCAGCACGGTTCCCAGGCTGCGCCTGGGGCCCCGGCTGGCCAGCATCGCCAGCCCGGCGCCGATCAGGGCCAGCCCCACGATCCAGCCGCCGATGCCGACCCCCGCGGAGACCGCGCGGGCGAAGGCGTGCGCGAAGGGCGCCTGGGGGAAGCCCAGGAGAATGACTCCGATCACCCCCAGCGCCAGGGTGCCGATGCCGGAGAGCTCGCGCCTCTGGCCGGGGGTCAGACGGGGCGCCGCGGGTGCGGCCCTGGTCGATCTCGCAGGCCGCCTGGTGCGGGGCCGGGAGCCCCCCGCCCGGGGTGGCGTCCGGCGCCTTGTGGTCGCCATGTATGAGGTTCCTCGCCCTGGGGCGGCGCTGGTGGGTCGTGAACTGGGGAGCCGCCCGCAGGCCGCAGTCTAGCAGCCGGCTCGCACATCTGCTCGGCAATTGCCGGCCCGCACTTCAGAAGTGGGTGAGTCGCCACCAGAGGGAGGGCGGCGGCAGGGCGGAGCGGAGCCTGAGCCAGGTGGTGCCCACCGGGCCGGCGTCAGACCGAACCTCGATCTCGGCCACCGCCGTTCCCTGATGGAGCCCGGCGCCAAGCTGAAGGCGCCGCAGCCGGACCTGCAGCGCCAGCCCCGGCCACCCGACCACGTCAAGGACGGGGCTGGGCCGGAGCGGGACCGCCGGGTGCCAGCCCGAGACCAGCTCCGGGACCGCGGTGGGCACCGCTCGAAGGGTGAAGCGGGCCACCGCCGACTCCAGCAGGTGCACCGCAGCGGCCTCCGCCGACCTGACCGCGGCGATGGGCCCTCCGGGAGCGCCCAGCACGGCCGCCGTCACCACCTGCTCCCTCCCGCCTATCCGATCCCGGGCGGCGGCCACGAAGCAACCACCGGAGGAGGATGTCCAGCCGGTCTTCAGCCCCACCACCCCGGCTTGTCCCAGGACGTAGTCGTAGTTGTGCACCACCCCGGCCAGCGGGAGGGTGGCGGTGGGCATGTCGGCCACCGCGGCCAGTGCCGGCTGTGCCATCACGGCGGCGGCCAGCCGAAGCAGGTCGGTAGCGGTGCTCGAGCTTCCGGGGTCCAACCCGCTGCTGTCGGCAAAGGTGGTGTGGCGCATTCCCAGGGCCCGAGCCTCCCGGTTCATCTGGGCCACGAACGCGGACCTCGAACCGGCCTCCCAATCAGCCAGCACCCGCGCCAGGTTGTCCGCCGAGGGGACCAGGAGGCCCTCCAGTAGCTGCTGCTCGGTCAGGGTCTCCCCCGCCCTGACCGCGACCACGGAGTCGCCCGCCGCCAGCTCTTGGGCGTACAGGGCCTGGTCCGCCTGGGTGAGTGGCACTTCGGGGCCGGCCTGCCCAGGAGCCAGCGGATGCGCCCTGACCACCACCAGGGCGGTCATGAGCTTGGTCACACTGGCGATGGGGACTGGGATCTGAGCCCCCGAGGTGGCCACCACCCCGACCCCGTCAACTCCCAGCGCCGCCTGCCCAAAGGCGGGCCAGTCCGGCTTGAGGGGCGGGCCCGGGAACACATAAGTGGAGGCCATCGCCCCCGCGACCCGGGGCCCCGGCAGGGGCCGCCATGCCTGGACCGCGGCGAAGCCCAGGAGCGCAGCCAGCGCGGCCGCCACGAGGAGGATCGGGCGGCGGGTCACTCCTCGGCCAGCGTGACCACCGTCACCACCGAGTTCGGATCGCCGCCGGCGGACCTCCACTCGTCCTCGGCCAGCGAGCTGAGCCGGCGGCCCAGGGATGCCAGCTGTCCGGCCCCGCCGGCCGTCCCGGGAAGGTGCTGTCGCCACCTCCGGTGGTCGCCGCGGAGAGGCACCCGCACCCCCCCGGTGGCCAGGTACGGCCCCCCAACCCAGGTTCTCATCCGTTGGCCGAGGACCACCTCCACGACCTCGTGCGCCGTGGCACTGCCGGGATGCGCCCGCTGGTCCTCGGCGATGGGCACCTCGGAGGGGGGAACCCATCCCGCCAGCCGCAGCCCTTTGACTTCGACCTCGACCGCGCAACCGTCTTCGATCACCGCCACCCTGGCGGGGTCCAGCCCCGCCTCCAGGGCCAGCTGGTGGTGGGCCGCCAGGTGGCGCGGCTCTCCATGAACGGGCACAAAGTGGCGCGGCCGGAGAAGCTCCAGGACGTAGCGCAGCTCCTCTGCGGCGGCGTGCCCGCTGGCGTGGACCCCATCGGCACTCCCCGCCAGCACCGTCGCTCCCTGGGCGACCAGGAGGTTGACGATGGCCCCGACAACCGCGCCGTTGCCGGGTATGGGGTTGGCTGCCAGGACGAAGGTGTCGCCACGGTGCACCCTGAGGAACGGGTGGGTGCCGGCGGCGATCCGGTTCAGCGCGGCAAGCGGCTCTCCCTGGCTGCCGGTGGCGACCAGGCAGAGGTTGCGGTCAGGAGTCCTGGCCAGCTCCCTGGGCCCCACCATCTGCCCCGGCTGGACCGGCATCAGGCCCAGCTTCTGGGCGGTGGCGAAGTTGCGCAGCAAGGTCCGGCCGACGAGGCAGGAGCGGCGCCCGGCGGCCCAGGCCAGCTCCAGCGCCTGCTGGACACGCGCCAGGTTGCTGGCGAAGGTGACCACCACCACCCTTCCCTCGGCCCTCGCCATGACGGCCTCCAGCGCGGGCCTGACCGTCGCCTCAGATGGCGTGAGGCCCGCGTTGGGGGCGTTTGTGCTGTCGCTCAAAAGCAGGAGAACACCCTCGCGACCCAGCTGCGCCAGCCGCTCCAGGTCGGGGGGCTGACCCTGGGTCGGAGTCTGGTCCAGCTTGAAATCGCCGGTGTGCACCACGAGGCCCGCAGGAGTCCAGATGGCCAGCCCGCAGCTGCCCGGCACACTGTGTGTCGTCCTCAGGAACTCGACCTCCATGGCCCCCAGCCTGAGCCGCTGGCCCTCCCGCACCTCCCGGAGATCCGGTGTCCCGCGGTGGCCGCGGCGCTCCAGCTTGTTGCGCAGCAGCCCCAGCGTGACCCCGGTGCCGTACACCGGTACATTCAGCTCAGCGAGGTGGAAGGGCAGGGCACCAATGTGGTCCTCGTGCCCGTGAGTTAACAGGACAGCCCGAAGCCGGTCCCGGCGGGTCAGGACGAATCCGACGTCCGGAACGATGATGTCCACCCCCACCTCCTGGGGCTGGGGGAAGCGCAGCCCGGCATCCAGCAGCAGCGCATCCGAGCCGCACTCGAGCAGGGCCATGTTCTTGCCGATCTCCCCGACCCCTCCCAGGGGAAGGAAGCGGACAGTGCCAGGCCTGGGAGGCCCCAGCAGTGAGGTCGGCTCAGAAGAGTCCAAGCTGCTCGGGTGGGGCTGGAGGAGGGGGTGCCGGCGGCTCTGCCAGCTGGTCGAGATGGCGCCGCAGCAGCCGAAAGTCCTGCTCCAGAACCTCGAGGAGCTGGGAGTTGTAGAGCGCCGCCGCCGGGTGGTAGCAGGGGAAGTAGCTCCTCTCCCCCACCTTCAGGACCTGGCCGTGACAGCGGCTGATGCCCGGAGCCCCGGGGATCAGCCTCTGCAGGGCATGGCGGCCGAGCAGCAGGATCGCCTGTGGCTTGATGATCTCCACCTGGGCGTCCAGGAAGGGGGCGCAGGCCGCCACCTCCTCAGGCAGCGGGTCGCGATTGCCCGGGGGCCGGGACTTGAGCACGTTGGTGATGAAGATGTCCTGGCGGCTCAGCCCGATGCCCTCCAAGAGGCGGGTCAGGAGCTGGCCCGCGGCGCCCACGAAGGGCTGTCCCTCCAGGTCCTCCCGCTCCCCGGGCGCCTCCCCCACCGCCATGAGACGGGCCGTGGCCGGACCTTGGCCCGGTACCGCCCGCGTGCGGGTGAGGTGGAGCGGGCACCTCTGGCACCGCTCCACCTCCTCGGCCACGAGGCGCAGCCGCGCCTCGGGACCGAGGGTCGTGCTGGGCCCGCTCTCAGGCACCCTGGGAGCCGTCACCGGCCGCCCCGTTGGTGCCCTGGTGACCCAGCTCGGAGATGGCCTGCTTGCGCGAGAGGTTGACCCGGCCCCGGTCGTCGATCTCGGTGACCTTGACCATGATCTCGTCGCCGATGTTGACCACGTCCTCCACCCGGTTGACCCTCTGTTCGGCCAGCTGGGAGATGTGGACGAGTCCGTCCTGGCGAGGCAGGATCTCCACGAAGGCGCCAAAGGGCATGATGCGGACCACCTTGCCCTTGTAGATCCGGCCGACCTCCACCGACTCGGTGAGGTCCCGGATCATGGCCACCGCCCGGTTCATCGCCTCTTCGTCGACGGTGGCCAGCGAGACGGTGCCGTCGTCCTCGACATCGATCTGGCAGCCGGTCTCCTCCTGGATCCGGCGGATGGTCTTACCACCCGGGCCGATGACGTCCCGGATCTTGTCCGGGTGGATGTGGATGGTGGTGATCCGGGGGGCGAAGGTCGACATCACCTGCCGAGGGATGGGGATGGCCGCCTCCATCTTGTCCAGGATGTGCATGCGGCCGCGGCGGGCCTGCTCCAGTGCCCGCCGGAACACCTCGGGCGTGAGGCCGCTCACCTTGATGTCCATCTGCAGGGCGGTGACCCCTCGTCGGGTCCCGGCGACCTTGAAGTCCATGTCGCCCAGGGCGTCCTCCATCCCCTGGATGTCCGAGAGGATGGCGTAGCGGCTGGAATCCTGGTCGTCTGTGACCAGCCCCATGGCGATCCCGCCCACCGGGGCCTTGATCGGCACCCCGGCGTCCATCAGGGCCAGGGTGCTGCCACAGACGCTGGCCATCGAGGTGCTCCCGTTGGAGGAGAGGATCTCGGTCACCACTCGGATCGTGTAGGGGAACTCGCTCTCCGGTGGCAGCATCACCTTCACGGCACGCTCGGCCAGCGCGCCGTGCCCGATCTCCCGGCGACCAGGAGACCTGAGCGGCCGGGCCTCGCCGACGGAGAAGGGTGGGAAGTTGTAGTGGTGCATGTAGCGCTTGAACTCCGCCAGCCCCAGGCCGTCCAGCCGCTGCTGGTCGGAGCTGGTGCCCAGGGTGGCTATCGACAGAGCCTGCGTCTGCCCGCGGGTGAACACCGCGCTGCCGTGGGTCCGCGGCAGCACCCCGACCTCGCACCAGATGGGCCGGATCTCATCCAGCCCGCGGCCGTCGGGGCGGATCCCCTCATTGAGGATGGCCCGCCGAACCGCGCCCTTGAGCACCGACTCGAAGGCCGCCGAGATGTCCTGCGCCCGGTCAGGGAAGCGGGAGCCCATCTGCTCCTGGACCTCGGCCTTGAGGTCGTCCAGCTGGCGGTCCCGCTGCGCCTTGTCGGCCTCACGGAAGGCGCGGTCGACCCGCTCCAGGGCGAGGTCGGCCACCGCCTGCTTGATCTCAGCGGGCACCCCCACGTGGGGATAGTCGGACTTGGGCCGCCCCACCTTGGCCACAAGCTCGTCGATCATCTCGACCAGCTCCCGGATGCGCTGATGGGCGCGAGACAGCGCCTCGACCAGCACCTCCTCGGAGACCTCCTGGGCCCCGGCCTCCACCATGTTGATGGCGTCACGAGTCCCGGCCACGATGAGGTCGAGCTCGCTGGTCTCCAGATTCGGCATGGAGGGGTTCTCCGCCAGCTGGCCGTCGAACAGACCCATCCGGACCGCCGCCACCGGCCCGCCGTGGGGGATGTCGCTGATCCCGACGGCCGCCCCGGCCCCGATAAGGGCGAGGATGGTGGGGTCGTGGACCTGGTCGGTCGAGAGCACCGTGGCCACGATCTGGACGTCGTTGCGGAAGTCCTTGGGGAAGAGCGGCCGCATGGGGCGGTCGATCATCCGGGAGGCCAGGGTTGCCGCCTCGCCCGGCCGGCCCTCGCGCCGGAAGAAGGCGCCGGGGATGCGTCCCGCGGCGTACATCTTCTCCTCGTAGTCGCAGGTGAGGGGGAAGAAGTCGATCCCCGGGCGCGGGGCCCGGGAAGCGGTGGCCGTGACCATCACCACGGTGTCCCCCTGCCTCACCATGACCGCGCCGTTGGCCTGACCGGCCAGCCAGCCGGTCTCGATGGTTAGCTCCGCGCCCTCAAAGGTGCGCGAGACGTAGGTTCGCTCCATCTTTCTCCTTCTCGCTGCTCCCCGGGACGGTGGTGGCCGGGCAACGGTCCAGGGGCGCGATTAGGGAATGGGGATGAGAGCTGAACTTGCGCTCGGCTCAAATCGCCAGTCTCCAATCGCGCCAGCCCGACGACCGATGGCGCAGCCGCTCCCTTTCCCGAGAGCAGCATCTCGATAAACCGACCGGCCGCGGGCGAGGGCCCGATCTGCCGGTTACAGATCCCGCTCAGTGACGCAGCCCCAGCTTGGCAACCAGGGCGCGATAGCGTGCTATGTCAGTGCGCATCAGATAGTCCAAAAGGCGGCGGCGCTTCCCCACCAGTTTCAGCAGGCCCCGGCGGGTGTGGTGGTCCTTGGGGTGTTCCTTGAGGTGCTCGGTGAGCTGGCGGATCCTCTCACTGAAGATCGCCACCTGGACCTCGGTTGACCCGGTGTCCCCCTCGTGGCGCCGGTGCTCGTCGATGACCGCGAGCTTGGCATCACCCGTTAGCACTTGTGCAATCGCCTCCTGGAAGTCGCCACAGGGTCCGCACCGCGCGGAAGGTCCGGCTCCAGCTGAACCCTGGGTCGTCCCGAGGATACCACAGCGGTCTTGCCCTCGGCGGGCGTGAGCCCCGAGTGAGCGAGAGCGGTCCGGCCGTCTCCATGAATGGGGTGGCTAGAGGGACTTGAACCCTCGACCTCCAGGGCCACAACCTGGCACTCTAACCAACTGAGCTATAGCCACCGCGCGGGGGGCAATTATAGGAGGAGGGGCGAGTGCAGCCGGAGTTGCCAACGGGCCCTTCCCCGGTCCCCGATTCCTGGAGTGACTGGGAGGTCGCGCTGATGCGGCGCTGCCTGCGCCTCGCGAGGGCGGCCGGGCGACGTGGGGAGGTGCCCGTGGGTGCGCTGGTGGAGAGGGAGGGACGGATCCTGGGGGTGGGTTCAAACCAAGTGGAGGTACGCCGGGACGCCTCGCGCCACGCCGAGCTCTTGGCGCTGCAGGCGGCGAGCCGCAGGGTGGGAGGTTGGCGGCTTGAGGGCGCCACCCTCTACTCCACCCTCGAACCCTGCCCGATGTGCGCCGGGGCCGCCCTGCTGGCCCGCGTCTCCCGGGTGGTCTACGCGGCGCTGGACCGCCGCAAGGGCGCCGACCGGAGCGTCTACGATGTGCTGTCCAACCCCGGCGGCAACCATCACCCGGTGGTGTCCGGCGGCTGCCTGGCGCCGGAGTCGGCGGCCCTGCTTCAGGGCTTCTTCCAGCGGCTGCGCCAGTGAGCCCGACCCGTCCCCTCACCGTCCAGGCGGTCACCGTGGCCGGCTACCCCGGAGTCGAGGTGCGGCCCGAGCGGAGGACCCTGCTCCCGCCCATTCTCTGGCTGCACGGGGTGACCAATGTCCCGGAGTACGCCACCCCCTTCCTACTTGAGTTCGCCAGCATGGGCTTCCCGGCCCTGGCCCTGGCACGGCGGGGCCGTCTCGGGGTCCCGCCCCACGACCCCCGCTCCATCACCTTCGCTGACTATCTCGTCGACACTCTCACCGTCTTCGATGCCCTCGGTGGGGGGGCGGTGGTGCTTGGACACAGCCAGGGCGGACTTCTGGCGCTGAAACTGGCGGAGCTGCGTCGACCACCTGCGGTCGTGCTTCTGGCCCCGCTTCCCCCGAGGGGGATCCCGGCGGCCGCTCCCAGGCTGCAGACCCTGCCGGCCGCCCTCAGCAGCCTTCGTGCCATCCTGGCCGGGGCCAGATTCCAGCCGACCCTGCGCCAAGCCAACGCGCTCTTCCTCAACAACGTCCCCCAGCACCTACGTGCGGCGGTCTACCGCCAGGGAGTGGCCGACTCCGGCCGGGCCCTCCGGGTGGCCTACTTTCCCGGGGTGCCGGTGGATCCCGCGAGAGTTGCGGGGCCGCTGCTCTGCGTCTCCGGCGGCCTGGATCGCACCATCCCGGCCGCCGCCGTGGGGCGCGTGGCTCGGCGATACAAAGGCAGCTGGCTGAACTTTGAGGACTGCGGCCATGAGTTCCTGCACGAACCACAGGGGCCGCGGGTCGCCCGGGAGATCGGGTCCTGGATCAAGGCTCAGCTGCAAAGACCGTGACTCAAGCGGAGGCGCGGCCCCGGCTGGCCTACAATCTTGCCTCCGGGGAGAGGTGTCCGAGTGGTTTAAGGTGCCGCTCTCGAAAAGCGGTGTGGTCCAAAGCCACCGCGGGTTCGAATCCCGCCCTCTCCGCCACGCTCCGGCCCGAGGGGGCGCCCCTCAGCCCGTGGAGAGGACCACCAGAGCCGCGCCGCTGGTGACTGAGATCCGGTACCCGGCGGGCGAAGGGCTGCTCGCTCCGAAAACGTAGCGGCGGGGTCCCTCCGGCCTCCCTCCCTGGACCCGGCTCACCCCCGGGCCGACCAGCATCGTCGCGCTGGAACCCGTCGGGATGACGAAGGAGATCCGGTTCGCCCCACCGGTCACCCTCACCGGGACCTGCCCCTGAGCAGGCGGCAGGTCGACAACCATGGTGTAGGCCCCCCCGGCGATGGTCAGCGAACTCAGCCTGAGGACGGTGAGATCGAGGACCAGGTGGGTGGTGCCCCCCTGCACCACCACCGACCAGCTTGGCCTGCGGCTGAGCCATACCGTCCAACTCTGGGCCCCCTCGCGGCTCCCCGAGAAGCGCAGGCTGTAGGAGCCGTGCGGGGTCACCAGGACGGAATACGAGGTGGATGTCCGGTCCGAGCTGGCCGCGACGACGGCCTGAGACTGGCTCGCCGGCCCCGCCATGACCTCCACCGCATAGGCGCCGTCCGTAACGGTGAGGTGAGCCGTGCCGCCGGGCGGCGGGGGGAGAGACCGGTTCTGCTGGGAGGCCGAGCCCTGGCACCCGGCGATAGCCAGGGAGCCGAGGGCGAGGGCCAGGATGCGCAGACGGGACGCCCTCACATCCGGATCCCCAGCTCGTCGAGCCTCTCCTCCAGCGCCGCCGCGTCGTGGTACACGCGAAACGCCCCCGCAACCTCCAGCTCCTGACGGCTGTACCCACCGGAGAGGACTCCCACTCCCAGGGCACCGGCCCGGCGGGCGGCCAGGATGTCCCAGACGCTGTCGCCCACCACGATGCAGCTGGCGACGGGGGCACCGACCCGTTCCGCCGCAGCCAGGAAGAGGTCGGGGTCGGGCTTGGCGAAGGGCACCTCGTCCCGGGTCACCACCGGCACCTCTGGGCCTAGCCCCAGCTTCCGCAGGCTCGCACCCGCGGTCTGTCGGGTGCCGCTGGTGGCCACCGCGACCAAGACCCGGCGCCCGCTCAGCTCCTGGAGCAGGTGACCGGCCCCCGGCAGAGGATGGATGCCGCCTTCCACCTCCTGGAAATAACGGGCGTGGGCTGCCTGGACCTCCTGCACCTGGGCCTCCGAGAACTGGTGCCCCAGCTCCCGGCCCAGGGCGTGGACAAGCAGTCCCCCGCTCATCCCCACCCGGCGGTGGATCCGCCAGGCGGAGAGGTCGAAGCCCTGGTCGAACAGGGCCCTGCGCCACGCCAGGACGTGCTGATAGACGCTGTCGATCAGCGTCCCGTCGAGATCGAAGAGCATCGCGGGCTGGTCGCGCATGGCCGCGGCCATCATGCGCCAATCGGCCCGCAAACCGATTCCGGGCCACCGGCCCCGTAGAATCCGTGGGATCGGGAGCGGTCGCCTAGTTGGCCGAGGGCGCGGCACTGGAAATGCCGTAAGGGGGCAACCCCTTCGAGGGTTCGAATCCCTCCCGCTCCGCCACGAAGGTGGCTTCCGGGCCCGAGCCGTGGCCGCGCCTTGGGTGCCTGGCTTCGCGTTGCCCACTGGCCGAGGCCCGGCCCAGATGTTGCCGGCGCCAGCGCAGCTCTTCGGAACGTCTCACCCACCTGTGACCCGTTGGCGGAGCGGAGCCGACGAGGTCGGCTTTCCGCGTCCTGGTGTGGTGGCGAACGGTGACCAAGACTCGGCGGGAGCGCACGCTTTGCAGGGCTCCCTGCAGGCGCACCGGGAGATGCCGCGAGGTGTGGACCCACGTCAGCCAGCTCGGGCCAGCTGACGGAGCGGGTGCTGTCCGACTACCCTGGCCCGGTGGCCAGCGGCGAGGCGGACGTCCAGCGACGGCGCCGATGGCTCCCGGGCCCCGGACGGCGATTGGTCACGGCCCTGAGCTGGCCGCTACGGCAGGTCGGGCTTGTGATGACCATCCTTTCGCTGCTGAGCTTCCCAGCTCAGCTGGCCCAGGGCCAGGTGGATGGCATCTGGGGCAGCCTCGCCAGCTGGATCCAGGTCATGGGTGTCCCAGGCCTGTGGATCGGCTTGAGTCAGGGACCCCTGGGACGGTACCTCTTCTACTCCGCCTTGGCCGCACTGCTCCTCACGATCGGCGCCGTAGTCGCGACGGTCGGAGGGCTCCTCTGCTGGTGGCGCTCCCGGCCCGGCCGCGGGCTCCTGGCCACCGGGCTCCTGTTGGGGGTGCTGGGGAGGCTGGCAGGCATCGGCCAGGCCGCGACCCAGTCTCAGGTGTTCCACCAGGCGCCCTTGCCGCTGGTCGCCGAGGCCGTTCTGGGAGCCATGGGGGGTGGCTTCCTGCTGGCCTTGGCACTGTTGGCGGCAGGGGGCGACGCCTCGAAGGCCGCTCGGGCCTCGTCGTCAACGGTGTCCCGGATGTCCGCGCTCGGGGTGGCCTTCGCCTTGTTCGGGGCCCTCCTGCTCCTGACGGCGGCCTTCGCCCTCCCCTTCGACTTGAGCACCGACAAGTTGGTCTCCCAGTTGCCCGACGTGCAGCTCCGGGTCGCGTATTCCCTGCTCTCGCTGGCGGCGCCGGCGGCCATCGTGGTGGCTGGAAGCAGCATGTGGCGTGGTGCCCGCTGGGCACCACGCCTTTCCACCTGGGGGTGGCTGGGCATGGTGGTCCAAGGTCTCGTGCTGACCGTCGGAGGCTGGATCGCCCTTGCTTCGGTCGGCTTGCTGGCCGCGGCCGTGGCGCCGGGCCTCTCCACCGCGACCCTGGCGCTGCTCGCTCTGTGGATCCAGCGCGCGGTGAGGACCCGGATCTGGCAGCCGGGCGCGGCCGGCGGCCCAAGGCGGCCCCCGACCCCGGTCGTCACTTCCGCGCCCTGAGCCCCCGGGTACGGCCCCCGCTGGCGCCAGGAGCCCGGCGCCGGTCTCCTGGCGCGTGGCCCGTTCAAGGCGCGATGATCAGGTCAATCCCAACATCTGGGGAGGATCTATCGTGCCACCAACCGGCTACAGGCCCATCTCCGACTACGGGATCATCGGCGACCTCCACACTGCGGCCCTGATCAGCCGCCTGGGGTCGATCGACTGGATGTGCGTTCCCAGGTTCGACAGCCCGGCCGTGTTCGCGCGCATCCTGGACTCCGAGCACGGCGGCGCCATGTGGGTGGAGGTGGAGGGCGGGATGATCGCCGACAGCCGGCGCTACCTTCCCGGGACCAACATCCTCGAGACCAGCCTCAGCAGCCCCCACGGCCGGCTGAGGATCCAGGACTTCATGGTGGCCCGTGAAGGCCGGCGGACCCTGGAGCATGACCACGTCCTGGTCCGGATTCTGGAGGCGCCGGACGCCGACCTTGAGGCATCCGTGCACCTAGATGCCCGTCCCGGGTACGGGAAGTCCCAGGCCCGGTTCAAGGTCGCGGGGGAAGGCGGCAGCTGCCTGGAGCTGAGTCACCGGGACCTGCACGTCCACCTGGACGGGCCGGGCGAGTGGCTGGCGGACGCCGGCCGGTGGGTTCAAAAGCTGCACCTGCGCCGCGGGCAGCCCCAGGCGGTGGTGATGCGCTATGACGGCGACCGCAGCTACCAGCTCCACGAGGACGCCAAGGAACTCCTCGCCACCACTCGCCGGTACTGGGGGGAGTGGATCGGGCGCTGCCGGTACGACGGCCCCTACCAGGACCTGGTCCTGCGCTCGGCCCTCACTTTGAAGCTCCTGATCTACGACCCCGAGGGGTCGATCGTGGCCGCGCCGACCACCTCCCTGCCCGAGTGGGTTGGGGGGCCCCGCAACTGGGACTACCGGTACACCTGGCTGCGGGACTCCAGCTTCCTCATCTATGCCCTCCAGCTGCTGGGGTATCAGGAGGAGGCCACCAACTTCATGGACTGGCTCGGGCGGGTCCACCAGCGCCACCCTCGGAGCTGGCAGACCATGTACGGCATCGACGGCCGCACCGATCTGCGCGAGGTCGAGCTGGACCATCTCGAGGGATACCGGGGATCCCGCCCGGTCCGGATCGGCAACGGGGCGGCCCACCAGCTGCAGCTGGACATCTATGGGGAGACGATGGACTCAGCCTTCTTGCATCTCAGCTTCGGGAGGCTGGAGGCGCCCCACGTGCGCACCAGCCTGGTGGACATGCTGGAGCACGTCGCCGGCTCCTGGGAGCATCCCGACAACGGAATCTGGGAGGTGCGAGGAGGCAAGCGGCACTTCCTCTACAGCAAGCTGCTGTGCTGGGTGGCCATGGACCGAGGGCTGAGACTCGCCGACCAGCTCCGGCTCGACACCCCCCACCGGGATCGCTGGGTGTGGACCCGCGAACAGATCCGCCACACCATCCTGACGAGGGGCTGGAGCGACAGCCTGGGGGCCTTTCGCCAGGCCCTGGACGAGGATGCCCTCGACGCCACGGCGCTGATGATCCCCATGCTCAACTTCCTTCCGCCCCTGGACCCCAGGGTGCGGAGCACTGTCCAGGCCATCCAGCGCGACCTGACGGACGGCAACGGCTTCGTCTATCGCTACCGGAGGTCGGACGGCCTTGAGGGTAACGAGGGCACCTTCCTGCTGTGCAGCTTCTGGCTGGTGAACAACCTCTGCATGCAGCGCCAAGTGGGACCGGCCCGGGACCTCTTCGAACGGCTGGTGGCCCATGGCAACGACCTCGGCCTGTTCTCGGAAGAGCTCGATCCCGAGAGCGGGGAGCTGCTCGGCAACTTCCCCCAGGCATTCACCCATCTGGCCATCGTCAACGCCGCTGCCCATATCGAGCGGGCGGAGGAGAACCGCGGCCCCTTGACTGATCGCTGAGCGCCGCGCCACGGTCCGACCCCGGCACAATTGACCCATGGCGGACTATGAGCTCGACATGGAACCGGTCGACAGCATCACCGTGGGTGTCGAGGGGGAGCCCGGACAGCGCACCTTCTACCTGGAGGCGTCGCAGGGCGCCCGGACCTGCACGCTGGTCATGGAGAAGGCTCAACTGGTAGAGATGGGAGCCCATCTGCTCGCGGCCATGCCCGACCAGCTCCCCGAGCCAGCACCCGCGGCCACCGTCGGACCGCTCGGCCATCCTGGCTGGAGGGTGGGCACGATCCAGATCTCTCTGGACGAGCCCGGGGGTGGGTGCACCCTGGTGATGGAGGAGCTCTCCGGAGTCGAGGAAGGGCCCGAGACGGACGCCGAGCCAAGGCGGGTGCGCCTGGTGGCAACCCTGGGCCAGATGCGTGGATTGGCCGACCGCTGCCTCTTGGTGGTGCAAGGGGGCCGTCCGCTCTGCCCTCTGTGCCAGCTGCCCATGGACCCCGCGGGGCATGTCTGCCCCGCCCGGAACGGCCATCACCGGACCTGAACCGCCGGGCCCTCCGCCTTAAAGTGTTCCCGCCCCCCTCCCATCCCCAAGAGGAGAATCCCCTATGACGCTTGCGGCTACCGCCCGCCTCACCGCGACCGTGGCCCTGGGGGCCCTGGCGGCCCTTGTCCTCGCCGGATGCGGCGCCTCATTCGACTCCGGCGTCGCTGCCCCCTCCCCCACCCCCTCGTTGCGAGTCCAGGGGGCCACCTCCCCCTCACCGTCCCCCAGCGCTTGCGTCAACCCATCGACAAAGCCAAGCTACACCCTGGCCGGGGCGCGCATCCTGCCCGGCAATCTGGAGGTGAAGGACCTCAAGATCGGCGCCGGGGCGGCGGCCGCCGTCGGCAACACCGTGCAGGTCACCTACGTTGGGTCGCTCCCCAACGGCACCGTCTTCGACAACTCCGCCAATGACAACGGGGGCAAGCCGATCTCCCTCACCATCGCCGCTGGGCGAGTCATCCAGGGGTGGGTGGAGGGGATCCCGGGGATGAAGGTCGGCGGCGAGAGGGAGCTGGTGATCCCCCCGGCGTTGGGCTACGGCTGCACCTCACCGAGCAGCAAGATCCCCGTCAACAGCACCCTGATCTTCACCATCACCCTGGTCGCCATCGGCTGAGGGGCGCAGCCCCGGGGGCAGGAGGGCGGCCACCCGGCGCTCGAGATCTCGAGTCGCGGCCTCTGAGTCTGCCCCGACCGGGAAGAAGGGAGGGCCCAAGCGCAGGTGTACTTCGGCGCGACGGGGACGCAGCTTGCCAGACGGCAGCACCCGCTCGGTGCCCCAGATGGCGCAGGGCAGGACCGGCGCCCCGGACCGGCGCGCTAGGTATCCGGCGCCCCGAGAGAAGGGGCGCATGCGCGCCCCGTGGCTGCGGTGCCCCTCCGGGAAGAGAACCACCACCCCGCCGTCCTTCAGCACGTTGAGTGCGGTGCGCAGGGCTGCGGCGTCCGCCTCCTCCCGGCGGATGGGAAAGACGTTGCAGGCCCTCAGGTACCGGGCCAGAAGCGGGTTGCGGAACAGCTCCGCCTTGGCCATGGCGTGCATCAGGCGGGGCACCGTCGCTCCCAGGAGCAAGGGGTCGTAGTTGGAGACATGGTTGGAGCAGAGAAGCAGGGGCCCTGACTTCGGGACCAGCTCCAGCCCCTCGAGGTCCGGCTTTCCGGAGGCCACGTACGCCAGGAGTCGGCGCAGGCAGAAGAGGGTCAGGCCCAGGGTGCGAGTGTGTCTCCCCGGGCCCTCCGAAGATGCTGTCGATGGTGGTGCCCCTGCCAAATTGTTTCCCCTGGGCTCCCCGGCCCTCCGCGGCCCTGCCGCGGCGCAGGCGCCCCCCAGTCTAGCCCCGGGTTCGGGTCGCTGACTCTGGCGACGTCCGTGGCGCCGTCTACGCCTGCCCCCTGGTGGATTCGAACCACCGACCGTCGCCTTAGAAGGGCGCCGCTCTGATCCACTGAGCTAAGGGGGCTGACTGTGGACATTCTGACGCCTCGGCCACGGACACCCGCCGTCGCTCCAAATCACAGCCGGCTTCCCGTGGGGCTGCCCATACAATCGAGACGTGAGCGGCTCCACGGGCGGCACCCAGGTCACCACCTGCTACTTGGCACGCCACTGCGACGTTGAGAATCCCCGCGGCGTGATCTACGGGCACCTTCCCGGCTATCCCCTGAGCGACAAGGGACGGGAGCAGGCCCAAAGACTCGGGGACTTCCTCGGCCGCCGTGGGGTCGTCGCCACATACTCCAGCCCGCTGGAGCGGGCCGTGCAGACAACCCAGATCATCCGGGAGCGGATGGGAGCCGCGGTCCCCCTCTTCCGCGTGCCCGGCCTGATCGAGGCCGAGTTCGGACGCTACCTCCAGGGCATCCCCTACGCCCAGATCCCCTGGCGGAGGCCCCGGTGGCTGGCCCACATGATCTGGCCGGGGCTTTTGCCGGGCGACGAGAGCGTGGCGTCCATGTACCGGCGGGTGGAGGCCGTGGTCCAGCGGGGTCTCCGCGAGCAGGGCGGGCAGCCCTTCGTGCTGGTCAGTCACGGGGACCCCATCCAGGCCTACTGGGCCACCGCAGAGCGGCGCCCTCCCTGGGCCCTGCACCGGCTGCAGTGTGCCAAGGGAGGACTCCTGGAGCTCTCCCTCAAGGATGGCAAGCTCATCGGCAAGACCTACATCTCGCCGGAGGCCATCGCGGCCGAGGTGAGCGTGCCCCCGGTCGCCGCCAGCGCCTGACCTCGGGCCGGGCCGCCCGTGCTCCTGCGCTGTACTCCCCCCAACCCCCGGCAGGCAGCCCCACGGTCCCTTGGTGGGTTGCGGTGATCGAAGGTGGAGAATTGCGGCCACCGGGAGCGCCGGCACCCACCACTCGCTGCCCTCACTCCCGCCCTCACCAACGGGCAATTCACCGGCTGCCCGGTTCCAACGGCCAGGAGCCGCTTCGGGCCGACGCGCCGGCCTCGCACCGCAAAGGAAAGCTGCCCGCACTGGACGACCTCGGCAACTTGGACGGTGACTGTATGATCTGGCCCCAGCAGAGGGCATCCCAGGGGGGCGGAAGATGGGCAGGATCGTGGTCGGGGTAGACGGGTCCCGTCACTCCCTGGTGGCCCTGGAGTGGGCCTGCCGCGAGGCTGAGCTGCGCCACGACACCCTGGAGCTGGTGAGCGCCTGGAGCCTGTCAGCAGTCAGCTCAGGGGGTGCCTCGCAGGAGGTGATCGAGGTGCTTGAGGCTGCGGCCCAGGGGGCCGTGGAGGCGGGACGCCAGCGCGCCAGCCAGCTTGCACCGGGGATCGAGGTGAGCACGCGGGTCTACCGCGGGCAACCGGCCCGGGTGCTGGTGGAGAGGGCGGAGGGCGCCGACCTGCTGGTGGTGGGGTCCCGGGGGCTCGGGGAGTTCAAGGCGCTCCTCCTTGGCTCGGTGAGCCAGGAATGCAGCCAGCATTCCCCAGTTCCCGTGGTGATAGTCCGGGACCAGGAGGACGCTACGACCCCAGGTGGGCCTCCAGGGTAATCTCCGGACCCGCCAGGGCCACTGACACCGGGCAGGTCGCCTTGGCTCTCTCGGCGAACTCCCGGAAGGTGGCCTCGTCGATGCCAGGGACCTTTCCCACCGTGGACAGCTCGATGAGGGTGATCCGGAACCCGGATTCCTGCCGGTCGATGTGGACCTTCGCCTGGGTCTCCACCCGCTCGGGCTCGTGGCCGGCCCCGGCGAGAGCCAGGGACAGGGCCATCGAGAAGCAGGCAGCGTGAGCGGCTCCCAGCAGCTCCTCCGGGTTGCTTCCACTCCCCTGCTCAAACCGCGAGCGGCGCGAGTAGCTGGTGGTGAAGTCCCCGCTCTCGGGGACGATCTCGCCACCTCCCCCGGCCTCGTTGGGCTCCCAAACCGCCCTGGCGCTTCTCACCGGCATGGCACACCTCCTAACCGGAGGCGCGCCGAGCGGCCCACCTCCTGACCTGACAGGTCCAGATTACCTCCCGCCAGCTGTGTCCCTGCGGAGGACACGCAGCGCTCCCCGAATCGGATCGAAGTGGCGGTCGGCGACCCGCTCCTTGAGAGGGATGATGGCGTTGTCGGTGATCTGGATGTGCTCCGGGCAGACCTCGGTGCAGCACTTGGTTATGTTGCAGTAGGCCAGGCCGCCCTCCCCGTACAGCTGGGGCAGGCGGTTGAGCACGTCCTTGGGATGCATCTCCAGCGACGCCATCCGCACCATGAAGCGGGGTCCGAAGAACCTCCCCATCCCCTCATGCTCGCGCATCACGTGGCAGACGTCCTGGCAGAGAAAGCACTCGATGCAGCGTCGCTGCTCGATCACTCGCTCTATGTCGCGCTGCTGGATGTCGAAGGGCGCCATCTCGCCGGGCGCCGGGGTGAAGGGCTGGATCTTGCGGTTGACCTCGTAGTTCCAGCTCACGTCGGTCACCAGGTCCTCGACCTTGGGGAAGACCTGCATCGGCTGGACGATCACCTCCGGAGCGAGGGCCAGCACCTCGTCGACCCTGGTCTTGCACATCAGAGAGGGACGCCCATTGATCTCGGCACTGCAGGAGCCGCACTTGGCGGCCTTGCAGTTCCAGCGGCAGGCCAGGTCCCCCGCCAGGTTGGCCTGGATCCAGTGGATGCCGTCCAGCACCACCATCCCCTCCACCACCGGGACGCGGTAGTGCTGTAGAGAACCTCCGGAGGCGTCTCCCCGCCACACCCGGAAGGTCACCTCCCGGTCGGTCTCGCCGTCCTCGTAGGCGATGCGCAGCTTCTTGGGCAACTCCTCGTCTGGCGAGATCTCCGGCTGGGGAGCGGGTTGGCCCTTCTGGCGCGCCCGCAGCTTGGCTTCCGCGGCGTCCGCCACAGCGGTCGCCGCCACCCTGGTCTGGCCGGCTGCCAGCTCCGCCAGCCTCTCCGGCATGGGATCCAGCCGGCGATGAGACACCTCCATGTGCCCCCGGCTACCCGCCCGGGCCACTAGGTTCACGTGCCCCAGCTCCTCGTCGCGGTCCGGGTAGTCCAGACGCCACTGTGACCCCCGGCTCTCCCGCCTCTCCAGGGCGGAGCGGACGATGGCCTCGCTCACGGTGAGCATGAAGAGGTCGTCGCGAGCGGTGCTGAAGCCCGGGTTGTAGGCGCGGTCGCCCGGCACCCTGATCCTCTCCGCCCTCTCCTTCAGCTCGAGGATTGTCTCCAGCGCCTCGCGCAGCGACTCCTCGGTACGGGCGATGGCCGCGCCTGCCTGCATGGCCTCCTGCAGCTCGCGGTGCAGCCGGTAGGGGTCCTCCCCTTCCCCGCCGGACAGCGGGCGCAGCAGCACCCGGCGCTCCTCCTCGACCTGGCCCTCATCAACGGCCGGGAACGAAGGCAGCCCCTTGGCATATTCGGCAGCTGCCTCTCCCGCGCGCTTGCCGAAGACCAGGATGTCGCCCAGGGAGTTCCCGCCGAGCCGGTTGGCCCCGTGAAGGCCAGCCGCCACCTCGCCCGCGGCGTAGAGCCCCGGCACCGTGGTGGCCGCCGTCTCCGCCTCGACGTTGACCCCGCCCATGGTGTAGTGGATGGTGGGGGCGACCTCCATCGGCTCCTTGGTGATGTCGACCCCGGCGAGGCTGTGGAACTGCTCGTACATGGACGGCAGCCGCCGGCGGATGGTCTCGGACCCGAGGTGGGTGACGTCCAGGAAGGCTCCCCCGTGGGGTGATCCGCGCCCGGCCTGGACCTCCTTGAAGATGGAGCGGGCGACGACGTCCCGCGAGGAGAGGTCCTTCTTCACCGGGTCGTAGCGCTCCATGAAGCGCTCGCCCAGGGAGTTTCGCAGGATGCCTCCCTCTCCGCGGACCGCCTCGGTGACCAGGATCCCCCTGGCCCCCGGCGGCCACACCATCCCCGTGGGGTGGAACTGGACGAACTCCATGTCCTTGAGCTCGGCACCGGCCTCGTAGGCCATGGCCGCCCCGTCCCCGGTGCCCTCCCAGGAGTTGGAGGTGATGCGGTACATCCGCCCCCACCCTCCAGTGGCCAGCACCACCGCCTTGGCCAGGATGGTGATGAATTCGCCGTCCGACCGCCGGTACCCGGTGGCGCCGGCAATCCGGTCACCGTCCTTCAATAGGCGGGTCATGGTGGTCTCCATGTGGACCGTGACCCCCTCCTGGTGCACCATCCGGTCCTGGCAGGTGCGGATGAGCTCCAGCCCGGTCCGGTCGCCGATGTGCGCCAGTCGGCGCCAGGAGTGGGCGCCGAAGGCCCGCTGGCTGATCTTGCCCTGCTTGGTGCGGTCGAAGACCCCGCCCCACTGCTCCAGCTCGATGACCCGGTCGATCACCTCGTGGGCGTAGAGCTCCACCATCCGCCAGTTGTTCATCATCGCCCCGCCGCGCATGGTGTCGCCGAAGTGCGTCTGCCAGGTGTCCTCGGGGTCCACGTTCCCCAGGGCCGCGGCGATCCCCCCCTCGGCCATCACCGTGTGGGCCTTCCCCAGGAGGGACTTGCAGACCACCCCGACGGAGCAGCCCGCCTGGGCGGCGGCGATGGCCGCGCGCATCCCCGCCCCCCCGGCCCCCAGGACCAGGACGTCGTACTCAGCCTCTGCGGCCATCCTCCCCTCCTCAGAAGCCGAGATGGGGGTCGTGGATGACCCCGTACTGCAAGAGCCGGATGTAGAGGTCGGTGGCGATCAGGGTGAACAGGCTGATCCAGGCGAAGGTGGAGTGGCGAGCATTGAGCCAGCTCACCCCCTTCCAGGCCCGGTGGCGCTGCCGTCCTCCCAGGGCGCAGCTGAAGCAGTCCACTCCCCCGCCGACCAGGTGACGGAGGGAGTGGCAGCCGAAGGTGTATCCGGTGAGGAAGACGATGTTGGCCAGCATGAGCGCCGTGCCCAAGCCGAATCCCAGGTGGCCGTGGTACCAGAAGGCGTTGTAGGCGTCGATCCAGAGCACCACCACAAAGCCCACCGCGAAGTACATGAGGAACCGGTGCAGGTTGTTGAGCACGAAGGGCAGCCGGCTCTCACCTCGGTAGGCCGCCCCCCTGCCGGTGGGAGAGGCGCCTGCCAAGAGCTGGGGCTCTCGGATCGCGCACCCCGGAGGGTCGGCGAAGAAGGACCGGTAGTAGGCCTTGCGGTAGTAGTAGCAGGTGGCCCGGAATCCCAGCGGGATGTAGAAGATGAAGAGGGCCGGGGAGGCCGGGGTCCTCCCCACCGCCACCTGCGGGGAGTAGAAGGGCGACAGGTACTGGTGAAACTGGTCGGAGTGAAAGAAGACAATGGTCCAGAGGCTGTAGACCCCGAAGATGGTGAGCCAGGCAACCACGTTGGCGGGGTAGACCCACCACCGGTCCTGGCGCCGCACATCGGCTGCCGCAGGCGAGGAGAGGCTGGCTGCCATCAGCCCAGCACCGCCGTCACTTCCCGGACGGCGGCCGCGGACCGCTCCAGCTCAGCCCTCTCGGACTGGGTCAGCTCCACCTCCAGGACTTCCTGGACGCCCCCGGCTCCGAGTTTGACCGGCACCCCCATCACCACCCCGCTCAGGCCGTACTCCCCGTCCAGGCGGATGGCGCAGGGCAGGACCAGCCCACGGTCCCGGAGGATGGCATCCACCATCTGGGCGACGGCGGCGGCGGGGGCGTAGTAGGCGGAGCCTGTCTTCAGCAGCTTCACCACCTCGGCGCCCCCGTCCCGGGTCCGCTGAACGATCTCCTCCAGCCGCCCCTCGGGAATCAGCCGCCCCACCGGCACCCCGGCCACGCTGGTCACGCCCCTTAGCGGCACCATGGTGTCTCCGTGGCCGCCCAGCACATACGCCTCGACGCTGCGGACGGAAACGGCGAGCTCGGAGGCCAGGAAGGAACGGAACCGCGCGGTGTCCAGGACACCGGCCATCCCGATCACCCGGCGACGGTCCAGCCCGCTGACTCGGATGGCCAGCTCGGTCATCACGTCGAGCGGATTGGTCACCATAACCAGCACCGCATCGGGGGAGTGCCGCACCACCTCCTCCACAACGGGGCCGACGATCTTGGCGTTGGCGCTGATCAGGTCGTCCCGGCTCATCCCCGGCTTGCGGGCCAGGCCGGAGGTGACCACCACCACGCGCGAACCCTCGGTGATCGCCATGTCGGTGGAGCCCACCACCGAACTGTCGTAGCCCACCACCGGCGCCGCCTCGCGAAGGTCGAGGGCCTTCCCCTCGGCCAGCCCCTCCACCACGTCCACCAGGGCGATGTCTACGAGATCCATCTCGGCCAGTCGCTGGGCCGTGGTGGCCCCCACGTTTCCCGCGCCGATCACCGAAACCTTCTGCCTCATCGGACCTCCCCTGCCCGGGCATGAGCCCACCCAATGCGGAAACCAAGTCCATTCTAGGCAGTCGCAGCGGGGCCGACTTCAGCCCGCCGACTCCCCCAGCCGCCGCCGGCAGTCGAGGATCGCCCCCCAGGCTGCCTCGCGCCCCTCCCAGCCGCCGACGGACACCTCCTTGGAGTCCTCGAGGCGCTTGTAGGTCTCGAAGAAGATCTCGATCTCCCGCAGCCAGTGGGGAGCCAGGTCGCCCAACTCGCCGATCTCATCGAAACGGGGATCCGAGGCCGCGACGCAGAGCACCTTCACGTCCTTCCCGTTCTCGTCCGCCATGTGCAGGAGCCCGATGGGCCGAGCCGGGACCGAGCAGCCCGGGAACGTCCCATCCTCGACCACCACCAGTGCGTCCAGGGGATCGCCGTCCTCGGCCAGCGTGTCGGGGATGTACCCGTAGTCGGTGGGATAGTGGACCGAGGAGTGCAGCACCCGGTCCAGGCGGATGCGATGGGTCGAGTGGTCCATTTCGTACTTGTTGCGGCTCCCCCTGGGGATCTCCACCACCACCTCGAGCTCCTCTCGGTCCATCTTCGCCTCCTATGACAGCCAGGGGCCGAGAGCGGACCCTGCCTCGTTGGGGTTCACCCGAACCCGGGGCATCTGCCAGATCTCGCCGGTGGCCTGGGTGGCCGAGTCCACCCGTGCATCGACCGCCCCGCCGACGTACCCGAGCTGGGCAAGCTCCTGGAACAGCGTTGTCTCGGCCGGCCCGCTCTGAGCGGCGGTGGCGAAGGGCCAGAGCCCGCTGTAGGCGATGAACTGTACTGGAATTCCCGTCTGGGCCGCGATGGTGGCCCCGGTCTGTCCGGCCAGCTGCTGCACCTCCGAGCTGGAAAGCCCCCAGAGGGCGGTGTTGTCGAAGAGGGTGTGGTCCTCGATCCAGAATCCGCTGTGAGCCAGCTGGTCGATCTGAGTCCAGGTCAGGTAGTGCTGAGGATTGGTGCCCGCCCTGGTGGTCACGTATCTGCCGACCAGCCCGCTGGGGACGAAGAAGGTGGCGGTGTAGCCGTAGGTGCGGAGGACGGGGACGGCGTTCTGGAGGGGGCTCTCCCGACCGTCGTCGAAGGTGATGGCGACGGGCTTGGGCGGAAGCGGCAGCCCGTACAGGAGGAAGTCCGCCAGCCGGGTGAGCGAGATGGCGTGAGCTCCGGCTCCTGAGAGGTAGGCCATCTGGGCGGCGAACTGCGACGGGGTGACGGTGAGCCCGTACTCCAGATCGTATGCATAGGTGCTGTTCCATTGAGCGGGGATTGGGAAGGGGGCCACCACGTGGTACATGAGAATGGGGACAGACGCGCTCTCCGTGGGTGGCGACGGCGGGACGATGATCGGCGCGTCGATCGAGCATGGCCCCTCCCCCACCACCAGCGGGGGCCCTGAGGCTTGCGGAATGAGCATCAGAGCCAGCTTGGAATAGTCAGCGCCCACCCCGGACGGCAGGACCTGTGCCGCTGAACTGAACTGCACTTGGACGGAGACCGTGTAGGCACCCGCCACCTGCACCGCCGGATCCTCCCTGTCGACCCAGGTGGACGAGGGGGCTGGCGCTCCCAACCGGTAGCCGGTCACGGCCGCTGCTCCCTGGAACTTGGCCGCGAGAAAGGCGGACCGGGCGGCCTCCGACGGCCACATCGCCCGTGCCGGCGGCGCCAGCTCGCTCCACTGGGCCAGGTAGTCGCCAGCCGCCATCTGGCTCATGAAGGTGTTTGCCGCCGCCTCCACGAGCTGGGCGACCGAGGGCGGAGAGGGAGACCGGGTGGGCCTTGGCCCGGCTGCGGTGGGCTGCCCGCATCCAGCCAGCAGCGCGATCATCGCGAGGCCAACCGCCGGAGGACCCAGCCACCGCCGCACCCCCCGATCTTAGCCAGCGGACGTCTGGGACGTCTGACCCAATGCGCGGCTGAGACCCACCTGCTGCAGGTCTGAGTTGAGCAGCCAGAGGGATCCGTCCGAGGACGTCTCCACCTTGGTGTACAGGCGGCTGAGGATCGGCTGCAGGGGCCCGTAGCCGTTGAGGGCGTCGTTGGTGACCAAGATCAGCTCGGGCCGCTCCTTGATGGTCCGCTGGATCAGGCCCGACTGGCCCAGCCAGTCGAAGTCCTTGTAGATGGGCGGTGCTGGCATCACCGAGCGCACCGGGACCAAGAGATAGGCCCAGCTGTCCGCCGACCAGACCACCGTCCGCGCACCGGTCAGCCCGTGGGCCCGGATCCAGCTTCCGGCCTCGGCCTCGGCGCGCACCCGGTAGTCGTAGAAGTCCTGGTAGCTGGCCTTGGACACGACGCCGGTGGCCCGGCCCACGAACATGGGGTAGTAGAGGACGGTGCGCCCGGCCGTGTAGAAGTCGTCGATCGGCAGGTAGCTGACCATCAGCTGGCCCCAGAGGGCGGCGCTGAGAAGGGCGCCGGCCACCAGGGGAGCGAACGAGAGACGAAGCGCTCCCAGCGAGGGCCGGGGCAGCCGGCCCACCACCAGGGCCAGGGGCACCGCGGCGGGCAGAAGATGAAACGGGTAGGGCCGGTTGGGAAGGACGTAGGTCAAGAGGTCCACCCCCAACCAGGTCCAGATCAGGACCGAGCGCGGATCCCGCTTCCGTGCCGCGACCACCCCCAGGACCAGCAGGAGCCCTGCGGCTGCCCGGGGAAGGAGGGTGAGGAAGTTGAGGGGAAGGGTGCGCGAGGTGTAGCCCTCAAAGGAGGTCACCAGGAAGTAATAGACGTGGCTGGGTCCGGCCCAGAAGAGGTAGGGGGCTATTCCCGCGAGGGTGATCACCGCGGCGGCGGCCAGCACCCTGAGGGCGCCGCGGACCGATCCGGCCCGGGGCCTGAGGGCAAGCAGGAACACCATCGCCAAAAGCGGTCCTGCCGCCGTCTGTTGGATGAGGCAGGCCAGACCGAAAGCCACCCCCGCCGCCAGTTCCAGCGCCGCCCGCCACCTTCCCCGCTCGGAGAAGGATCGCAGCACCAGCAGCATCCCCGCCGCCTCCGGGAAGATGAGGAAGTTCTCCGGCAGGGCCAACTCTGCGCTCAGAAGTGGCAGGCCGAGCAGCAGCGTGGCGACCACCATCGTCCTGCCCATCCCCCTCCCCCCCCACTCCCGGCGGACCATCTGCCAGATGACCGCCAGCGTCAGCCCTCCCGCCAGGGTGGAGATGAGGTGCAGACCTAGTTCGCTGGGACCGAACCAGCTGAGGGCCAGGTCATATATCCAGAACAGGAGCGGGGGCTTGTTGTTCCAGACCGTGAGGTAGAGGACCCGACCGTGGGCGGCGAGGTAGGCGGTGTTGGCGTAGCCCGCCTCGTCCGTGTACCAGTGCGGCTCGAACCAGGACGGAAGTCGCAGGAGCAGGAAGAGCAGCAGCGCCGCCAGCAACCAGCGCCGCTGGGTGGCCTCGCTCCCGGCTCCGAGCATGCCGAAGCGACGCGCGATTTTGCTCAAGTCTCCTCCGCCTGCGCTCTCATCGTACCGGGGGGCGCCTGCCCGTCCGCCAAATTCTCCCACCATCCGTGATCGGGCTGAACTTGGGAGGGGCGGACGGGCTCGGTTACCATGGCCCGGTGACCCCTTCCAAAGCGGCTCCTCGGGTGGTGGTCACCGGAGGTGCCGGGTTCATCGGGACCCACACCGTGGCCCTCCTTCTCGCTGAGGGGGCTCGCGTACTGGTCATCGATGACCTCCGCCACTCCTGCGGAGTCGAGATCCCCCCGGAGGCGGACAGGGTGGAGGCGGAGCTCTCGACCCCCGAGGCGCTCACCTCCCTGGCCCGTTTCCAGCCCACAGCAGTCCTCCATCTGGCAGCCCAGGGCGGGGTGAGCCGGTCGCTGCGCGACCCGGCCGCGGACGCCCTCAACAACGTCGTGGCCACCCTTGCGCTGCTGCGGGCGGTGGTGGACGCCGGACGGCCCCGGTTCGTGTTCGCCTCCTCGGGGGGCGCCATATACGGTCGCGCCCGCCGGCTACCCACTAGTGAGACCGCTCCGGCCCGTCCCTTGGCACCCTATGGCGCTGCCAAGCTGGCCGGTGAAGGATACCTCGGGATGTTCCAGCGGACGTTCAAGCTCTCGTACGCCGCCCTGCGCTACGGCAACGTCTACGGCCCGCACCAGGATGGGACGGGGGAGGCAGGCATGGTGGCCATCAGCTGCCGCCGCCTCCTGCGCGGCGAGCCTCCGCGGGTCACCGGGACCGGCGAGCAGACCCGCGACTTCGTGTACGTGGGGGATGTGGCCCGCGCCAACCTGCTCGCCTTGGGCGCCACCGCCCAGGGGCCGATCAACATCGGCACCGGAAGGCCCACCTCGATCATCACGGTCGCCAGGACGCTCGCAGCGCTGGCGGGGATTCCGGCCGCGCCCGAGTTCGTTCCGGCACGGCCCGGCGAGGTCCCCGCCAGCTACCTCGACCCGGCGCGAGCCCGGGACCGGTTGGGCTGGACTCCGCAGATCCCTCTTGAGGAGGGGCTCAAGCTCACCCTGGAGAGCTTCCGGAGGGCGGCCTAGGCGGCGGTGCCCAGCTCCGGGCCAACCGCCAGCGCAGCTTGACCAGCTCCCGGACCGCTCTCAGTATGGGCACCAACCTTCCTCCGGACCTCACCCCGGCGACCCGCGGGTGGTGGGTGAGCCCCACCTGGGTCACGCGCAGCCCCGCGCGCCTGGTCTTGAAGTAGATCTCGGTGTTCAGCAGCGCCGAGCGGGCCAGGATGGGATGAGCGGCCACCAGGACCTCGCGCCTCATCAGCTTGAAGCCGCAATCCACGTCGCGATAGCGGACGCCGTAGAGGACCCGCACGAAAACGTTGAAGGTCCGGCTCACGACCGAGCGGTGCCAGGGGTCGGCGCGCCGCATCCGGAAGCCCGCCACCAGATCCGCTCCCTCGGCCCTGGCAGCCAGCCGGGCGAGGTCGGCCGGGTCGAACTGGCCGTCGCCGTCCATGAAGGCCACCCAGTCGCCGCGGGCCGCCCGCAGGCCGTCAGCGACGGTCACCCCATACCCTGACTTGCGGTGGTGGCTCACGACGCGCAACCGGTCGGCGCTGGCTCCCATGGCCCGGCGGGCCTCGTCGACGGTCCGGTCGGTGCTCCCGTCGTCAACCAGCACCACCTCGAAGGTGTCGGCCACCTCCCGCAGCGCCGTGAGCGCACCCCCCACCACCCGGGGCATGTTGGGCTCCTCGTTATGGGCGGGGATGACCAGGCTGACGAGCCCGCGGAGATGAACGGGGCGAGACGGTGCCGGGGTGGACGGTTCTCCCCGGTCGCTCACATCCCCTCCGCTCAGCCGTGGACGACCGAGATGCCTTGGAGGAGGGTGTAGATGAGGGCCGGGAAGATCCCCAGCACGATGGTGCCGGCCCCGGCCAGGGCCACCACCAAGACCGCCGGGCCCACTGCGGTGGGCGCCGCCACGGCTGTGCCTTCGGGCGAGACCGAAGCCACCTCGAATTCCTCAACCGGTCCGACGTCCGCAGCCGGTGCGTACATCTTGAGGATCACCCTTAGGTAGTAGAAGAGGGAGACGGCCGAGGTCAGGATGCCCCAGATGGCGAGCGCCAACTGCCCGTCGTGGATGGCCGCCGAGAACAGGAAGAACTTCCCGAAGAAACCGACAGTGAGAGGGAATCCCGCCAGCGACAGCATGAACAGGGACATGAGACCCGCCAGCAGCGGCTCCCGCCGGCCCAGCCCGGCCAGCTCGGAGTAGCGATCGCAGTCCTCGCCCCGGCGACTGAGGATGGTGACCACGGCGAAGGCGCCGGTGTTCATGAAGGCGTAGGCGGCCAGGTAGTAGAGCGACGCCTGGGTGCCGTCCGGACGGCCCAGAGCCACCCCGATCATGATGTAGCCGGCCTGGGCGATCCCAGAGTAGGCCAGGAGGCGCTTGAGAGAGGTCTGGGCCACCGCCACCACGTTGCCGTAGATCATGGAGATGATCGCCACCACCGCGATGGGCACCGTCCACTCGGCCCGGTAGGGGGCGAGGGTGGCCGAGAAGAGGCGCAGGAAGACCGCGAAGGCCGCCACCTTGGTGGCGACCGACATGAAGGTCGTCACCACCGCCGGAGAGCCCTGGTAGACGTCGGGAGTCCACCAGTGGAAGGGTGCCGCGGACACCTTGAAGGCCAGGCCCACCGCCAGCAGGCCCACCGCCGCCAGGACCATGGGGTCGACGTGCCCTGCGGTCGCGTCGCGAAGGAGGAAGGCGTGGATGGCGGTGAGGGAGGTGTGACCGGTCTCCCCGTACAGGAGGGCCATGCCATACAGGAGGAAGCCGGAGGCGAAGCCGCCCAGCAAAAGGTACTTCATAGCCCCCTCCTGGCTGCGCTGGTCGTCGCGGGCGAAGCCGGCAAGGACGTAGAGCGGGATGGAGAGCAGCTCGATGCCCAGGAAGACGACGATCAGGTTGAGGGCCCCGTCCAATACCAGCATCCCGGCCACCGAGGCCAGGAGCAGGATGTAGTACTCGCCCTCCGCCAGCCCCCGGCGCCGCAGATAACCGGGGCTGAGAACAACCACCGCCAGGGCGGTGATCAGCACCACGAAGTCGGCGAAGAGCGCGAAGCGGTCATTGGCGTAAGCCCCGTTGAAGACCACGATCGGGCCGGAGTTGGCGACCCACTGCCCGATGGCGGTCCCCAGAGCTGCCAACAGGAAGAGACCCGTCAGTCCTGCCAGCCACACCTCCTGACCACGAGGACGGATCAGGTCCCAAACCAGGACCACCACCGCCCCTCCCCCGACGATCAGGATGGGGAGGATCCCCAGGAGGTCGCCAGCGGGGACGAAGTGGAGTGGGTAGCCCGGCGCAGCGACGGCGATCATGGCTGGCTCCTGGCGGCGGAGCGCGAGCTCGCCAGCGCGGGCTCGGTGGCGGTCTGGCGGTTGGCCGCCTGCACGTACTGGGCGGCACTGAACCGCCCGTAGCGAATGACCGGGGCCGGGTAGACCCCGATCACCAGCATGAGAGCCACCAGCGGGACCAGCGCCACCACCTCGACGGGGCCCACGTCCAACCGTCCCAGCCTGCGGGACACGGCCTGGAGCTGCTCGGAAACCGCCCCTGTCCCCGGCAAACGAAGCTCACCCTGGGTCAGGCCCTGGTACATCCTGAGCATGTACCAGCAGGCCACGATCACGCCCAGGCTGGCCAGCACCGCCCAGACCGGGCTGGCCTGGAAGGCACCAAGCAGGATGAGGAACTCCCCGACGAAGCTGTTGAGCAACGGCATGCCCAGGCCGGCCAGGGTGACCACGAGGAAGAGGCCCGCCAGCACCGGCATGGGGCGTGCCAGCCCGCCCAGCTGGGAGAGGGTGCGGCTGGCGAACCTGGACTCTACGACCCCCACGCAGATGAACAGGGCGGCGATCACGATGCCGTGGTTGACCATCTGGATGATCGCCCCGTTGAGCCCGTCCACATTGAGGGCGAATATCCCCAGCACCACGAAGCCCAGGTGGCTGATGGAGGCGAAGCCCACGATCCGCTTGAGGTCGGTCTGAGCCAGAGCCGCCAGCGCCCCGTACAGGATGCTGGCGATGGCCAGGCCCAGCATCAGGGGCTGGAAGGTATGGCTGGCCTGGGGGAAGAGAGTCAGGTTGTACCGGATGAGCCCGAACGCTCCCAGCTTGCTGACGATCCCCGCGAAGAAGACCAGGAAGGGAGTGGTACCCGAGCTGTAGGCGTCGGGCAGCCAGCTGTGGAATGGCACCAGCGGCACCTTGATGGCGAACGCCAGGGCGAAGGCCAAAAAGAGCCACTCCTGGGGGTTGAGCCAGGCAAAGCTGTGCCCGAAGAGGCTGAAGGTGGTGGCCTGAGTGGTGTGGACGAACGACTGGGCGGCGATCAGCGTGGGCAGGTCGAAGGTGTAGACGCCGGTCTGAGCGCCGGTGATGAAGTAGACACCGAAGATGGCCAGCAGCATGAAGAGGCTGCCGGCGACGGTGTAGATGATGAACTTCAGCGCTGCCCGGCCCCGGTTGGGGTCCCCCCAGCCGATCATGAGGAAGTAGAGGGGGATCAGGGCGGCCTCCCAGAAGAAGTAGAAGAGGATGAGGTCCAGCGAGGTGAGCACGCCCAGCACCCCCACCTCGGAAAGCAGCATCAGGACCGCGAAGGTGCGCAGCCGCGTCTCCCGCTGGGAGAGGACCACCGCCGCGACCAGGAAGAGGAGCGCCGCCAGGGCCATCAGCCAGACCGAGAGCCCGTCTACCCCGAGGTGATAGGAGAAGTTGATGGGCGGCGGCGCCGCCTGGTTGAAGGCCGAGTTTCCCTCGTTGAAGGCCAGGTGGAGGTGGGAGAGCGACGTGCCCGATTGCAACCAGTTGACCTGCTCCTGGAACTGGAAGGTTATGGGCGAGTGGATCGACGAGAGCGATTGGCCGTTGGCGGTGCCGCTCAGCTTGGAGGCGGCCGCCGGCGGGACGGCTAGGTAGGCCACCAGGACAACGCAGGTGAGGCCCAGGGTGAGAGCGGTCACCGCCATCAGGGCGAGGCGGATCGTCCGGACCCGTGAGGCCGGGATGGCCAAGATGGCCACCGCCCCCGCCAGGGGCAGGAAGAGAGTCACCGAGAGAATCGGCCAGCTCACGTGAGCCTGAGCCCCATGAGCACCACCCCCAGGACGGCGAAGAAGAAGAACCAGAGCGCGTAGTCCTTGAGGAACCCGGTCTGGAAGGTGCGCAGGTCAGCGCTGAGCTGGGACACCGCGTCCCGGACCCCGCCCACCGCCGAGTCAAACACCCCGGGCTCCAAGACCCGCCGCACCCCCGTGGCCAAGGCCAGCACCGGAGTCACCAGGGCCACGCCGTACACCTCATCCCAGTAGAACTTGCGGAAGGAGAGCTGATACAGCCAGGGCAGGCGCTGGGGGATCCACTCGCGCGACATCACCTGCCTCCCGTACACCGCCCAGGCCACCCCGAGCCCCGCAAGGCTCAGCAGCACACCGGCGAGCAGAGCCAGGCCGTCCACCAGGTGGCTGGCCTGGGCCGCTGGGACCCCGACCACCGGTTGCAGGAAGGCTTGGAACACCGTGACCGGTGCGAAGCCGGCGAAGTCGATGTTGAGGAACCCCACCACCGTGGAGAGGCCGGCGAGAATCAGCACCGGAAAGAGCATCACCGCCGGCGCCTCGTGGGCGTGCTCCGCGTTCGTGGAGCGCGGGTCTCCGGTGAAAGCCACCCAGACCACCCGGAAGATGTAGAAGCTGGTCAGCACGTTGACCGACACCCCGATGACCCACAACCAGGGCACCGCCGGACCCAGGGCCAGCCCCTGTCCCAAGAGTTCCTCCTTGCTGAAGAAGCCAGCGAAGATGGGGATGCCCGCCAGCGCCAGCGACCCGGTCGTGAAGGCCAAGAAGGTCCAGCGCATCCGCCGACGCAGCCCCCCCATCACCCTGATGTCCTGGTCGTCATGGAGAGCGTGGATTACGTTGCCGGCGGCCAGGAAGAGCAGCGCCTTGAAGCAGGCGTGGGTGAAGAACTGGAACATCCCCGCCGAGTAGGCCCCCACGCCCACGGCGAAGATCATGAGTCCGATCTGGCTCATGGTCGAGTAGGCGATCACCCGCTTGATGTCGAACTGGGTGCAGCCGATGATGGCGGCCATGAGGGCGGTGCCGATCCCCACCACCGCCACCAGCCCCGCGGCCACCGGAGCCTGCTGGAAGACGGGGTGGAACCGGGCCACCAGATAGACGCCCGCGGTGACCATGGTGGCGGCGTGGATGAGCGCCGACACCGGGGTCGGGCCCTCCATGGCATCGGGCAGCCAGGTGTGAAGCGGCCACTGCGCCGACTTGGCGGCGGCACCCAGGAAGAGCAGGATCCCGATGGTGGTCACCATGCCCCCACCGACCGGGCCCAGCCCACCGTGGAAGTGGGCACCGGGCCCGACGTTGGCGAAGATGGTCTGCAGGTCCACGGTGTGGAGGAGTCGGCCCGATGGGCCTCTCAGGTTGAGGAAGATGAGGAAGGCGGCCAGAACCAGGCCGACATCCCCGATCACCTGGGTGATGAAGGCCTTGCGTCCCGCCGCCACCGCTGAGGGCCGCTGGTACCAGAATGCGATGAGGGCATACGAGGCGAAGGCCACCATGGCCCAGCCGATGATGAGGAACACCAGGCTGTTGCTCATCACCAGCACCAGCATGCTGGTGATGAAGAGGTTCATGAGGGCGAAGAAGCGATTGAAGCTCGCGTCATCGGCCATGTAGCCGACGCTGTAGACGTGGATCAGCCCGCCGATGCCGGTGATCACCAGCATCATCAGGATGGCCAGGGGATCGATGCGAACACTGAAGGCGGCGCTGAGACCGGAGTGGGCGGACACCCCTGACCCACCGCCTGTGGAAGCGTTCAGCCAGCTCCAGAAGGTGACAGTCACGCCGCGGTGGGAAGGGCTCTGTGCCAGCATGGTGGCCAAGAGGACTAGGGTCGCCACGAAGGCCCCCAGCACCGATCCCGGCCCCAGGTAGGTGACCACCCGCCGCGGCAGCCGGCCGGCGGTGATGGCGTTCACGGCGAAGGATGCGGTGGGCAGCCCCAGGACGGTGGCGCTGAGAACCAGCGTTAGCTGCGGGTTCACTCGGACATCTCGCTGAGCTCGTCCAGGTCCAGGCGCCGCCCACTGCGATAGACGCCGGTGATCAGCGCCAGCCCGACCACCACCTCACTGGCTGCCACCGCGATCACGATGAGCGCGAAGACCTGGCCGGCCATGGTGTGGGTGTAGCGGGCGTAGGTGACCAGGGCCAGATTCGCCGAGTTCAGCATCAGCTCGATGCACATGAACACCACCAGCGGGTTGCGCCGCACCAGGACCCCCGCCGCCCCGATGGCGAACATGGCGGCCGAGAGGATGAGGAAGCCCGGAAAGAGCCCGCTCACACCAGCTGCCTCCGCCGCCGGGAGAGGTACACGGCGCCCACAGCCGCCACCAGCAGGAGCAGGGACGTCACCTCGAAGGGAAGCAGGTAGGTGGTGAACAGCTGGTCCCCCAGGGTTTGGACCTGGCCGTGGGCGTTGACCGCCACCGGGGAGAACGGCCCCAGGGCCCCGTGAAGACGCCCATGCGCCCCGACCGTGATCCCGTTGAGGGTGAGGCGCCCGATGAGCAGGGTGAAGGCCACGGCGCCGACTCCTCCCAGCAGGAGGCGCAACTCCACCGACCGCAGCCGCTCCTCCGCCCCCGGGGAGAGCAGGGCGATGATGAAGACGAAGAGCACCATCACGGCGCCGGCGTAGACGATGATCTGGACGGCCGCGATGAACTGGGCGTCAAGGAGCAGGAAGAGCACTGCCAGAGCCACCATGTTGAGCACCAGGCTCATCGCCGAGTAGATGGTGCGCTCGCTCAGGACCACCCCCAGCGCTCCCAGGAAGGCGATCACAGCCGCCAGGCCGAAGACGACGCTCACTACGTGCCCCCCCTCCCGCCAGGGATCGGGGGCCTGAGACCGGGCGCCGAACCCGCGGGGCCCGCGTGGCTTGACCCGGCCCCTCTCGGGCTGGGCTGGGAGGCGGCCTGTCCGAGACCAGGGGCTACGGCCACCGGAAGGGGCTGGAAGCCGGGCCAGGCCTCCAGGAGGTCGTCCTTGGTGGCCACCAAACGCTCCCGCTTGTAGTCCACGAGGTCCAGCCGGGGGCCCAGGGTGATGGCCTCGGTGGGACAGGCCTCGGCACAGTACCCGCAGTAGATGCAGCGCATCAGATTGATCTCGTAGCGGATCGCGTAGCGTTCCCCCGGAGAGACCGGGTGCTCGGGGTCGTTCTCGGCCGCCTGCACGTAAATGCAGCCCACCGGGCAGGCGCCGGCGCAGAGCTCGCAGCCGATGCACTTTTCCAGCCCGTTGTCATATCGATGGAGGATGTGCCGGCCGCGATGCCGCGGGGGGATGGGGCGCTGCTCCTCGGGGTACTGGATGGTGATCGGGGGGCTGACCATCTCCCGCATGGTGGTGCGCAACCCGCCCAGCAGCTCACGGAACATAGGGGCTCACCTCCGGACGCCGAGGTCCCATCGTCATCGCAGTGCCACGAACACGCTGGTCAGCATCAGGTTGGCCAGCCCGAGGGGCAGCAGCACCTTCCAGCCGAACTGCATGAGACGGTCGTAGCGCAGCCGCGGGAAGGTCCAGCGCACCCACATCATGACGAAGAGCAGCAGGCCCACCTTGGCCACAAACCAGATCGGACCCAGCCAGTTGGGCAGGAAGAAGAACGGCGCCATCCAGCCCCCCAGGAAGACCACGGTGGCGATGGAGCAGACGGTGACCATGTTGATGTACTCGGCCATGAAGAAAAGGCCGAACCGCATGCCGGAGTACTCGGTGTGGTACCCGGCCACCAGCTCCGCCTCGGCCTCGGGAAGGTCGAAGGGCAGCCGGTTGGTCTCCGCCAGGGCACCTGTGAAGTAGAGCAAGAACCCCATGGGCTGGAGGAACACAAACCAGAGGGAGTGCTGCTGGTTGACTATGGTCTCCAGATTGAGGGAGCCGGCCAACAGAACAGGCCCGATGAGGGCGAAGCTGACCGCCATCTCGTAGCTGATCAGCTGCGCCGAGCTCCGCAGCGCCCCGAGGAGGGGGTATTTGGAGTTGCTCGCCCAGCCCCCCAGAAAGATTGAGTACACCCCGAGCGAGGTGATGGCGAGGATGAAGAGCAGGCCGATGTTGAGGTGGGCCAGGTCCCAGTGCAGCGGGTAACCGCCGGGGCACGAGGCGGAGAGCGGACCGGCGCCATGAGTCCCGGCGATACAGATCGTCTGGTTGATGGGGATCACCGAGAAGGCGAACAGCGCGGCACAGGCGGCCAGGGCCGGGGCCAGGAGGTAGAGGAAGTTGTCCCTCCCCTCCGGCGCCACCTTCTCCTTGGTGAAGAGCTTCACCCCGTCGGCCGCCGGTTGCAGGAAGCCGAAGGGACCGACCCGGTTGGGGCCGTAGCGGAGCTGGATCCGCGCAGAGACCTTGCGTTCGGCCAGGGTCAGGTAGGCGAAGGCGGTCATCAGGACGAAGATGATCAGCACCCCCTTGACCACCGCCACCACCACCGCCAGCAGGACCGAGGTTGCCGCCGTGCTCACCCTCCATCCCCCCATCGGGCCCTCATCCCGGCCTGGGCCCCGCGATAGGCCGGGACCGCCGCGGCCAACTTCTCGAAGACGGGGGTGGCCATCGGGGACACTCCAAGGTCGGCCCCCAGGGCCTCGGCCAGGTCACCCAGGGTGCGCAGGTCGGGAGGGAAGGTGAGGCTAGGCTCGACCGCCGCCCGCACCCGCTGCACCCTTCCCTCGGTGTTGGTCACGGTGCCGGCCTTCTCGACGATGGTCCGCCCGGGGATCAGCACGCTGGCCCCCCGGCTGGCGGCTCCCGGGTGGGCTGTGAGCACCACGGCCGCCTCGACGCCGCGCAGGGCGGCCTCGAACTCCGGAGAGGCCTCGAGCTCAGCCGACGGGTTCACTACCAGGAGGGCCTTGAGGCGCCCGGTGGCAGCGGAGGCCAGGATCTCCGGGAGGCCCATCCCCGGGCTGGGCGCTGGAATGTAACCGGGGAGCCATCCGGGCAGCAGGCCCATGTCCTGGCATCCCCGGCTGTTGACCCGCTCCATGATGGTGAGGAGCTCGGCGCGGTGCCCAGCACCCCGGAGCTGATCCCGGATGGCGGCTCCCGCCCCACGGTCGAGCTCGCTGGCGATGACGCCGACCCTCTGGGGTTGCGCCTTCTCGCTCCAGTCGTAGGGCGGCTCAAGGCGCACCACCCGCCGGCCCCGCTTCGTGGCCGCCTTGTGGAGGCGAAGGGTCAGGACCGGGGCAAGCCGCTCGGGCTCACCCCCCAGCACCAGGATGAGGTCACAGTCCTCGATGCCGGCGATGCTCAGCTCGAAGTCGGCCGGACTCAGGTGAGGCGTGGGCCGCAGTCGATGGTCCAGGTGCGGGGTGCCGATCACCTCGCGCGCCAGCCACTGCAGGACGAACGCCTCCTCGTTGGTCATGAGATCGGACCCCACGACCGCCACCGCCTGTGGCCCTCGGTCGGAGATGATCCTCAGAAGCTGGCCTGCCGCCCGAGCCACCGCCTCCCGATGGGACACCACCTGGCGCCCACCGGTGACAACCGCCTCCGGAGCCCTCACCCGCTCGCGGGTGTTGTACTCGGGGAAGCTGTAGCGTCCCCGGTCACAGAGCCAGCTGTCCTCCACGTCCTCGTTGTCACTGCTGGCGTAGCGGGCGATCTGGTCGTCGCGAGCGTCCACGAAGAGGTTGCATCCGTAGCTGCAGTGGGAGCAGATGCTGGCCGTGCGGCGGAGGTCCCAGGGGCGTGCCCGGAACCGGTACTTGGCGTGGGTCAACGCTCCCACCGGGCAGATCTCCGGCAGATTGCCCTGGAACTGGCTGCGCAGCGGCTGCCGCTCGAAGGTGTCCACCACGGTGTGCACCCCCCGCTGCTGGAGGACGATCTCCCTCTCCCCGGTGATCTCCTCGTAGTAGCGCACGCAGCGCCAGCAGAGGATGCACCGCTCCTGGTCGAGGACGATCTTGTCCGAGAGAGGTATCGCCTTGTCGAAGTGCACCTTCTGCTGGATGCTCTGCCGGGTGCGGCCGGGGCCGAAGCGCTGGGTGAAGTCCTGCAGGTCACACTCCCCTCCCCGGTCGCAGACCGGACAGTCGAGGGGGTGGTTGAGAAGCAGGAACTCCAGGTTGGAGTCGCGGAACTTGCGCACCTGCTCGGTGAGGGTCCGCACCTTCATCCCGTCCGCCACCCGGGTGGCGCAGGCCGGCTGCAGCTTGGGCATGCCCTCCACCTCGACCAGGCACATCCGGCAGACGGCGACCGGCTCCAGCTTCTTGTGGGCGCAGTAGACCGGGACGAAGACCCCTGCCCTCTCGCAGGCATCCCAGACCAGGCTGCCGGGGGCGACCTCCACCTCGCGGTCGTCAACGGTCACCCGCACCAGCTCGGGACGAGCCGCGGCCTCCCCCATCAGGCGGCCACCCCCAGGCGCGCACGCACCGGGCAGCGGCCCGCCCCCACATGGGCGTCGAACTCGTCCTTGAACATGCGGTATGCGGACATCACAAACCACGTGGCCGTGTCGCCCAGCGGGCAGAAGCACCGCCCGTCCATGCCGGCACAGATGTCCGCCAGGGTGGCGAGCTCCCCGGCCGAGGCCCGGCCCTCCTCGAGCCGATGCATGAGCTGGCTTTCGAAGTAGGTCCCCTCCCGGCAGGGCACGCATTTGCCGCACGATTCGTGGCGGTAGAAGTCCACCAACCGGCGCGACACATCAACCATGCAGGTGGTCTCGTCCATCACCACCAGAGCACCCGCTCCCAGCGAGGAGCCGGCCTCGGCCACCGCCTTGAAATCGAGCGGGACGTCGAGGTGCTGCGGCCCCAGGACCTGCATCGAGCCCCCGCCGGGCTGCATGGCCTTGAACCGTCGGCCCCGCCAGACCCCCCCGGCCAGCTCCAAAAGGTCCCGGAAGGTGGTGCGCCCCATGGGCACCTCGAAGGTTCCCGGTCGTTCCACGTGACCGCTCACGCAGAAGAGGCGGGTGCCGGGACTGGCCTCGGTGCCCAGGGCGGCGTAGGCGGCTCCCCCCTCGGTCACTATGTAGGGCAGGTTGGAGAGCGTCTCCACGTTGTTGACCACAGTCGGCTGGCCGTACAGCCCCTTGACCGCCGGGAAGGGCGGCTTGAGCCGGGGCTGGCCGCGGCGCCCCTCCAGAGAGTCAAGGAGTGCCGTCTCCTCGCCACAGATGTAGGCGCCGGCCCCTCCATGAACCACCACCTCGCAGCCAAAGTCACTGCCCAGGATCCTCTTCCCCACCAGCTTGGCCCGGTAGGCCTCGCGGACCACCTCCTCCAGCAGCTCCCGCTGCTTGCGGTACTCCCCCCGGATGTAGATGAAGGCGTGGCTGGCCTGAAGGGCGAAGGCGGCGATCAGCACCCCCTCCAGAAGCTGGTGGGGATACTCCTCGATGAGGACGCGATCCTTGAAGCACCCCGGCTCCGACTCATCGGCGTTTACGGCCAGGTAGCGGGGGAACACGCCCTGCGGCAGGAAGCCCCACTTGGTCCCGGTCGGGAAGGCCGCTCCGCCACGGCCGCGCAGCCCGGAAGCCTTGACCTCCGCCACTATGGCCTCGGAGCCCATCTCCAGCGCCCGCGCCAACCCCTGGTATCCGCCCACCTTGCGGTAGCCGTCCAGGGTGGTGAGCCCGGGCGCTCCCTGGTGCCGGGTGAGGACCAGTCCGTCAGGCACCGGCTCCGCCCCCCGCGCCATCCCTGACCCGCTCCAGGATCTGGCGGGCCGAGTCCAAGCTCAGGTCCTCGTGGCTGTAGCGGTCCACCTGCATCATCGGGCCTCCGCCGCAGGCGCCTAGGCACTCCACGGTACCCTCAAGGGTGAACGCTCCGTCAGGGCTGGCTCCCTCCTCGTCGACCTGGAGCCACTCGCGCAGCCCGGCCAGCAGGTCGTCGGCTCCCCGGAGAGCGCATGAGACGTTCTGGCAGACCTGGACGAAGTGCCTGCCGGGCTGGTGGTTGAAGTACATCGAGTAGAAGCTGGCGACGGCCGCCACGTCACCCGGGAGAAGACCGAGCTGCTCGGCCACCACCTCCTCGGCCCACGGCGGCAGGTAGCCTAGCTCGTCCTGAACCACCCAGAGCGCCGGAAGCACCGCCGAGCGGGCCACCGGGTAGCGAGATCGAAGCGCCCGGAGGCGCTCCAGCGCGGCAGGCGCCAAGGCGGGGCTCGACGCACCCACCTCGCTCTCAGGCATCGCCCCCCTCCCATCCGCACGGAAGCATCTCAGTTCCGGCCTCGCTCCCCGCTCGACGGATAAGGCAGCGCGTCAGCTCGCTGCTCATTCGCCCCCACTTTACCAACCCACCCGGCGGTCCCGAGGTGCAGCCTGAGGGTCCGATCGTTCAGGATGGTGAGGTGGAACGCCCCCCGGATCGGGCCCCCGCCGCAAAGGCCGCGGTGACCCCCGCCCGTGATTGGGGCCAGCTCCTCCGCAGCCCCGTGGTCTTGCACAATCTCCTGTACCTGATCGGGATAGGTGGCTCGGGGGCGGGAGTGCTGGTGGCCCAGTCGTACGGGGCCCATCACCTCAGCACCGCGGCCAACGGGGAGTCCACCTCGGTGGTGGCCGTCCTCAACCTCCTGTACACCACCACCTTCATCGTGGCCGCCGGTGCCGCCCGGGACGTCGCCGGCACCGCGGCACGCCGTCTTGACCCTGACGCCATGTGGCCGGGGCTCCGGCGTTCGGCGCTTCGAATCGGGCTCTGGCTGGGCGCCGCCATGGTGCCGGTGGATCTGATCCTCGCTTTCCTGCTCCACCTCACCGACCCCTGGGTTCTGGCTCTGACGGTGGTGGCCGGGCCCATCTCCGCCATGGGTGGAGCCCAGCGCGGGTTCCTCCAGGGCCGTCGCGCCTTCGGGCGCCTGGCGGTCAACTTCCTTCTCTACGGGGGCACGATGGTGGTGCTGGCGGTGGTGCTGCTCCACCTCGGGCTCGGACCGGCGGCCGTTCCCATGGCCTCGGTAGCAGGCGCCCTGGGGTCAGCTGTCTACCCCCGCCACCGCGCCCGCCCGGCCATGGAGGAGGCGCCCCAGCGGCTGGTGGACCTCTCGGTGGTCGCCGGAGCGGCGACCGCCCCCATCTTCAACAACATAGACGTCGTCTCCGCCCGCCACGTGCTCACCCCCTACGGCGCCGGCCTCTACTCCGGACTGTCGGTCATGGGGAAGATCCTCTTCTTCGGCACCAGCAGCCTCAGCGCCGTGATGTACCCCCGGGTGGCCGCGGCCCCCAACGCCCAGGTCCGGCGGCGCCTTCTGTTGCAGACCGCGGCCCTGCTCCTCACCGTGGATCTGCTGGTGGTCGCCGCCTACGCCCTCTTCTCCCGCCCCCTGCTGGGCGTCGTGCTGGGCCACAGCTACGAGAGTGACTCCTCGCTGCTGCTCCTCTTTGCCGCCGGCATCGTGGGCCTGACCGTCGTCAACCTCCTTGTCTACTTCGGGCTGGGCAGCCGAGACCGCAGGTTCGCCGTGGTCCCCGCTGTAGGGGTTCCCGCGCTGGTGGCCTGGCTGTTCACCTCACCACCGGAGGTGACCCAGTTCGTGCCCCGGATCGCCTCCGCCCTCCTCCTCCTGGCCGTTCTCGAGGCGGTGCTCATCCTGCCCCGCGCACTTCGACACGGGTGAGGCGTATCAGCGGTCGACGTCCCCCAGGATGATGTCGATGCTTCCCACCACCGCCACCACGTCCGCCACCAGCTCTCCACGGACCATCTGGGAGAGGGCGGAGAGGTTGCTGAACGAGGGGCCCCTCACCTTGCAGCGGTAGGGGCGGTTGCCCCCGTCGCTGACCATGAAGAAACCCAGCTCCCCCCGCGCGCTCTCCACCGCTGAGTAGCAGGACCCGGCCGGCGGGCGGAAGCCCTCGGTGTAGAGCTTGAAGTGATGGATCAGCGACTCCATGGAGTTGTCGATCTCCGCTCTGGGAGGGGCGGACACCTTGCGGTCGGGAGTGTTCACCGGCCCCCCGGGCAGCCCCTCGACCGCCTGTTCCACAATCCTGCAGGCCTCTCGCATCTCGCGGACGCGGACCAGGTAGCGGTCGTAGACGTCTCCGTTCACTCCGACCGGAACATCGAACTGGAACCGCTCGTACCCGGAGTAGGGGTGGGCCTTGCGCACGTCGTAGGGGACGCCGGACCCCCGCAGGGTCGCCCCTGAGCATCCGTACCCGAGGGCCGAGGCGGCGTCGATGACCCCCAGCCCCACTGTCCTCTGCCTCCAGATGGGGTTGGCGGTGAGCAAAGCCTCGTACTCGTCCACCCTCTTGGGGAAGTCGGCGATGAACGCCTTGACCATGGGTACGAACTCTGCGGGGACGTCGGCCATCAGCCCCCCCACCCGGATGAAGCTGGTCATCATGCGGACGCCGGAGATCCACTCCATGATGTCCAGGATCCGATCCCGTTCCCTCCAGCAGTACATGAACATGGAGGTGGCCCCGAGGTCCATGGCGTGGGTCCCGAGCCAGATCAGATGGCTGGCGATCCTGGAGAGCTCGGCGACGATAACCCGAATGTACTGGGCCCGCGGAGGAACCTCGATCCCCAGCAGCTTCTCGGCCGTGAGGGCGAAGCCGAAGTTGTTGATGGGTGGAGCGAGGTAGTCCATCCGGTCGGTGAGGGGGATGCACTGCTGGTAGGTGTGGGACTCGAAGCTCTTCTCGAAGCCGGTGTGCAGGTACCCGATGTCCGGGCGGCACTCCACCACCCGCTCGCCATCCAGGCTGAGGACCAGCCGCAGCACTCCATGGGTGGAGGGGTGCTGCGGGCCCATGTTCAGCTCGAGGAGCTCCTCCCCCTGATCGATCTTGTCCAGGAACTCCCCCTGGCCGCCGGGGTGCAGGTGCGGGATCCCCTCCTGTACCGGAACCTCGTCCACCGGGGTGCCGGAACCGCGGATCGGCGGCAGGGTGGCCATCAGGGGCGCTCCACCGAGCCCCGGACGGCGCCGGGCATCCACTCGGGTCGGTCCTGGGGGGAAAGCGCCCACTCCAGGTTGTGGGTGAAGGCGACAGGCTCGCCGAAGGAGACGTAGTCCTTCCGCAGGGGATGCCCCTCCCAGTCATCTGGAAGGAGGATCCGGGTCAGGTCGGCATGCCCTGCAAAGCGGAGCCCGAAGAGGTCGTAGCACTCGCGCTCGTGCCACCCCAACCCCGGGTAGAGGTGCGAGAGGGTGGGCAGCTCCTGGCCCTCCGCGACCCGCACCAGAAGGCGGCAGAGGTCGTTGTGAACCAAAGATCGGAGCAGGTAGACCACCTCGAAGCGCTCCTCGCGCTCAGGCCAGTCCACGCAGGTCATGGTCACGGGCATCTCGTACAGGCAGTCGGGATGCTTCCTGAGTTCCTCTGCGGCGCTGCCCAGAAGCTCCAGCGGCACCTCTGCGGCCACCTGCGCGCAGCTCTCGGTGACCTTGACTGAATCCCCGAAGGCCTGGCGCAGGTGGTCGGCCGCCCGGCGGCCTTCCACTACGGTGAGGAGAGCAGAGTCTCCCATCTACTGGCGCACGCCCGTCACTGGGGTGGCGGCGATCTTCTGCTGCAGCTTCATGACCGCGTCCAGCAGCCCCTCGGGACGCGGGGGGCAGCCCGGGATGTAGACGTCCACCGGGACCACCTTGTCCACGCCTTGGATGATGGCGTAGTTGTTGAAGATGCCGCCGCAGGAGGCGCAGGCCCCCATGGAGATCACCCACTTGGGCTCCGGCATCTGATCGTAGATATGGCGCAGGACCGGTCCCATCTTCTGGGACACCCTCCCGGCCACGATCATGAGGTCCGCCTGGCGGGGCGAGGCCCGGAACACCTCCGCGCCGAACCTGGAGAGGTCGAAGCGGGAGTTGCTGGCCCCCATCATCTCGATGGCGCAGCAGGCGAGACCGAAGAGGGCGGGCCAGAGGGAGGAGTAGCGGCCCCAGGCGATCACCTTGCCGACGGTGGTGGTGAAGACCCCCTCCTCGGCCGCGGCGTCGGCGAGGTCCCGGGCCCCGGGGATGGAGCGCGGGATCGCCCCGGGAATCGCGCTCCCGTCCGCGGCCAGAACCGCCCTCGTTGGTCCCCCTGGAAGGATGAATTCGCTCTCCCCTCTCAGTCCCACTCCAGCGCCCCCTTGCGCCAAACGTAGGCGAGGGCCACCGCGATCAGGGCCACGAAGACCACCATCTCAATGAGCCCGAAGAGATGCAGGGTGCTCCGCACCAGCACCGCCCATGGGTAGAGGAAGATCGCCTCCACATCAAAGACGATGAACAACATGGCTGTCAGGTAGAAGGTGACCGAGAAGCGCCGCCGGGCGGTCTCCGCGGGCACGATGCCGCACTCGTAGGGAAGCCCCTTGGCCTTGGTGGGTCGCCTCGGCCCGATGAGGGGGATGACCAAGGTGATCCCCACCCCGAACAGGACGATCATCACCAGGAAGGTGAGGAGTGGGAGGTAGTCGAAGAGCATCCTGCAGCCAGTCTAGCAATCGCCACAGAGGCGACGAAGCGGCACAGTCCAACTGACCCCCCGCGGTCCGTCCCCGTTCTCCTCAGGGCAGCTGCTGCGAGCGTCGGTAGCCAGTCTCCCGAGCAGAGATGGATCGCGCCCAGGCCCGGGGCGCGCCCCCGGCGCGCTGCCCGCCGCCGCTGGATGCCCCCGGCTAGAGAGACACCACATGAGCCATGAGATCGACTGCCCGCAGGCGAACGGTGACAATGTGGGCAGCGGAGGCCGCGGCTCCCTAGACTTGCCCGGTGGTCCGGGACGCCCTCCTCCTTAATCGCCGCAACTGGGACGACCGAGCCCGCGTCCACGGGCAGGACCGAATCTATGACTCCGAGTCCCTGGTGGCCGGCGCCTCCTCCCTGACCGAGGTCGAGGAGGAGGCCATCCAGCTGGCTGTGGGCAGGGTCGCTGGCCTGCAGGTCATTCACCTTCAATGCCACATCGGATTCGACTCCATCAGCCTGGCCCGGGCGGGAGCCATGGTCACAGGGCTCGACTTTTCCCCGGTCGCCCTTACCAAGGCGGCCGGGCTGGCCCGGCGCTGTGGAGTCGATCTGGCCCTTGTCGAGGCGGACGCCTGCCACCCTCCCAGTCGTCTCTTCAGCCGCTTCGACCTGGCCTACGCCACCATCGGGGTGCTGTGCTGGATAGGGGACCTCGATGCCTGGATGAGCGCGGCCCACGACCTGCTGCGCCCGGGCGGCAGTCTGGCCCTGGTCGAGATCCATCCGTTTGTGGGCATGATCGACACCTTGGCGCCCCTGCGGCTGGACTTCCCTTACTCCTTTGACGGGCCCCACTTCTTCAACACCCCGGGGAGCTACACGGATCCCCTGGCCCCAGTCGTGTCCACCGCCACCGTGCAGTTCGCCCACAGTGTGGGCGAGGTGGTCACCGCAGCCGTGGGCGCCGGCTTGACGGTGCGCTGGTTGCGCGAGCACACTGCGGCGCCGCGGGATTACCGAGGCGACCTCGGGGCTCCCGAGGCAGACGGGCGGTACCGAGTCCGGCTCGGTGGTGAGCCGGTACCCATGCTCTACACCCTGGTGGCCGACCGCGCGGGTTGAGTGGCGATTGAGGTGGTGACGCCGTGGCCCTCCGCCCAGGTCGGTTGGGGACCGCAGAACAGACTGCCTGGGCAGGCGGTGGGCTGGAGCGACAGCCCGCCAAGGGAGGGCCTGCCGATAGAATCGGGAAAGGCGCGGCCGCGGGAGTAGCTCAGTTGGTAGAGCGCTAGCCTTCCAAGCTGGATGTCGCGAGTTCGAGTCTCGTCTCCCGCTCCCATCCTCCGTCGTTCCTCAAGGTCGCCGAAGGATCCCTCAGCGTTCCCCGCTGGGCGCAGCCCAAGGCGCCGCGTTCTGTTGTGCGCAGTACGGCTGTGGCTACAGGGAAGCAAGGTAGGCATCGAACTTGACGAAGCTCGTTTCCAGCCCGGCTTGGGCCTCGGGGCTCATCAACATCGGAGGCACATTGGTCTGATGGGTGACCGTCTCGGTACGCCCGTCGCCGAGGTCGTTGAAGACGATCTTGGTCATCATGCCGCCGTCCACACCAGCTTCGGTGAACGAGAACGTGCGGGGAGGGTCGAATTCCATGAACACACCGTTCACGGGATACTCGTCACCGGTCTCGTCGTTGACCATCACTGTCTCGAAACGTCCACCGGGCCGGGGCTCGACCGTGATCCGGTCGAGTGGGGTGCTCATCCCGAGCGGCCCCCAGAAGTGGGTGAGATGTGCGGGCGTTGTCATGCACTCGAAGACGACTTCAGGCCGAGCCGCGAAGGTCCTCCTGATGGTCAGTTCACCCAGTTCGGTCTGTGGGTCGCTCATGCTCCCTTCTCCTTTGCCTGTTCCCTGCCCATTAGCTCCAGGTGCCGATCGAGTTGGTCGAATCGCTCCGTCCAGATCTGTCGGTTCCTCGCGATCCAGTCCGTGGCCGCTTCCAAAGGCGCCGGCTCAAGGTGGCAAGGGCGGTACTGCGCCTCGCGTCCCCGTGAGATCAAACCGGCCGCCTGTAGCACCTTGAGGTGCTTCGAGACCGCTTGCAGACTGATGTCGAACGGCGCCGCCAGCTCGTTAACCGTCGCCTCGCCCTCCGCCAAGCGCACCAGAACGGCCCGCCGGGTCGGATCAGCCAGAGCGGCGAAGGTAAGACTCAGTGGATCGTTGGCCATGTTTATTCATCCGCGTGGTTCATCAACCCTACGGTTGAGTATGGGCCAGCGGGGAGCCACCTGTCAACCCAAACCGAACCGCCGAGCAAGCAAGTGGCTCCACCAGCGACGACCGCGCCGGCAACCCCCGCGGGTCCTGCGGGTACCGGCTCGTCCCTCTCAGTCCTCCATCCGCTCGGTGAATGGAGACTCCAGCTTTCCCAGGGCGATTCGCGCCGGTCCCTTTGCAGGTGAGCTTGACGCCGCTGCGGTGCATGGCGCCAAAGCCCAACCGTCGGATCGCCGCGGTTCACGGCACTAGTTCAGCCCGCCCTCGTTCGCACGAAACCGCCCCTACGACCCTTGAGATTCCGCGGTGACGTCATCGCAGTCGTGCAGGGCGCTACCGCACGCTAGCGCCCCAGTCGACCTCGGTCCCCTGGTTCCTCCTGCCATGCCGACTGCGGCAATGGCCGATCATGACCTCCTTGCGGCACACGCTTTCGCTCCTAAGCACGGGGAACCTCATCTGGCCGACTGGCAGTGATGGATTGCTGGCCGGACAGGACCGGCCACTTCCACATCGTGGCTGCTCGCGTGCAACCCCAGGGGCGCCAACGTCCGGGCTCGTCGCCTCCCCGGCCAGGAAGCTTCGAGGACCGGAAGTGTGAGGCGCCCAGGGGCAGGCGCTCCGTCTGGGGCAGCTCCCGGCGTGGGAAGGGACGCGCGGCTCATTCTCGGCAGCCGGTCCCTTCGCATGCTGGGAGTGGGCGTTATGGTCGTCACCCTCCCCCTCTACCTCGCCCGGGTCGGCCTGAGCGCCCTTGAGGTCGGCTCGGTGCTCACCTGCGGAATGGCGGGAGGAGCGGTGGCCACCCTGGCCTTCGGCCGGGCTGCCGGGGTCCTCGGCCGCCGGACGGCGCTCAAGATCGCCGCCCTTGCCCCGGCCATCGGAGCCGTGCTGATCCTGACCCAGAGCGGTGTCGCGCTCCTGGCGTTGGCCGCCTTCATCGGTGGGGTCTCCGCATCGGGCCAGGACGTGGGCCCACCGCAGGCCCTGGAGCAGGCTGCCATCGCCGACCTCTTGGGCCCCGGCGCGAGGCGATTCGCCTGGTACGGGCTCGCCGGATCGCTCAGCCTGGCCGTAGGTTCCCTGCTGGCAGGGGCAGTGGCCGCGGCCAGCCAAGGCCGCGGGACCGGGCCGTACCTGCCGCTCATAACTTTGTACGCGGCCACCTCTCTTGCCGCCTGCGGCCTTTACGCGTTTCTCGGCACCGCGGTCGAGTCGGATGCCGCCGGTCCGGCGAAGATGCGCATCCGATCACCGCTTGGGCCCTCTCGACGTCGAGTCAGGGAGCTGGCGGCCCTGTACTCGCTCGACGCCATGGCGGGCGGAGTCGGGGCGCAGTCCCTCGTCGCCTACTACTTCCACGTGCGCTTCGGGCTGCAACTGGACGTGCTCGGCCCGCTGCTCTTCCTCGCCAACCTGGCCGCGGCCGGGTCACAGCTGGTGGCGGCGACGCTGGCTGAGCGCTTCGGCCTGCTGCGCACGATGGTGTTCACCCATCTCCCCTCCGACGTCCTCTTGGCCCTCGTGCCCCTGATGCCGTGGTGGCCGCTGGCGGCGGCGCTCTTGGTGTCCCGGCAGTCGATTTCGCAGATGGATGTCCCGACCCGCCAGGCGTACACCATGGCCATGGTCACGCCTGCCGAGCGGACCGCGACCGCCAGCGCCACAGGGGCCGCGCGCACTGTGGGTGCTGCGGTCGGGCCCGTCTTCGGTGGCTCCCTGGTCATGGGAGTGCTGCCCGGTCTGAACCTGCTGGTCGCCGGCGCGGTGAAGGCCGCCTACGATCTCGCGCTCTACAGACGGTTCAAGTCCGTGCCGCTGGGGCATCCGGGCTCGGCTGTGGTAATGGAAGTTCCCGAGCCAACCCCGGGCCGGCCGGGCACAGAGACTGGCCCCTGACCGCGCCGAGGGCAAACCTCACGCATCACGCCGACCGCACAGCCTCACCCATGCGCGTCACCGCCTCAGTGAGAATCGCCCGGGAGGTGGCGAAGTTGAGCCGAGCCCATCCCTCACCGCCGCTGCCGAAGACGTGACCCGAGCTGAGAGCGACCCGTGCCCTCTCCAGGAACATCTTGGCTGGACCGGCGAGATCGGAGACGACGAACGACTGGCCCAAGGCGCGCTGGCCCTCCAAGCCGAGCGCCCGGCAGTCCAGCCAGGCGAGGTAGGTCCCCTCTGGAGAGTGCAGGCGGACCTCCGGCAGGTACTCCGCCACCAGTTCCACCAGCAGGGCGCGGTTGGCATCCAGGCCAGCGAGCAGTGCGTCCAACCACTGCTCTCCCTCGCGGAGCGCCGCGGTGTGGGCGATGACGCCCAGGTGGCTTGGGCCATGGCTCACCTCCTCGGGCAAGCGGGCCAGGTCTCCCGCGGCCTCCGGACCGGCGAAGGCGAGGGCGGCCTTAAGCCCGGCCAGGTTCCATCCCTTCGAAGCAGAGGTGAGGGCGAAGGCGTCCTCCCCCCCCTCCACGCTGAGATAGGGTGTGAACCGGGCCCCGGCCAGGACCAGGGGAGCATGGATCTCATCGGAGACGACCCGGACTCCGTACCTGCGAGCGAGGGCCGCGACCGCTGCCAGCTCCTCTCTCGTGTGGACCACCCCGGTCGGGTTGTGCGGGTTGCTGATCAAGTAGGCGACCTTCTTGGCCCCCGCCCTGGCCCTCCGGAAGGCCGATTCCAACGCGCCCAGGTCGAGGCGCAGGTCGGAGCCGAGAGGGGCCTCCATGACCCGGCGCGAGTCGTGGCTCAGAAAGGCGTAGAAGGGGGGATAGACGGGAGGGTTGATCACCACGGGGTCACCGGGGTCAGTGACCAGGCGAATGACCTGGACGATCCCCATCATCACGTCGGGAACGCTTGCCGTCCGCTCGACGGGGACCCCATCCCAGTTCCAGCGCCTCCCGGCGAAGGCTTGCAGCGCCTCCGGGTACTCGCTGCCCGCCGGATAGCCGGTGTCCCCGATCTCCACGGCCCGATGCAGCGCCGCCGCCACCGCCGGCGCCAGTCGGACGTCCATCTCGGCCACCCAGAGCGGCAGGACATCGGGAGCGTACCGTCGCCATTTCATGCTCGTCCGCTGCCTGAGCTGCTCCAGTGAGAGCTCCTCCAGCGGGTTCGGCATCGCCGCGTCCCCGGGGGGGAGCCTGTTGTCGCTCAGCACCTCCAGCCCTCCAGTTCTTCGCCACTCCGCCCGCTCTCCCTAGGTGAATAGCGCAGCCGCCCCGGAGGTGCAAGCCGTCCAATGGAGCCGGGCCACGCCGGCGTGCGGCCCACCCGAGAGCGAGCCCTGGCGACTCCCGCCCTCCCCCATCCGAAGGACCTCGCCAAAGGCCAGCCCAACATCCCGCCGGCCCTCAGCCAGACCGAGGTCGCGCAGGCGACGGTCCGCCCCGCGCCGGCCGTCTGGGTGCGGACCGGCGCCCACTGTCCTCGCTCAGCGGTCCGACACCGACCGGTATCGCCATCCGCAACCGACCCGGGCCGCACCTGCGCGCTCGGCACGGGCCGCCGTCCCGGAAAGAATCCCACGGCGAGTTCCCCACCTCCGCGGCTGGAAAGTGCCGGCCCCTATTCCGGGGAACGCTTCGAAGGGCCCGGCCCGCCGCGGCCCGCCCGGGGCCGCATTCCCTCGCGCATCTCCGGCGGGAGGGGAAGCCCGGCCAGGCGGCACGGTATCTCCGCATCCTCGTTCAGATGGTAGCTGGCACAGATCCTGTGGTAGCCGTCAGCCACCGTGAGGGGGACCTCGCGGCCCAGGTCGCCTCTCAGGACGAGGACGGGGGAGAGCTTGCGACCGGCATGAACCTCGCGAAGGTCGCGGGAGACGTCCGGGTCCTTGGCGGAAAGTAGCGGCAGCCGGCTGGCGCGGAGAAGGTCCTTGGCCTTGTACCGCACCAGCTCCGCCGAGCGCAGCAGGCGCACGGCCTCAGTCACCGTCTCCGGGGGAAGGAGCAGAGACAGGTAATTGCCGGCGGCGGGATAGTCGTGTTCGTCGGGCTCCGCCTTCCAGTTCTCCTTGGACTTGCTCACCGCTCGCACCTCCCTGCGGCTCCCCTCGCCGGGCCGGTAGCTCTCACCCGGACTTCTCCGGCGGCCCCACGGGATCGAGAGCTCCCTGGGCCGCTCTCATGGCGGTGACGTCCCCGCCCGGGCCGCGAAGGATTTGGGCGGCCCCAACTGCCAGGAGCGCCCCGGCCGCTGGGCCGACCAGGTAGACCCAGAAGTGGGCGAAGTCGCCGCTCACCAGGGCGGGCCCGAAGGATCGCACCGGGTTCATGGAGGCACCGCTTATCGGGCTCGACCAGAGCCCCGCGAGGGCGATGTAGCCGCCCACGGCGATGGCCGAGAGGGTGCCGACATTCTGCGCACCGGAGGCCGTCCCCAGGATGGTGCTCACCAGACCCATAGTGAGGAAGGCCTCCATGGCCATCGCCTGCAGGTCCCCCACACCGGAGCCGGGGAGGGTCGCGCCGAGGTGGGCGTACCTGCCGACAAGGGCCCAGAGAACCAGGCAGGCCAGGACCGACCCCACCACCTGGGCCGCCATGTAGGCCGGGATCCGCCGCCAAGGGAACTCCCGGCGGAGGGCGAAGGCCAGGCTCACCACCGGGTTGAGGTGGGCTCCGGACACCAGCCCCATGAACAGAATGATGCCCATGACCATGAGTCCCGGGGCGGTGACGATGGCCGCCTGGGAGAGGACTCCGGGGTAGCGCGCCGCCACGGTGGGCGCCCCGGCAGCGACCAGGACCAGGAGGAAGGTGCCGAACAGCTCGGCGAACAGCCGCCTCCATTCGTGGCTGAGGTCGTTGAAGTTCCAGCCCCAGCTGGGCTCCACGCCCAGGACGGCGCGGTTTCGGATGGCGCGCCGAGCGGCGGTGGCCTGAGCCTCCACGCTAGCCACGCCGTTCCGCCTCGGCGGTCGAAGGCTCATGGCCTGAGGAGCCGTACCCAGCCCCCCTCATGGGATCTCCAGAACCACTTTGCCGGTCACCCCCGACCGGACCGCCTCCTGGGCCTCGGCACAGCGGTCCAGGGGGAAGCGGACTATGGGCAACTCGGTCACGGCATTGTCGGCCAGCGCCCTGTGGACGACGGCCGCCGCCTCCTCCAAGGCCGGTCTGGCAACCCCGTACAGCAGCACGAAGCGCATCACGAGGTTGACACTCATGCAGGCGCGGACCGGCAGGACCGGGTCTTCGAGGTCCGCCGCGTACGCCACCACCACCGTGTCGGGGCCGGCGAGGCCCAGGTCCATCTGGAGGTTGGCCGCCAGGTTGACCTCCACGATCCTGGCGAACCGGGAGGAGAATCGCCGCAGTTCGGCCTGCGCCCCGGGCTCCCGGTAGTTCACCACCAGGTCCGCCCCCGCCCGCCGTGCCAGCTCGGCCTTGGCCTCCCCGCTGACCGTGGCGGCCACTCGGGCGCCACCCCAGCGCGCGAGTTCGATGGCGAAGTGCCCCACCGCCCCGGCGCCCCCGGTGACCAACACATCCCTGCCCGACAGCGGACCGTCGGCGAAGAGGCACCGATGAGCGGTGAGGGCGGGCACGCCGAGGCAGGCCCCCAGCTCATACGACGCCCCGGCGGGGAGCGGGGTGGCTTGGGCGGCCGGGACGACGGTCCACTGCGCCGCGGTACCCCAGGGCCGGCCCGCCGCCGCCAGCCAGACCCAGACCCGCTCCCCCAGACGCTCCTCCGGAACCCCCTCACCCACGGCATCAATCTCGCCGGCGCCATCGTGGTGAGGGATCTGAAACCCCTGGATTGGGCGGGGTGTGGCCCCGGTGCGCGCCTTCCAATCGGTGGGATTCACCCCGGAGACGTGGAGGCGCACCCGCACCTCCCCCGCTCCCGGCTCGGGCCGCTCAACGTCCTCCAGCCGGATGACCTCAGCCGCATCGCCGGTGGTCCGGTACAACGCTGCCTTCAAACCAAAGGCCTCCCGCGGTAGTGCAAGTCCGCCATCCACCTTGCTCCCAAATTGATTCGGTGGCCGAGATCGTACCGCCGCGGATATGCTGAGCACAGCCGCCCAGCCTCAGAGGATGTAACAGCTTGTCCCCCTCCGCGGACCTCGCGCCCCAAAGTCACCTGTCCGGAGCCCGGCTCGTGGTGGTGGGGGCTGGGGCCATGGCCGAGGCCATAGTGGGAGGCCTTATGGCGAGGGGGCTGGTGCGCCCCGAGGAGGTCACCTGCACCCACCCGCGCCGAGCCCGTCGGGAAGACCTGGAGCACCGCCTCGGCGTTAGGGTAAGCTCGGACAACCGCCAGGCCGCGGCCGCCGCTGACCTGTTGGTGATCTCGGTCAAGCCTCAGGTGCTCCGCCGAGTCATGCCCGAACTCAACGGTGCGATCACGCCCGGCACCCTTGTCCTGAGCATCGTCGCCGGCGCCTCCACCCGGACGCTGGGCGAGGGGCTGGGGCACCCAGCCGTGGTACGGGCCATGCCCAACACCCCGGCGCAGATCGGCAAAGGCATGACAGTGTGGTATCCCACCCCCGACGTGGACGAGGTGGGACGGCTGCGCACCCGCCAGTTGCTCAGCGCCCTCGGCGAGGAGCTGGAAGTGGAGGACGAGGAACAGGTGGCGATGGCCACCGCCGTCTCCGGAACCGGGCCCACCTACACCCTGCTGTTCATCGAGTCGCTGGTGGACGCCGCAGTCCATCTGGGATTCCCCCGCCACCTGGCCAGGAGGTTGGTCCTTAGCACGGTGGAGGGTTCGGCAGAGTTCGCCGCCCAGAGTCAGCGCCACCCCAGTGAGCTGCGGGACATGGTGACCTCTCCTGGCGGCACCTCCGCCGAGGCGCTCGCAGCCCTGGAGAGGGGGCGCTTCCGAACCGTGCTGGCAGATGCCGTCTGGGCCGCCTACCACCGTACCCGGCAGCTGGAGCAGGCCCTGGATCGCGGAGTTCCCCCGGGACCTCCCCAGCCCCGCTAGACCGCCCCGGCCCTGATCGTAGGGCGGGCTCGGCGGCGCTCGCGAGCCCTCATGCTCTGCTCCAGGACCACCTTGCGCAATCTCACGGACCGGGGGGTCACTTCGGCGCATTCGTCTTCGGCGATGAACTCCAGCGCCTGCTCCAAAGAGAGGTTGAGGGCCGGGCTCAGGCGCTCCAGCTCCTCGGCGGTGGAGGAACGCATGTTGGTCAGCTTCCGCTCCCTGGTGGGGTTGACGTCCATGTCTTCTGGTCGAGCGTTCTCCCCCACCACCATCCCCTCATAGACCTCCACCCCCGGACCGATGTGCAGGGTTCCTCGCTCCTGCAGTGACATCAGCGCCTCCGTCGTGGAGAAGCCCCGGCGGTCCGCCACCAACGAGCCGTTGCGCCGCGTCTTGAGCTCCCCATGCCACGGTTCGAGCCCGTCGAAGACACTGTGGAGCACCCCGGTCCCTCTGGTCTCCACCAAGAACTCGGTGCGGAAGCCCACCAGCCCGCGGGCCGGAGCGCGGTACTCGAGCCGCACCCACCCGGTCCCGTGATTGACGATCTCTTGCAGACGTCCCTGGCGCAGGGCCAGGAGCTGGGTGATGACCCCGAGATACTCCTCGGGGGCGTCCACGGTGAGGCGCTCCATGGGCTCGTGGACCACCCCCTCCACCACCCGGGTCACCACCTGGGGCTTGCCCACGGTGAGCTCGAACCCCTCACGCCGCATGGTCTCCACCAGCACCGCGAGCTGCAGCTCCCCCCGCCCCTGGACCTCCCAGGTGTCGGGCCGCTCTGTGGGTGCAATGCGCAGCGACACGTTCCCCACCAGCTCGGCGTCCAGGCGGCTCTTCAGAAGGCGGGCGGTGAGCTTGGTGCCCTCTCGCCCGGCCAGGGGTGAGGTGTTGATCCCCACCGTCATGGCCAGGCTCGGCTCGTCCACCAAGATCGGCTCCAGCGCCTCGGGAGACTGGGCGTCGGCGAGGGTGTCGCCGATGGAGACGTCAGGGAAGCCGGCGACGAGAACGATCTCCCCAGGCCCCGCCGACTCCACCGCGACCCGCTCCAGCCCCTCGGTCCCGTAGAGCTCCACGACGCGGCCTGGCTCCACCTCCCCGCCGGCACGGCACAGCGCGACAGTCGCCCCCCGGACGATCTCGCCCCGGTGGACGCGGCACACCGCCAGCCGGCCCAGGTAGGGGGATGCGTCGAGGTTGGTCACCAGCGCCTGAAGCGCCCCCCCGGGCTCGTGCTCAGGCGCCGGCACCCGGCTCAGGATGGCCTCGAATAAGGGCTCGAGAGAGGTGCCGGTGGTGGCCGGAGTGGAAGACGCCCAGCCCTCCTTGGCGCTGGCGTAGAGGATGGGGAAGTCCAGCTGCCCCTCATCGGCGTCCAGGTCCAGGAAGAGGTCCTCGACCTCCCGCACCACCTCAGCCACCCTGGAGTCCGGTCGATCCACCTTGTTCACCACCACCAGAACCGCCAGCCTGGCCTCCAGGGCCTTGCGCAGCACGAAGCGGGTCTGGGGAAGGGGCCCCTCCGAGGCGTCCACCAGGAGCAGCACCCCGTCCACCATGGCCAGGGCCCGCTCCACCTCACCGCCGAAGTCGGCGTGCCCGGGGGTGTCCACTATGGTGATCCGGGTGCCCCGGTAGCGCACCACTGTGTGCTTGGCCAGGATGGTGATGCCCTTCTCCCGCTCCAGGTCCCCGGAGTCCATCACCCGGTCGGCCACCACCAGGTTAGCCCGGAAGGCCCCGGTCTGGCGCAGCATGGCGTCCACCAGGGTGGTTTTCCCATGGTCTACATGGGCCACCAGGGCCACGTTGCGCAGGTCAGAGCGCCTCTCCACCACTCCACCATAACCGGGACGGCCGGACGGGCCGGGGCGGGGGATCAGCTCAGCGCCAGCGCAGTCCTGTCCACCTCGACGGCCGAGCCCAGCACCACCAGCAGATCACCCCCGAGAACCACCTGGTCGTCACCGGGCCCCACGAAGAGCTCGCCGCTCGGACGGCGGAGGGCCAGGATCCGGGCGGTGCCCCGATCAGCGAGGCCCGCCTCCCTCACCGTGGCTCCCGCTTTACCCCAGTCCTCGGGAACTACGATCTCCTCCACGCCGAGCGCAGCGGAGCCGGATCGCAGGGTGTCGATCACCTCCACCACCCCCGGTCGAAGGGCCATCTCGGCCATCCGGTGCCCGGCCATCTGATACGGCGAGAGAACCCGGTCCGCACCCGCCAGCTGGAGCCGGCGCAGGGACTCCGGCTGGCCCGCTCGGGAGATGATGAACAGCTCGGGATTGAGCGAGCGGGCGGCCAGGGTGATGTACACCGCCCGCTCGTCGGCGTCCACGGCACAGACCAGCCCGCGGGCGCGCTCCACACCGGCCCGCCGCAAGACCTCCTCCGAGGCGGCGTCACCCTCCAGGAAGAGCCGGCCCTCGCGCGACAGGCGGCCCACCGCCTCGGGATTGTTGTCGATGGCCAGGTAGGGCACTCCGGCCCTCTCCAGCTCCGCCACCACCTGGGTGCCGATGCGCCCATAGCCGCAGAGAATGAAGTGGCCTCGAAGTGCCGAGACGTCCCGCTCCAACTGGCGTGCCACCCTCCACAGGCTCAGCTGGCCGCCACTCACCAGTTCAGCGAAGAGCCCGAGCGAGTAGAGCATAGTCCCCACCCCGACCACGATCAGGCAGATGCTGAACAGCCGGCCCGCCGGGGAGAGGGGATGGACCTCCTGGTAGCCCACGGTCGAAACCGTGATCACGGTCATGAAGGCGCTGTCGACGAGGTCCCATCCCTCGATCAGCATGTACCCGAGAGTGCCGCCCACCAGCACCGCGGCCAGCAGCAGGGCGGGGCGAACGAAGCGCCGGAGCGGGTGCTGGGACCAGCTGCCGTGGGCCACGCTCATCTGGCCAGTTGTAGCCGCCACGACCCGCTCGCACAAGCGGGGGGGCCCAGGCGCCACGGGTCCGGGGGCGGGCCCCACCGGCCCGGTCGATATCCTGGGCGGCTGATGGCCACCGCCCCTCGGGCTGCCGCTCTCGCCCAGCGTTGGGAGGCGACCTGGCTGGGCCGCCACCCGCAGCGCAACCTGGCCTGGGGGGCAGCCATCCTGGGCCTCGCCCTGCGCTGGGCAACCCTGGTGGCCACGGGCCACCTCACCGGGTCCTGGGAGTACGACGACGCCGTCTACTTCGGGACCGCGGTGCAGCTGGTGCATGGGCTGGTCCCCTACCGGGACTTCGTTCTCATCCAGCCTCCCGGGGTGCCCCTGGCGCTGACCCCGGTGGCGCTTCTCTCCTTCCCCTTCGGAACCCACGCGGCCCTGGAGGTCGCCCGGGGCCTTGTGCCGCTGGTCTCCTTCGCCAACGTGCTCCTGCTGGGGCGGCTGCTGCGCCACCGATCTCCCCTGACGGTGGCCACCGCCTGCCTGGTGCTGGCGCTCTTCCCCGATGCCATCCTGGCCTCCAGCGCACTGCTTCTGGAGCCCTTCCTCAACCTGTTCTGCCTTCTGGGCCTGCTGGCGCTCTTCTCCGGGGACCGCCTCACCGCGCGCACCGACCTCACCGTCTGGGCGGGGCTGGCCTTCGGCGTAGGGGGGACCATGAAGACGTGGGCGGTCATACCCCTGGCGGCCTTGGCCATCGTCATGCTGGTCAGGGGGAGGGTGGCCCAGACCATCGTCCTTGTGGTGGCTGCCGGGATCGGCTTCCTTCTTCCCTGCCTACCCTTCCTGCTCCTATCGCCCGCCCCGTTCATCCACCAGGTCTTCCTGGATCAGCTGGGCCGGACCGGCCAGGCCGGCCAGCCCATCCTCGTGCGCCTCGAGTTCATGACCACGGTGTGGCCCGGCCTGGGTGTGCCCCCAGGGCACCGCTACGAGGTGCTGGCGGCCGGCGCGGCGGGCATCCTGCTGGCGGTGTTCGCCGCCGCCTTCGCCGCCCTCCCTGGGGAAGGACATCGTCGGCTGCCCTCCCAGCTGGAGGCCTTCGCGCTCCTCAGCGTCCTCCTGGTGGGTGTCGCCCTCTGCTGGCCCGCCGAGTTCTTCTACCACTACGCTGCCTTCCTGGCTCCCTTCCTGGCTCTGCTGCTGGGCTTGGCGGTCGCCCGGCTGGAGTCGGCCAGGCCCCAGCTCATCGCCACCCTGGTGGCGCTGGTATTCGTCGCCGGCCTCCTCCATGCCGCGGCCATCCCGGCGCTTCTGCAGCGCGCCCAGGACCCCTCGGCTCTCCTCGCCAGCACCATTCCCAGCGGAGCGTGCGTCGTAACAGACGAGTCGGAGTACACCCTCAACGCCGACAGGTTCCTTTCTCGGCGGGCCGGGTGCCCGGTCGTGGTGGACGCTCTGGGGACGACCATATCCATCTCCGGAAGCCAGGTGCCCTCCAACCCCCAGGCCCAGGCCGCCGCCCCCGCCTGGCTTGGCTACTTCTCCCGCGCCACCTACCTGCTCCTGACCCCGCTGAGCGGCGACCGCATCCCCTGGAACCGGCAGCTAGAGAGCTACGTGGAACGCAACTTCCACCCCCTCCTGGAGAGCCCGGTTTTGGTCCTGAAGCGCAACCCACCCCGCTCCGCCCCGCTGGCCCTGCCTCTTCCGCCGGTCGCGCCCGGACCCTGACCAGCTATAGTTGTACTAGCAACCATCGGTTGGAGGAGGACAGCTGTGAAGCGATCGGACCTCGGGCTCCTGGCCCTGCGCCTCGGCGCCGGCTCGATACTGGCCGCCCACGGCCTACCCAAGCTGATGGGCGGAGAGGGGCGGACCGCTCCCGCCTGGCTCACTCGCCTTCTGGGCCCCAACTACCAGGCCGCCTGGGAGAGGAGCGGCCCGGTGAACTTTGGGAAGAGCCTAGCCAACATGGGGGTCCCGATGCCGGAGATGGCGGCCCGGGCCAGCGGCCTGGCGGAGCTGGGCGGTGGTCTGGGCCTCATGGCGGGCGCCGGAACCCCGGTGGCGGGCCTCGTCGCCGCCGGCAACATGGCTGTCGCCGTCCGGAGGGCGCACTGGAAGCAGGGTCTCTACGGCCAGGGCGGATATGAGTTCCCCCTCCTGCTGGGAGTCGCGGCACTGGCCCTCGCGCTCACCGGGCCCGGTCGCATCTCGGTGGACGGCTGGCGCTGAGCGCCGGCCTCAGAATCCCCGCTGCGGATCGTTGATCAGGGCCACTTCCCCGCAGTTGGGGCAGACCATGACGTGCACCAGGACATTGCGCTCGGTGGCCTGATTCAGGAGATTGTCGAGGCCACTTCCCAGAAGCAGGTCGGCGCCCACGCCGAAGCCGCGCTGCAGGCCCCCGGTTCGGATGGTGTGGGGCCCCCGGTACTCCATCTGGGTCTGGCAACCGGCACAGCTGTGCGGCGGTAGCTCGGCCTCGGGCTGGGTGCTGCCCATCCCCTGGGCCATCGACTCAAGGTTCTTGAAGAAGCTCACCTGGGTGCCTCCTGGAGGGCGGGGCGGACGCGCGGCGCGCACCAGGGTAGCGATTCTCGCCCCCCAACCACGAGTACAACACCCGGGCTCCAGAGTGCTCCAGGTCACGGGTGGCCGTGACCAGGGTCACAGTGCCGGCGAGGCGCAGTTCGGCTATCTCGGCCAGCGGCCCGCCCCACTCAGCTGAGCTGAGCTCGTGCCGGTACCGACGGGAAAACTCGGGGAACGCATCCGGCCGGTGGCCATACCAGGAGCGAAGCGCCGCGCTCGGGGCCACCCCCGGCAGCCAGGAGTCGATGCGCTCATCTGCTCGGGAGATGCCCCTCGGCCAGAGCCGGTCCACCAGCACCCGGTGCCCGTCCTCCGGGGTGCGCGGTTCATAGAGGCGGGCGAGGCGCAGGAGGTGCCCCTCCCCGGCGGCGGCCGGGAAGTGCTCCTCCACCGCCTCGAAGTGTTCGCACCGGAGCAACCACTCCCGGGCCTCCTCGGGAGCCAGGGGGCGGACCGCTTCCCCAGCCCCACGGTCCCTCCACCGGCGCACGAGCCAGTGGCCCGCCGCTGTCAGGCCCAGCGCCTCGTGCTCCTCGGACGTGCCGGTGGCGAAGGAGACCTCGTTGCCGGCGGCGCAAGTGGTCGCCTCGGGAAACCACGCCACCACGGCCTCCCGCTCCTCCACCGCCCATACCCCCAACAGTTCGCCTTCCGGACGCCACGCCAGATGTTAGCCCGATCCCGTGGCGCGGCTGGTTCGCATCCCGTCCATGCCCCGAGCGCAGCTTTTGACACCTTCTTGACGGCCGAGCCGTGATGCTCCCGGCATGGCTGACCTCCTGCTCATCCTGGGGTCCCTGCTCTTCGTCCTACTGTGCCTGGCCGCGATCGCCGGCCTGGACCGGCTGTGACCCCGGAGCAGATCGTCTTCCTGGGGCTGGCCGTCGCCCTCTTCGGGTACCTGGTGTACGCCCTTTTGCGCCCGGAGCGCTTCTGAGATGCATTTCGCCCTCACAGTGCTGCTGCTGGCGGCCCTCCTGGCACTCTCCTGGCGGTACCTGGGCAGCTATCTGGAGGCCGTGTACTCAGGCCGCGTGCACTGGCTGTCCTGGGTGGAGCGGGTCGTCTACCGTCTCCTCGGGGTGGATCCCGGGCACGAGCAGCGCTGGCGGGAGTACGCCGTCTCCCTGGTCGTGTTCTCCGGCGTCTCCCTCCTGCTCACCTATGGCCTCCTTCGTCTCCAGGGCCAGCTGCCGCTCAACCCTCAGCACCTGCCAGCGGTACCCCCACTCCTCGGTTGGAACACCGCGGTTTCCTTTCTCACCAACACGAACTGGCAGAACTACGCCGGCGAGACCACCATGTCCTACCTAAGCCAGATGGCCGCGCTCACCGTCCAGCAGTTCATCTCAGCGGCGGTGGGGATCGCGGTGGCGATCTCTCTGGTGCGCGGGCTGAGCCGGACCGGCGCCAGCACCATCGGCAACTTCTGGGTGGACACCGTCCGAGGGTGCCTCTACGTGCTCCTGCCCATCGCCTTCGTCGCCGGGGCGGTTTATGTCGCCCAGGGATCCGTCCAGACGCTCGCCGGGCCGGTGCTCATCCACGACGTGCTCAACGGCGCCACCCAGCTGATTCCCCGCGGGCCGGTGGGCTTCATGGAGTCCATCAAGCAGCTGGGGACCAACGGCGGGGGTTTCTTCAACGCCAACGGCGCCGACCCCTTGGAGAACCCCACCCAGCTCACCAACCTCCTGTCGGTGGTTCTGCTGCTGATCATCCCGGTGGCCCTCACCTACACGTTCGGCAAGATGGTGGGATCCCGCCGTCAAGGGTTGGCTCTGCTGGCGGCCATGGGCCTCATCTTCGCCGTCTGGACGGGGTTCACCGGCTACTCAGAGTCGCAGCCGAATCCGGCGGTGGCGGCGGCCGGGGTGGTTGCCCAGCCCCAGGGCAACATGGAGGGCAAGGAGGTGCGCTTCGGGGTCCTGGACTCCACCCTGTACGACGTGGCCTCCACCCAGACCTCCACCGGGTCGGTGGACTCCACCCCGGACTCCTACACGCCCATGGGCGGCTTTGGTCTGCTCACCGGAATGATGCTGGGGGAGATAACGCCTGGCGGCGACGGCAGCGGCCTTTACACCCTGCTGCTCTTCGCCATCGTGGCGGTGTTCATCGGCGGGCTGATGGTTGGCCGGACCCCCGAGTACCTGGGGAAGAAGATCCAGTCTCGAGAGGTGAAGCTGGCCAGCCTAGGAGTGCTGGTCATGCCCGTGGCGGTTCTGGTCATCACGGGGATCGCCACCGCCCTGCCTGCCGGGCGAGCGGGTGCCTTCAACTCCGGCCCCCATGGCTTCACCGAGATCCTCTACGCACTCACCTCCCAGGCCAACAACAACGGGTCAGCCTTCGCCGGCCTCAACGGCAACACCGCCTTCTACAACCTGGCTGGCGGCATCGACATGTTGGTGGGCCGCTTTGGCGTGATGTTCCCGGTGCTGGCCCTGGCCGGAGCTCTCGCCAGCAAGCAGACGGTCCCGGTGTCGCGCGGCACCTTCCGGACTGACAACGCCACCTTCGTGGTGCTTCTGCTGGGGGTGATCCTCATCGTGGGCGGCCTCACCTTCTTCCCCGCCCTCTCCCTGGGGCCGCTGCTGGAGCAGCTGAGCCATGGGAGGTTCTTCTGATGCTCCCAGCACCCCTCGGGGGCAGCGGTCACGCGGGCAGCCGCGGGGTGGCCCAGAGGCGCGGCCTCTTCGATGTGGCGATCCTCAAGGCGGCGCTGCGAGGGTCTATCGTAAAGCTCGACCCTCGGGTGCAGATCCGGAACCCGGTGATGTTCGTGGTCCTGGTGGGCACCGCGGGGACCCTGGCGGAGGCCATACTCCACCCCTCGGTCTTCACCTGGAGCATCACCTGCTGGCTCTTCCTGACCGTCCTCTTCGCCAACTTCGCCGAGGCGATGGCGGAGGGGCGGGGCAAGGCCCAGGCCGACACCCTGAGGCGCACACGGTCTGAAACCGAGGCCCGCCGCCTCCGGGCCGACGGCGCAGAGGAGCTGGTCCCGTCCGCCCAGCTCTCCTCGGGAGACCTGGTGGTGTGTGAGGCCGGCGACCTCATTCCCTCGGACGGGGAGGTGGTCGAGGGGATAGCCTCGGTCGACGAATCGGCCATCACCGGGGAGTCCGCTCCGGTGATCCGGGAGTCGGGTGGTGACCGTTCGGCGGTCACCGGCGGAACCCGGGTGCTGTCGGACCGCGTCGTGATCCGGATCAGCGCCACGGCTGGCAACACATTCCTCGACCGGATGATCGCCCTGGTGGAGGGAGCCAACCGCCAGCGCACGCCCAACGAGATCGCCCTCTCCATCCTTCTCGCCGCCCTCACGGTCATCTTCATACCGGTGGTGGTCAGCCTCTATCCCTTCGCCAGCTACGCCCACTCACCGGTCTCGGTGGTGGTCCTGATCTCCCTCCTGGTGTGTCTCATCCCCACCACCATCGGGGCCCTCCTTTCCGCGATCGGCATCGCCGGAATGGACCGTCTGGTGCAGCGCAACGTCCTGGCCATGAGCGGGCGGGCGGTCGAGGCGGCAGGGGACGTCCAGACTCTGCTCCTGGACAAGACGGGCACCATCACCCTGGGCAACCGAATGGCGGCGGGCTTCTACCCGGTGGCAGGGTGCGCTGAGCGCGAGCTGGCCGCAGCGGCCCTCCTCAGCTCCCTGGCAGACGAGACCCCCGAGGGGCGCTCGATCGTGGCCCTGGCCCGGGAGCGACACGACCTGGCCCCCACTTCAGCCCCCTCCGAGGCTCGGTTCGTGCCCTTCTCGGCCACCACCAGGATGTCGGGCCTGGACCTGCCCGGGCGCCAGGTGCGCAAGGGGGCCGCCGACGCGGTGCGCGCCTGGGTGTCGGAGCAGGGGGGCGTCATCCCTGCGGGCCTGGAGCCGACGGTTCAGCGCTTGGCCGGCGAGGGGGCCACCCCCCTGGTGGTCGCTGACGGGCCGAAGGTGCTCGGGGTGGTCGAGCTGAAGGATGTGGTCAAGCCGGGCATCCGGGCCCGGTTTGAGGAGCTGCGTCAGGCCGGCATCCGCACCGTGATGATCACCGGTGACAACCCCCTCACCGCCGCCACCATCGCCCGGGAGGCCGGGGTGGACGACTTCCTGGCCGAGGCCACCCCCGAGACCAAGATGCGGCTGATCCGGGAGGAGCAGGAGGGGGGCAAGCTGGTGGCGATGACCGGGGACGGCACCAACGACGCCCCCGCCCTCGCCCAGGCGGACGTCGGCCTGGCCATGAACACGGGCACCCAGGCCGCCAAGGAAGCCGGCAACATGGTTGACTTGGACTCCAGCCCCACCAAGCTCATCGATGTCGTCGAGGTGGGAAAGCAGCTGCTGATCACCCGCGGCGCCCTGACCACCTTCTCCATCGCCAATGACGTGGCCAAGTACTTTGCCATCGTCCCGGCCCTCTTCGCCTCGTCCTACCCCCAGTTGCAGGCTCTCAACATCATGCGGCTGCACAGCCCGCAGAGCGCGGTGCTGTCGGCGGTGATCTTCAACGCACTGGTGATCGTCGCCCTGATCCCGCTCGCCCTTAGGGGGGTGCGCTGGCGCCCCTCCAGCGCGGCCGCCATCCTGCGACGCAACCTTCTCATCTACGGGCTCGGTGGCATCGTCACCCCCTTTCTGGGGATCAAGCTGATCGACCTGCTGCTGACAGCTCTCCATGCCTACTGACCGGAGGACCCGACCCGTGATCACCCAGTTGCGCCCCGCGGTCGTCCTGGCGGTGGGCGCCCTCCTTCTCTTCGGGCTGGCCTATCCCCTGGCCGGCACCGGTGTGTCGCAGCTGCTCTTCCCCCACCAGGCCGACGGCTCTCTGACCAAGAACGGCTCCACCCTGGTGGGTCAGCCGTGGAGCGGACCACAGTGGTTCCACGGCCGCTCCGACCCGGACAACCCGCTCCGCCTTGACGGGGTGTCCGGGGCATCCGGGGGAAGCAACCTCGGTCCCAGGTCCCGGCAGCTGGTGGCGGCCGTCCGAGCCGAGGCAGCTCAGCTCCGCCGGATCGGAGCTCAACCGACGGCCGACCTGGTCACCAGCTCGGGAAGCGGGATCGACCCGGACATCACCCCGCAGGACGCCTTTGCCCAGGTGCCGATGGTCTCGAAGAGCACCGGGATTCCAGAGTTACAGCTGCGTCGGCTCATCCGGACCCTGACGGTGGGGCCAGAGCTGGGCTTCCTGGGTCCGTCCTACGTCGACGTGCTTCAGCTCAACTCGGCGCTGGCCCGACTCCGCTGAGGCCCGCGGTCCCGGGGAGCGCTTTCTCTCCCAGGATGTGGACGTCCAGCTCCCGGCAGCGCTCTATGACCGAGAGCGCCACCGGCTTGTCCCAGGGAAGGCGGCGCCGCCGCCGCGGGGCGGGCATGAAGATCGCCGTCACCTGGTGCTGCTCCGCCCACTCCACCAGCGTCTCAGCAACACCACCCGCAAGTTGGAGCGGCTCAAGCCTGACCCCGTGGCGCTGGCTCAGGCGGGCCAGCCGCTCCAGCCGGCGCGACTCGGTCAGATCAGGTCGAGGCGACACGGCCGCGATCACGACGAGCGCGGCGTCCTCTCGCCGGGCCGCCAGCAACCCCGCCTCCAGCAACGCCTCGGCCCGGTCTATGCGGTCGGGGCGAAGGGCGATCATGATGCGCTCCTGAACCGGCCAAAGGCCATGGGCGCCTGCGGGCCCCGCGTAGCGCGCCCGCCGGCGCTCGGTGTGGGTGGCCACGATCCGAAGTGCGGACGCCCGGAGCTCTTCCAAGAGGGGCTCCGAGAACACCTGGAGTGCCGCCCCCACGTCAGCCGCAGCTGTCACCCAGCCGGAGCGGATGCGATCCCGGAGCTCGGGAGGTGGCAGGTCAACCAGCTCGATCTCGTCAGCCCTGTCGAGCGCCTCCTGGGGGACGGCCTCGTGGTCACCATGCTCCTGGCTGCGGAACCGCCCCAGCTGCTCCCGAGCCGAATCGAATCCCGGCAGGTCGATCACCCCGACGGTGGCCACCACGTTGACCCCGGCATCCTGAAGGCGCCAGACCTGTTGGTACCGCGGCCTGCCGGTCTGCAGGTCGCGCAGGCCGAGGTCGTCGACGCAGACGACGCCGGGGTTGCGCCGCAGGATGCCGTCCACGTCGATCCCCCCGGTGGCCGGCGACGGCACCACCTTGAGTTGGCTGAGGAGGAACTCCGTAGTGGGGCTGGGGACGCCGCTGGGAGCAGCCACCACCACATCCGCTCCTCTCCGCTGGCGGCGGAGCGCCTCCTCCAGCAGCCGGGTGGTCTTGCCCACCCCCGGGGCGTACCCGAGGTACAGACGAAGGCTCCCCCTGACCACTTCGGCATCCAGGCCGGCGAGCAGCGCAGCTGGATCCGGCCGGTCGCTGCCATCCCATTGGTGGACCTTCCCCAGGCGTCGTCCAATGACGTGCAGGTGGCGGTCTCCGAGATCGGCGAGCAGTCCCCGCACCACCCCGGCGCCCAATCCCTCCTTCAGCTCGGTAGGTTCTGCCGCCACCATGAGGTGGGTTGCCCCCACCTCGCGGGCCACTCGGAGGGCTGTCTCGACCGGGTGCGCCGCCACCTCCAGCCGAAACTCCACTCCCAGGTCCAGGGCCAGTCCCCGGACCTTGGCCAGCTGCCCCGCTGACGGAGTCCTCTGGCTCAGGGCCAGCACGGTGACCGGCGCCCGGAGACGCTGGCCCATCCGCGTGCCGCGCCTGATCAGGCCGGGGGCATGACTGCTGCAGGAGGTGACGATGAGAACCCTGTCCCCCACCCCGGGTAGCGAGGGCTCGCGCCCGCTGCGGGATTCGTGCTGGACCACATACCAGATCGCCAGCTCCCGGAGAGCCGCCAGGTTGCTCTCCCGGAAGAAGCTGTTCAGCGCCAGCTCGATCCGGTCGGTCGGGTAGATGTTGCCATGGCGCATGCGCTTGCGCAGTGCCTCTGGGGTCATGTCCGCCAGCGTCAGCTCCTCAGCGGAGTCGAGCACCGGGTCCGGCACCGTCTCTCGAACGGCGACTCCCGTGACCCGCTCGACCACGTCCCGCAGGCTCTCCACGTGCTGGATGTTCACAGTGGTCCACACCTCGATCCCCGCCTGGCGGAGCTCCTCGACGTCTTGCCATCTGCGCTCGTGCTTCACTCCGGGGACGTTGGTGTGGGCCAGCTCGTCCACCAGGGCCACAGCCGGGCGGCGGCGCAGCGTGGCCTCCAGGTCCATCTCCTCGACCTCCAACCCTCGGTAGGTGATGCGAACCGGCGGCACCCGCTCCAGCCCCGATGCCGCCTCCTCGGTGAGCGGCCGCCCGTGCGGTTGGACCCAGGCCACCACCACGTCCCTCCCCTTGGAAGCGAGGACATGAGCCTCCTGCAGCATGGCGAAGGTCTTCCCCACGCCCGGGGCAGCTCCGATGAAGACCTTGAGCCGGCCGCGCCGCGGCCCCTCGAGGTCTCGCCGGGCGCTCGACTCCCGGTTGCTACGATCCGTCTGGCCGTCAACCACTGCGATGGGAACTATGCCATCTGAAGTGCGCAGCAAGTCTGTGGGGGGACCGCTCTCGCCACCGGAGCCATGGCGCTCGCTGCTCGGCACCACGATCACCGTGGCCGCCCTCGCCGGTCTGACCGCGGCGCTGGTGGCGCTGCGCGCCCCGTCCGAGATCCAGACCTCGGGGTTCCTCTACCTCGCCGTGGTGGTGCTGGGGTCGCTCCTCTTCGGGGGGGTCACCGCCCTGGTGGGCTCTCTCACCTCGGCCCTGCTGATGGATTACTTCTTCCTCCCGCCAGTGGGGAGGCTCACGATCTATTCGGCCCCCGCGCTGGCCGCCTGGGCGGCCTTCCTGCTGGTGTCCCTCGGGGTGGGATTGCTGGCCACCTCGCGCCGCCGCAGCCTGGAGGAGCTGCGCACCGCCCGGGACCGGTTGGAGGCGGCCAACGCCGGGCTTCTGCGGGCGGGCGCCGAGCTGGAGGCCAGCTTCTCGGCCCGCACTGACCTGGCCCGTACCGAGGCTGCCCTGGAGGCCACGCGCCGGGCCGAGGGCTTCCGGCGGGAGCTGCTGGCCAGCGTGAGCCACGAGCTGCGCACTCCCCTGGCCGCGCTCCTCGGCCACGGCACCGCACTCCTGGAGGACCCGGGACTCCATCAGCTCCACCACCCGGGCCACGCCCGGGACATCGTTGCCGAAGCGCGTCGGCTGGACCGCCTCATCCGCGACCTTCTGGAGCTGGCACGGATCGAGACCGGCCAGTTGGACGTGGAGATCGAGGTGGTCGACCTCTGCGACGCCGTCCGGGAGGCCGCCCGGCGCTGGCGCGGGCAGCTGACCGCCAGCCTGCGCTTGGCCGAGACACCGGTCCTGGTGCTGGCGGATTGGGACCGGGTCCAGCAGCTTCTGGACAACGCCCTCTCCAATGTGTCTCGGCATGCCGGCACGCGGGAGGTCGCCATCGAGGTGGTCTCACCATCACCGGCGCGGCAGACGGCCGCCGAGTGTCGGGTACAGGACCGCGGCAGAGGCATCCCCGCCGACCTGCAGGAGCATCTCTTCGAGCGCTATTCCCGTGGGCGCGGGGGTGGCGGGCTGGGCGTGGGGCTGGCCGTCTGCCGGGGGCTGGCGGAGGCCATGGGAGGAGCGGTCTGGGTGGAGTCCAGAGGGGAAGGCGCGGGTACTGCGTTCCACTTCCTCCTTCCCCTGGAGGCGACTCAGCGACCGGCCTCTTTGAGCGAGAAGGCGGCCGCGGTTTGAAGAACAGGGGCTCGATCCTGGTGGTCGAGGACGACTCCGGCATGGGCCGGTTCCTTCGCGATGCCCTCTCGGACTCCGGCCACCGGGTCCAGTTGGTGGGAGATGGACGCTCCGCGCTGAAGCGGCTCGGGAGCGAACCAGTAGACCTTGTCATCCTGGACCTTGGGCTCCCTGACATTGACGGCATGGACCTCCTTCGTACCGTCCGCGAGTGGGAGTCCAACCCCTTGATCCTGGTGGTGAGCGCCAGGGGGCAGGACACCGACAAGGTGGCGGCGCTGCGCGCGGGGGCCGATGACTACCTGGCCAAGCCATTCAGCCTCCAGGAACTACTGGCGCGCGTGGAAGCCCGCCTCCGAAGGGCATCTCCCCCACCCTCTGAGGGGGTACTGGTCTCAGGAGACCTCCGCCTCGACGTGTCGGCGGGCCAGGTCCTCCGCCGGGGCGTCCCGGTCCGGCTTACCCCGATGGAACTTGGCGTGCTCCACGAGCTCTGGCGCCACCGGGGCCGCGTGCGCACCCATCGGGAGATCCTGGCCGCGGTCTGGGGCCCCGCCTTCACCGCGGAGCACACCTATGTCCGAACGATCGTCCAGCGGCTGCGGGCCAAGCTGGAGGACGACCCGGCCCACCCGCGCTGGCTCACGACGCTGCCCGGCGTGGGGTACATCTGGCAGGAGGTGCCGGCCCGCACTCAGCCGCCGAGGTAGGACATCTCCACCTTGGGGGGCCCGGCCATCACCCCCCCGGCTCGCTCCTCGGAGTACCGGTCGGACCGCCCATGCCAGATCCCGCGCACCAGTTCGCTCAGCTGGTCGTCCCCGGCGCCACCACGCAGCGTGGGGCGGAGGTCGGTCCCGCCCCGGGAGAACAGGCAGGTGTGGAGGTGGCCGTCGGCGCTGAGGCGGAGGCGGGTGCAGGCTCCGCAGAACGGCTGGCTCACCGAGGAGATGACCCCCACCTCGCCGGCACCGTCGCGGTAGCGGTAGCGGGTGGCCACCTCACCCGGGTATGTGGGCCCCTCCGGCTCCAGCTCCCACCGCTGCCCGATCCGCTCCAGCACCTCGGAGCTGGGCACCACCTCGTCGAGCCTCCAGCCATGGCTCTCGCCGACATCCATGTACTCGATGAACCTCAAGACGTGGCCCCGGTCCCGGGCGAAAGCGGCGAGCTCCAGCAGGCCGCGGTCGTTGAGGCCCCGGCGGACTACGCAGTTGAGCTTGATGGGCCCGAGCCCGGCCGCGACCGCGGCCTCGATGCCCGCGACCACCACCTCCAGCCGCGCGCCCACCCCGCTCATCTCGGCGAAGACCTCAGGGTCCAAAGAGTCCAAGCTCACCGTGACCCGTCTCAGCCCGGCCGAGGCCAGCTGGTCCGCCATCCGACCGAGTAGGAGCCCGTTGGTGGTTAGCGCGAGGTCCAGGACCCCCGGCACCTCGGCAAGCTGGCGCACCAGCAGGGGCAGGTCGCGCCGCAGCAGGGGCTCGCCTCCGGTCAGGCGCACCTTCGAGACTCCCAACGGAACCAGGACACGCACCACCCGCTCCACCTCCTCGAAGGTCAGGACCTCCGAGCGAGGCAGGAAACGGAACCCCGGCCCGAACACCTCCCGGGGCATGCAGTACTGGCAGCGGAAGTTACAGCGGTCGGTGACCGAGACCCTGAGGTCGCGCAGCGGTCGGGATAGCCGATCTAGGACCTGCACTGGCCCGGCCATCGTACGCCGTCCCGGAACGCTCCAATTGTCAGTGGGCCACCGCCGCCCGCGCCGACTCCTTGAGGGAACCCAAAGTCCTAAGCACCGCGGTGGGCTCGTACCCGGCGTGGGCCATGCAGTTCTCGCACTTGGGGTTGCGCCCGCGGCCGTACTGGTCCCAGTCGGTGGTCTCGAGGAGCTCCTTGTAGGTGCTGGCGTACCCATCCGCCAGCAGGTAGCAGGGCCGCTGCCAGCCGAAGACCGAGTAACAGGGGATGCCCCAGGGGGTGCACTCGAAGTCGACCTTGCCCTCCAAAAAGTCCAGGAACAGGGGCGAGTGGTTGAGCCGCCACTTCCCGCGCCGACCCTCGGAGAAGGCCTCACGGAAGATCGCCCGTGTGCGGTCCACACCCATGAAGTGCTCCTGGTCTGGTGCCTTCTCGTAGGCGTAGGCCGGGGAGATCTGCATGTTGTCCACCTGCAGGTCGTCATTGAGGAAGTCCAGCACCTCACGAACCGACTTGGCGCTGTCGTGGGTGAAGAAGGTGGTGTTGGTGGTGACCCGGAATCCCCGCCGCTTGGCCTCCCGGATGGCAGCAACAGCCTTGTCGAAGACCCCCTTGCGGCTCACCGACTCGTCATGGCGGTCCCGCAGCCCGTCCAGATGCACCGACCAGGCGAAGTACGGGTGGGGCTTGAAGAGGTCCAGCTTGCGCTCCATGAGGATGGCGTTGGTGCAGAGGTAGACGTACTTCTTGCGCTCCAGCAGGGCTTGGGTGATCTGGTCGATCTCCTTGTGCACCAGGGGCTCACCCCCAGCGATCGAGACCACCGGGGCCCCGCACTCCTCGACGGCGTCGACGCACTGCTGCACGCTCAAACGGCGGCGCAGGATGTCATCGGGGTGCTGGATCTTGCCGCAACCGACACACTCCAGGTTGCACTGATAGAGGGGCTCCAGTTGCAGCACCAGGGGGAACTTCTTCACCCCGCGCAGGCGTTGGGACATGAGGTAGGTGCCAACCTTGATCTTCTGTCGCACCGGGATCGACATCTGCTTCCTCCGGCCGCTCGGGTGACGGCCCTGCCTGGCTTGATCGTTTAGGACTCTAAACCTTGAAACCGTCGTAGAGTCAAGCCGTGAGCTCATTTGATGCGGACGCGTCCCCCCGCCTCAAGATCGGAGAGGCGGCCAAGCTGACCGGGGTCACGCCCGGACGCATCCGGCACTATCAACGACTGGGGCTGGTGAACCCGGCACGAACTCCCAGCGGCTACCGCTACTTCGGCGCTGGCGAGCTGCTCCTGCTCCTCCAGATCGATCTGCTGCGCAGCCTGGGTATGAGCCTTGCCGAGATCTCGGCAAGCCTTCCGCGCCTGGGCGCGGAGGAATCTCTTCGGCCGGCTCTGGAGCGGCACCGCCGCACCCTGGAGCAGGAGCGGTCCCGTTTGGACGGCCTGCTCCAGGCGGTGGACCGTGCCCTCGAGTCCGAGGAGGCGAGCGCGGAGGCGGTGGCCGCCTACCTGGCCGCGGCTCACTCCACCCCTCGAGAGAGCCTGGGGATCTTCGGCCGACTCCGCCGCCCTCTCTCCGAGGAGGCCGCGGGAGAGTGGGCGGACATCCTGGGCGGGGGCTGGGCACTGCCGGTCTCCCCGATCCTGGGCCGCATGCTCCTACCCGCTCCCGTAACGGAGGTCTTGGAGCGGCTGGCCCGCGCCCGGGGTAACGAGGTTCTCTTCGGCAGGGTGCGGGAGCTGGCCTCTGCGATCTTGGCGCTCTCCGAGCCGAAAGCCCGCTCGACCCCTCGCCAGGTGGCCGCCGACTGGGTGAAGAGCCTGGAGTCCGACCCCCTTCCTGAGGAGGTGCAGCAGGCACTCCGCGCGACCGTCCCCCAAATCCGCGAGCTCGAGGTCCTGAACCAGGGGTTCCAGCTCTGGGCCGAGTCCATCTCACCCGCCGCGGCCAGCGTCCTCCGCACCATCCAGCAGCTGGCCCGCCGGCGCGGCCAGCTGGTCCTGGGAGTCCTCCTGGTGCCCCCTCCCCCCTTCTGAGACCAGAGGCCTATGCCCCCCGGGGGTATCATGCCTGAGGAGGTCGCAGCGATGCTCGCGCTACACGTTCTGGGCTCGGTCGGGGCGGGGCTGCGTGAGGCCCTGGCCATGGTCTGGGAGACCCTCTGGGCCCTCACCCTGGGGTTCATGCTCTCGGGCGGCGTTCAGGCATTCGTATCCCGCCGGGAGATGAGTTCCGCCTTGGGCCGCCCGGGGCTGCTCTCGTTGACCCGGGCGGCAGGGTTCGGGGCCGCCTCCTCCTCTTGCTCCTATGCAGCATCGGCGATGGCCAAGTCGCTCTTCGCCAAGGGGGCCGACTTCGTCGCCGCCATGGTGTTCATGTTCGCCTCCACCAACCTGGTGATCGAACTCGGGGTGGTGCTCGCCGTGCTCATCGGCTGGCAGTTCACGGCCAGCGAGTTCGTCGGGGGGCTGCTCATGATTGCCCTCCTGGCGCTGGTGGCCCGGGTTCTCTTCCCGCGTCAGTTGGTGGAGCGGGCTCGGAGACGGCTGAACGCCGGGGCGGCCGGCGACGAAGAGGTGGCCAGCTGCGCAGCTCCGCACCCTGCACCGGACCCGCGGGAAGCCGGCTGGCGGGCGAGGATGCGCACCCGGGAGGGGTGGAGCGATGCCGCCGCCTACGCCGCTGCCGATCTGACAATGCTTCGCCGCGAGCTGGCAATCGGTTTCCTCGTGGCGGGCTTTCTGGCAGCGCTGGTGCCGAGTTCGGCCTGGCAGGCACTGTTCCTCACCGGCCACGGCTTCTGGTCCTCGCTGGAGAACGCGGTCATCGGACCCTTCATTGCCATCATCAGCTTCGTTTGCTCAGTTGGCAACGTGCCCCTGGCCGCCGCGCTGTGGAAGGGAGGGATCAGCTTCGGAGGGGTGGTCAGCTTCGTATTCGCCGACCTGATCAGCATGCCGCTGCTCCTCATCTACCGCCGCTTCTACGGTTGGAGGCTCGCCCTGCGGATGCTGCTGGCTTTCTGGGTGGTGATGTCGGCCGCCGGCCTTATGGTCCAGTACCTCTTCCAGGCGGTTGGGATCGCTCCTCCGGGGCGGCCCACGCAGCTGGTAACCAACGCCTTCGCCATGAACTACACGAGTGTCCTGGACCTCCTGGCCCTGGTCGCCCTGGCCGCCATCTTCTGGGAGTACCGGCGCCGCCGCGTGGCCGGCGGCAGCGCCGGCTACGCCATAGACCCCATCTGCGGCATGCAGGTGGAGATCGCCAACGCCCCGGCGACCCTGGTGCTCGCGGGGTCGACCATCTACTTCTGCTCCGATCGTTGCCGCGACCGGATGGCCTCCGAGACCGGCTCACCTGAACAGGGAGGAACCCCAATGCCCGACGCTGCCCCGCGAGGTGTAGGTGCCCGCTCCGCCGTCGACCCCGTCTGCGGGATGGAGGTGGACCGGCAGCACGCCACGGCCACCCTCACCCACGATGGCGCCACTTACTACTTCTGCGCGCTGTCCTGCCGGGACCGATTCGCCGCCGACCCCGGCCGCTTCCTGGATCCCCGCCTGGCTTCGAGGCGGGTGACCGACCCGGTCTGCGGGATGGAGATCGACGCCGCCGCGGCGGCGTCCAGCTTCCAACTCGCGGGCTTGACCCACTACTTCTGCTCTGAGGCATGCAGCGCCGAGTTCCAACGCCGGTTGGCGGCGGCGGCGGGCCTCGCGGGTTCAGGCGGCGCGGGCGGGGCATGAGCTCTGCACCAGCCGGCACCGGCCGCCGCGGCTCCTACCAGGCTACGAAACCCCAGCTTCTCCAGCGCTTTCGCAAGGTGGAGGGCCAGGTGGCCGGGATCGCCCGCATGGTCGAGGAGGAGCGCTACTGCCCGGAGGTGCTCATCCAGATCCGCTCGGCCACCGCAGCCCTGGAGCAGATCGGCTTCCTACTTCTGCGCGAGCACCTCGCCCACTGTGTGTCTGACGGGATCAGGCGGGGGGAGGGCGACCAGTACCTGGATGAGGTGATGGAGGTGGTCCAGGGCTTTTCTCGCCGCTGACGACCCGACCACAGTCACCGCGCCCCGTTCAATCCCAGTGATGGCGCCTTGTGCTTGCGCCTGGCCCCGGCCCCAGGCCCGCGTGCACGTCGTCCGCCTCGGTGCCTGCCGCGCCTCAGGGGCCAGTCGGCCCTCAGCTTCACCTTGGGAACTTCCCTCCTCCTCCTCCTTCTCAGCTTCTGGCGGGCGACCACGACCAGCATCTGGTCCCCACCCCCGCTCGCAAGGGGGCTCGGTTCGCCATCCTGGCCATGTGCACCAAGGTCGGGAGCAGGTTGAGATCCAGCCGCCGACCGGGTTGACACCGCCGCCAGAGGCAGGACTGAGATTGGGGCGCTGGGGCGGAAGGATTCGAACCTTCGAATGGGGGATCCAAAGTCCCCTGCCTTACCACTTGGCGACGCCCCAATTCCCGCTCAGATTAGCGCCCGAGCACCGCCTCGGCTGGATCACCCAGCCGACGCTTCGGCCCCGGCGGCTATGTCGCCGCCAGCTCCTCCCGAAACCGGTCCACGGCGGCGAGGCAGCCATCCGGATGTGTGAGCGGAAGCCGGTAGTCGCCGAACATGAGCTGCGTCAGCCGGACCGACGGGTTTTCGGAGGAGACCTTCTCGAGAAGCCCTACCTCGAGGCTGCGATCGCCAGCCGGCAGCACCAGATCGACCGGACAGGTCACGTCGGGGAACCAGTCGGCGGCGCGGGCCTCGATCAGGCAGGAGACCAGGGTGCCACGGTACGCCGCACTGCCCTTGGAGTCGTGCCTGTCCCTCGCCACCCGGGAGGGCACGTCGGCGGAGATGGCAGGCGCGAGCGCCCGCCGCGCGGCCCGCCTTCCGGTTCGAGCCGGAAGCCATCCTCGCAGGGGGGGCACCCGCAGACCGGCCCGGCGCAGGTGCTGGTGCGCCGAGGCAGGGTCGGAGTAGATCTGGGGCGAGATCGCCACCAGCGCCCGAACCCGCCCGGGATGCCTGACGGCCAGGCGGAGGCCGATGACGCCGCCGAGGCCGTGGCCCACCACCAGCGCCGGCTCCCTCACCTCCAAGAGGTCCAGCATCCGCGCCAGCGCATCGGCGTGATCGTCCGGGCCATACCCGGCCTCCGATGGCGGAGACCCACCGAAGCCCAGCAGATCGGGCACCAGCAACGGACCCGGGGCGGCCAGCTCGTCAAAGGCGGAACCGAAGTAGCTGGACGTGTCACCCAAGGGGTGGAGCAGCAGCACCGGGCTGGGACCGGAGCCCATGGTCTGGCAGCTGAGATAGGCATCCTGCGTGAAACGCTCCGGGGCTGACCAATTCACCTCGCGCCGCCGCCAGAGCAGGCGGGCGGACCGGGCTGCCACCCCGCCTCCCCCGACCGCCAGGGCGGCCAGGGCGGCGCTCCGCCGCCTACCTCCGGCCATGGGGCCGCCGAACCGCGGCTACCTCATAAAGGGGCGAGATCGGATGGTTGGGGCGCATCTCCCCCGATGATATGGGAAGGTGGTAAGGATCCCGGCCCCCGACAGGACTCAGGCGCCCGGCAGCCACTCCCGGGCCCGGTGAGCGAGTTCCAGGAACGGCTCCAGGGCGGCCGGGTTCTGCAACGATTCCCGGCTCAGGGCTCGATCGGGGTCCTCACCGCTGAGGATCCGCTTCACCGGCACCTCGAGCTTCTTTCCGCTCAGAGTCTTGGGGATCTCCGGTACCCGCAGCACCAGGTCGGGAACATGCCTGGGCGAGACCTGGTCGCGCACCTTGGCCTTCACCATGGCCACCAAGTCCTCCTCCAGTTCAACTCCCGGCCCCAGCACCAGGAACAGCGGCATGAAGGTGTCCCCGCCCGGGACGGGGACGTCCACCACCAGGCTGTCCACGACCTCCGGCAGCTCCTCCACCGCCCGGTAGATCTCGGCCGTACCCATCCGGATCCCGTGTCGGTTGATGGTGGAGTCCGAGCGCCCGTACATCACGATGCCGCCGTCCTGGCGGACCTTGACCCAGTCCCCGTGGCGCCAGACGCCGGGATACACGGAGAAGTAGCTCTCCCGATAGCGGCTGCCATCCCGATCACCCCACAGAGCGACCGGCATGGACGGCAGTGGCTCCGTGATGACCAGTTCCCCGACCTCGCCCGTGAGCGGCCGCCCGTCCTGGTCAAAGGCCGAGACCGCGGCTCCCAGTCCTCGACACTGGATGACGCCAGCCCGCACCGGGAGCCAGGGACAGCCCAACAAGAATGCCGTGCACACGTCAGTGCCCCCGCTGATGGAGGTGAGCCAGACGTCCTGTTTCACCTGGCGGTACACCCAGTCGAAGGCTTCTGGAGAAAGCGGGGAGCCCGTTGATCCCAGCAGCCGCAGGGTGGACAGGTCGAGAGCCTCCCCCGGCTGGAGGCCCGCCTTCATGCCCGCCGCGATATGCCCTGCGGAGGTCCCGAAGTGGGTGACACCAAGCTCGCTGACCAGTTCCCAGAGCCGCGACGCCCCGGGATGGCTCGGGCTCCCGTCGTAGAGGACCACGGTGGCCCCAAGCAGGAGTCCGGAGACGAGGTAGTTCCACATCATCCAGCCCGTGGTGGTGAACCAGAAGAAGCGGTCGCCGGACCTAAGGTCCGAGTGCAGCGCCAGGGCCTTCAGGTGCTCGAGCAGGATGCCCCCGTGCCCATGGACGATGGGCTTGGGCAGGCCGGTGGTCCCCGAGGAGTAAAGGACCCAGAGCGGGTGGTCGAAGGGAACCGGCGTGAACTCAGGGGAGGAGTCCAGAGAGGTGGCCATCTCCCAGGAGAGATGTTTCGCCGAAGTGGAGGACTGGCGGCTTGGCGGAATCCCCACCCACACAACCTCGGCGAGGCTGGGCAGCCCCGCCACCAGGGCCAGGACAGTGGGGGTGCGATCGAACTCCCTGCCCGCGAAGTGGTAGCTGCGGCAGGCGATCAGGACCTTGGGCCCGATCTGCTGGAAACGATCGAGGACCGCGCGCTCGCCGAAGTCCGGAGAGCAGCTCGACCAGATGGCCCCGATGCTGGCGGATGCCAGGAGACCCACCAGGGCCTCGGGAACATTGGGGAGGTACGCCGCCACCCGGTCACCCGGGCCGACTCCCGCCTGGCGCAGGTGCTGGGCCAGCGCCCCCACCTGGGAGGTCAGTTCGGCGCCCGACAAGTCTCGGCGGCTCCCTGCTTCGTTCACCGCGATCACATGGGCTCGACCCGGCTCGAGCGCCCTCAGGGCGTGCTCCGCGTAATTCAGCCTCGCCCCGGGGAACCACCGAGCCGCGGGCATGGCGCGGTCGGCGAGAGCCACCTCGTAAGGGGCGTGGGCGTCCACGCCAAAGTAGGTCCAGACGCTCTCCCAGAACCTCCCCGGGTCCTCCACCGACCAGTTCCACAACTCGGAGTACGAGCGGGCGTCCACCAGCCCAGTCTCCTCCAGCCATCGCTGGTAGTGGCTCAGGCGTGCCTCCCGACGCAGGGCGGCGGGAGGCTCCCAGAGGAGTGTCCCCTCAGGGACCGGCCCTGTCCCCCAGGCAGGGGCACCCGACGTCTCGTCCCCGCCCATGGCTAGCTCCGCAAGCCACTCACCACCAGGCCAACCCCGAGGCCGGCGGTGACTATCCCGCTGGACCTCTGCACCAGGATGCGACGGCGAGGCGCGGAGCGCAGCCACATCCCGGCACGGGCCGCGGCCATACCCCAGAGCGAGTCGGAAATCAGGGCGATAGCCACCCAGATGGATCCCAGCGCCAGGATCTGAAGTGGTAGCGCGGCTCTACCGGGGGTGACGAAGGCGGGCAGGACTGTGACGAAGAAGACGGCCGTCTTGGGGTTGGTGATCCCCACGAGCGACCCATCGAGAATGGCTCGCCACTTGGTCGCCGGGGGAGGACCGGCCGACTTCGCCGGGAGGATCTCCGAGCGAGAGGTGAAGGTGCGATAACCTAGGTACAGCAGATAGGCCGCGCCCACGAGACGCATGGCCGAGAGGGCCAGCGCGGAGCGCTCGAGCAACTCACCGACTCCGAGCGCCACCAGAGCAACCTGCACCGCCTCTCCAGCGCTGTTGCCCAACACCGTGAGCAGCGCCACACGGCGGCCGAAGCTCACCGCCCGGCTGATGATGAAGAGCACGCTGGGTCCGGGAACCGCGATCAGCAGCACCGCCACCGCGGCGAAGGCGATGAGGCGCTCTGGAGCCACGCTCCGACCATAGCAGGTGCCCCGGTTTCGGACCCGCTCCCCGGGTAAACTCCCGGCGATGGTCCGAGACTCGGGGCAGCCGGCCGGCTCTGGGTTGTGGACCATACCGCCCGCCATCGCCCTGGGACTGCTGGTCTTGGGAGCCGCCCCCGCCCTCGCGTTCGGAATCGGCGGCGTCCCCCACACGGCCCGGACGGGCCTGGCCGCCGGCGGGCTCGGGGACCTGGCCACAGTCGCCCGCCTGCTCTTCTCCGGAACCGTCCCCTACTCCGCCACTTTCCACGGAGCTCTGCCTTTCATCTACCCGCCGGGAGTCCTCCTCTTCCTCCCCCTGCCGTGGCTGGCCGGGACAGAGCACTTCGTTCTCGCCTTTGCCGTGGAGATGCTGGTGGTGGTCCTCGCCGGAGTTGCCCTAGTTGCACGGCACGCCCACCGCCCTGGCCTCGGCTGGTCGCTGGTCGCCGTCCTGGGCGCCCTTGGGCCGCTGGTTGTCTTCCGTGTTGACCCCGCCATCGGGTTGCTACTTGTGGCGTCGGCCATCGCGACCTCCCGCTCCCGGTACGTCCCGGCCTTCCTGCTGGTGTTTGCCGCCGGCCTGATCAAGGAGTACGCCCTGGTGGCGCTGGTCCCGCTCGTCTCCACCGGCTGCGCCGCCGGGGTCCGGAGCCGGCTCGGACTGCGGTCCCTGTTCGCGTCAACCTGGCGCCCGGCCCTGTTGGCCCTCCTCCCGGTGGCGGCGGTTGTGGCGGGATTCCAGCTCTGGTCGCACGGTGGCCTGGCCACCTCCCAGCTTCACAACCTCGAACGCGGTGTGGAAATCGAGAGCCTGCCGGCTGGCGTGGGGCTTGCCCTCGCCCACCTGCATCAGGTGACTGTATACAGAGGGACACTCGGCTCCATGGAGGTGAGTGGGAGCCGACTCCACCTGGCGGTCGGTGTCGCCGTGTTCGCCGCCCTGGGGCTGGCGCTCCTGCTCGCAGTCTTCTGGGCCGGGCTCCGACCTGGGGCGCCGCCTGGGCTCCTGTTCGCCACCTCCATGGGAGCGGCCCTGGTGGCCACGCCGGTGCTGTCCCCTCAGTACCTGGCGGCCTTCACTCCCTGCGCCTGCCTCGCTGCCTATGAGCTGGGCGGCAGGGAGCGCTCGATGCTTCTCTGGAGCTGCGTCCTGCTCAGCCTGCTCACCCAGATGGAGTTCCCCTACCTCTGGACCTCGATCCTTGGACTGGCGCGCCCCGGCTTGCTGGTGCTCGAGGCGCGCAACCTGCTGCTCCTCCTCACGGTTCTGGCCCTGGCCGCCCAGGCAGTGCGGCTGCGACGCCCGTCGCCCGGGGCCAGCCCGGTGCCCACACCCGGGCTCGCCGGAGTCAGGCCGAAGGCAGTTCCCCGCTGAGCCCGCCCGACAGCCCAGGCCCCGCCCCCGTCAGGCGGTAACGGAGGAAGAGGTGGGATCCCTGGCGCCGAGCCGACACCAGCTCGCCGCCCACGCTCCGGTGGGGGAGCAGCTCCGTCTGGCCCACCAGCCCCCTGCGCCCGCCGCCAGCTGGCCAACCGGCCAGCAGCGGTGAGAGGGTCAGAAAGAGCTCATCCAGCAGCCCCTGCGCCACCAACCTCTCGGTGAGGCGGGGGCCCGCCTCACTGAGGATGGTCGGCAAGCCCCGGTGCACCACCTGCCCCAGCATGGAGCGGAGATCCAGCCCCGAGGGGCCCTCCGGGACTATCAGCACCTCGGCGTCCAACTCCCCTGGCAGGTGGTCAGCGCCCGAAGCCCCGGTGACGACCAGGGCACCCCGGAGGCCGGGGTGGGCCGGGTCCAGCTCCCCGCTGGCGGATGCCACCACTACCCGGGGGCTGGGGGCCAGCCCCCTTCGGAGCCGCAGCTCCTGGAAGGCCACAGCCTGCTCGGGGAACGCTTGCGCGGGCGTCCAGTTGGAGGCGGGACTGGCGCGAAGGGTCCCGGCCCCGATCAGGACCGCGTCGGCGCAGGCGCGGAGCAAGCCCATCACGAACCTGTCTCCCTGACTGTCGCCACTGAGAACGCGCCCCACCTTGCCGGTCCCCGGAATGTGCACCACCCCGTCCAGGGACGAGACAAAGTTGGCGAACACGACCGGAGGCCGCAGGACAAGCTGGCCGCCGTACAGCTCCCTCAGGGCGGTCGGCATCTCCGCCGGCCCCTGGCCGTCGGCCTCCTTCAGGACCTCAAGCGGCCCCATTCCATCAGCTCCAGCCGTAGGTCGGGATGAGCGCCCCGCTGATCGGCCAGGCGGCGTCCGAGATCAGGAAGGCGATCACAGCCGCTAGGGCCCCGGGTGGCACGGCGGCTGCCATCCGCTTGGCGGGCATTGTCTCTCGGTTGGCGGCAGTGGCGATCACGCCGGGAAGGACCGCGTTCACCCGGACTCGGGACGGCGCCAGCTCGGCGGCCAGCACCTCGGTCAGGCGCAGGACGGCCGCCTTGGAGACGGCATAGGCGGCGGCGCCCCCCGCTGGCCCCACCGCCGACCTGGAAGCCACGTTGACGATGGCCCCACCCCCATGCCTGGTGAGGAGCGGGGCCGCCGCCCGACAGCTCCACCAGGCCGTCTCAAGGTTCACGGCCAGCATCTGGTGGAGCGCGGTGTCGGCTCCCTCGACCACCGAGCCCGGAGCGAATCCGCCGGCCACGTTCACCAGGGAGTCCACCTCTCCCATGGCCCCGACCTCCCCGAAAACCGCCTCGGCCCCGTCCCGCGCCGTCAGGTCGGCCGCCAGCGTCCGAATCGCACCAGGGACGTCAGCCGCGGTGCGCCCGATGGCCACCACACGGTGTCCCCGCCTGGAGAGCTCCAGCACCACGGCGCGGCCAAGCGCCCCGGTGGCGCCGCCCACCACCGTCAGGGGTGGGTCTGATGGTGCTGCCACACCGTGCCCATGAAGTCATTCCGCAGTTCCGGGTCCGACTCGTAGGCCCCGCGCCAGAAGGTCGTCGCCGTGCGGGTGCGGTCATCCCGGACTCCCCGCATCTGGGTGCAGAGGTGGGCCGCCTCGAGGTGGACCGCGACTCCGTGGGGCTGGAGATGCTCCACCATCCAGTCGGCGATCTCCTGACCGATTCGCTCCTGAACGGTGAACCGGCGGCTGTAGACCTGCACCAACCGGGTCAGCTTGGACAGGCCGACTATGTGCTCGTGGGCGATGTAGGCCACGTGGGCCGTCCCATGGAAGGGCAGCGCATGGTGCTCGCAGACGGCAAAGAAGGGGACTGGCCCCTCGATGATCTGACTGATGCGGCAGTCCGCCCCTCCGCGGCACTCGGTGGGGAACACCGTCAGCAGCTTGGGATCTCCATCGTACCCCGAGGTGGCGTCATACAGGGCGCGCAGGAACCGTCGGGGCGTGTCCCGGGTCGAAGGGGTGTCCAAGTCGAGCCCCAACCCCGAGAGTATGGCGGCGGAGTGAGCTTGGAGCTCCGCCCACCTCGCCGGGCTCAGCGCGCGCACGCCTCCGGCCGTGGGTACACCGTCCAGGTCCTCGTCGAGCTCCGGTTCCACGTGAGACTCCCAACTCCGCGGGCGATCAGGCACGGCCGGCGCACACCAGCCAGAGGTCCACCTCCAACACGGATTCTAGGTCTCGGGTGTTGTGTACTCCCCGGTCTACCCACGGCGCCCCTTCCGGCACCGCTCCTGGCCCGGGCCACTTTCGCCGCGTGGGCGCGATGCCGCCCTCCTAGAATCGAAGTGGGAGGCCATACGGATGCCGGGGAGGCACATGATCAACGACACCACCGAACTTGACACTCGCGCCATCCGGACGGAGTTCCCCGCGCTGGCGGATGGCCGTGCCTACCTGGACGCAGCCGCGGGCACCCAGACGCCGGCAGCGGTGATCTCGGCGATCGCGGGCGCCTATCGGCATGGTCTCAGCAACACCGACGGCTTCTTCCCAGCCAGCCAGCACGCTAACTACCTGGTCGCCGAGTGCCGGCAAGCGGTCGCCGACCTGGTCGGTGGGGATCCCCAAGGCGTCGTGATGGGCCCCAGCATGACGTCGCTCACCTACAAGTTCTCCGACCTGCTGGCCCGCGAGTGGTCGCCCGGCGACGAGATCGTCATATCGCGGTTGGAGCACGACGGCAACTTCCGCCCTTGGGTGCAGGCTGCGTCCCGGGCCGGTGCCACGGTGCGGGTGGCGGAGGTGGACCTCGACTCCGGGGAGCTCCCGCTGGAGCAGTACGAAAGACTGGTCGGCCCTAGGACCAGACTGGTGGCGGTCACCGCCGCCAGCAACGTCCTCGGCACCCGACCTGACGTCTCCGGTATCAGCGCCATTGCCCACCGCGAAGGGGCCTTGACCTACGTGGACGGGGTCCACGCCACCCCTCACTCCCCGGTGGACGTCCAAAGCCTGGGAGCTGACTTCTATGTCACCTCGGCGTACAAGTGGTGCGGGCCGCATGTGGCCGCCCTGGTGGCTCCGCCTGACCTTCTCGATCGCTTTAGGCCCGATAAGTTGCTCCCCGCCAGCGACAGTGTTCCGGACCGCTTCCAGCTGGGGACGCCACCATTCGCCGACTACGCCGGGGTGACGGCCGCGGTCGAGCATCTGGCCGGCCTGGCAGGTACGGCCCCCGGGTCGCGCCGGCAGCGGATCCTTCGGGCCATGGCCGCGGTCGAGGCGAGTGAGGAACGCCTCTTCAAAGTCCTGCTCGGGGCCCTGTTGGAGATGCCTGGGATCACCGTCTTCGGTCGAGCCGTCCGGCGCGCCCCAACGGCCTATTTCACCGTGGCAGGGCACACTCCCGACGGCGTCGCGTCCCTTCTAGCGGCACGGGGTGTCAATGTGTGGAGTGGGGACAACTATGCCTATGAGATAACGCGGGCGCTGGGACTTCAGCCCCAGGGTGCGGTACGTGCCGGGCTGGTCCACTACAACGACCACGCTGACGTGGACCGGTTGATCTCCGGGCTCCAGGACATCTGAGTCGCATCTCCCCCTGCCTCCGGGGCGGACTGGGGACTGCACCTCGGCCGAGCCGGTCGGACGTGGAATAGTGGTGACTCGCGGGATGACCGCCTCGCTCCGGCCGCACCGAGGCCCGCTGCCGCGAACCCGTCCCGCGGGATGTCGGACTCGCGGCGATCTGGCGGCCGGTGGGCGCTGCGCCCTGCTACCGGTCGCCCCAGAGCGTCCTCCACACACAGGCGCGTGCCACGGTCCGGTCCACAGCGAGGTTGCGGACCCTCCTGGTGACGCACTTCGGATCGCCGGTTCCGGGCCCCGGCGCACCGCCCTAACCGACTCCGATAGCCGTGCCGCGCGGTAGAGGTGACTCCGGCCACTGGGCCTTGTAGACGGGAAGGTCGGCCATCACTGGCCGCGCACTGCGGCGAGATTGTGGAGCGCCGAGTTCGCGGCGCGGGTGACGAGGGATCCGGGATGGATGCACTCAGTTTGCCGCCCGTCCGTGGTGCCGCAAACTGCGTCCTGGCCCGGTACACTGCGGCTCGTGGAACTCGGGTCCGCGCTCCCGTCGATGGCGGTACTTGCCGTCACCGGGAGTCACGACCTGGAACTCCCACCAGCAGTTGGATCGCGGCCATTCGACTCGCGGTCGATAGTCACCGGCACCGCGACGCGCGACACGAGCGTGAACGGTCCCGCGGTGCAAGGATGGCCCGATGAGCAGGGTTGAGCGCCTCGTAGTTGAGGGCCTGGGACGGCTGCCGCAGTTCTCGCATGCCGGCGTGGCGGGCGACGTGATACACGTGTCCGGGACGATCGGCGCCGATGGCCCGTCGCTCGTCCCCGGCGGCATCAGGGCCGAGACCACCCAGACGCTCGTCAATATCAATCAGATCCTCCGTGCCGCTGGAGCCACCTGGGACGACGTGGTGAAGGTGAACGTGTACATGGCCGACATGGCCGAGTTCGCGGCGATGAACGAGGCGTACAGCGCATTCTTCCGCGAGACCCCGCCGGCTCGGATCGCCGTCGGCGGGGTGGAACTGGTGCTGGGCGCAAGGGTGGAGATGGACTGCGTCGCGGTCCGGAGCCGGGCCGCCCGGGCGGACGCAACTGGCGCCTCGAAAGCGCTCCCCCGCCGCACGGGGTTCGTGGAAAGTGGAGGGGAGCAGATCTACTTCGAGGTCGTGGGTGAGGGAGGGGTGCCAATGGTTTTGAGCCACGGCGCCGGCGGGAATCACGCCGTGTGGTACCAGCAGGTGGCACCTTTCGCTGCGGACCGCAAGGTGATCACGTGGGACCACCGTGGTTATGGCCGCTCCAGCGACCTCGCCGGGCTCTCGGGTCCGGAGGTCGCCGTCGGTGACCTGCTGGCGGTCCTAGACCATCTTGGAGTGGACAGAGCGGACCTAGTCGGCCAGTCCATGGGCGGTTGGACGACTGTAGGGGTTGCGCTCGCCCGTCCGGGGCTGGCGCGCAGCCTCGTGCTCGCGGACACCCTAGGGGGCATCACCTCACCCGCGATAGAGGTCGCGTGGGACCGCGGGCCCGCCGCCCGCTTCGAGGCCCCGGAGGTGCTCGGCGCGCACCGGGCGCTTGGGAAGGCCTTCAGCGAACGCCATCCCGAACGTGCGCACCTTTACCAGTCTCTGGGGGGCATGGGCGGCGCAGATCCGGCCGTCATGTTCCCGCGGTTGATACAGGTCAGCCACGACGAGTCAGAGGCGGCCCGCCTGACCATGCCGGTGCTTTGCCTGGTTGGCGACGGCGACACCCTCATCGCCCCGCCTGCAGTCCGGGCGCTCGCCGGCCTGCTACCCAATAGCCGGATCGTGGAACTAAGCGGGTGCGGCCACTCCCCTTATTTCGAGGATCCCGAGGCGTGGAACCTCGCGGTTCGCCGATTCCTCGACTCGCTCTGAGCCGCTGGCCATCAGGCGGTCTAACCGAGAGCGTTCGGCACTTGAGGGCTGAGAACTGCGGTAGGACGCGAACGCGCCGGGCCAGTGATCCAGCGGTACCCACTGAGATCAGACTAGAGAGCCGACGGGGAGATTCGAACTCCCGGCCAGCGGTTTACGAAACCGCCGTCTCTGCGATCAGTGCCATGTTGCTCCGAAGTGCCATGACCACTTAGTTGACCACTAGCGGCCGCCTATCGCCAGTACATCGCCCCCGTCTCACTGGGCTTGGCGGCCTCAGCGCCACATCGGCCGACGCTAGACGGACGACTCGCCTCGGGAAGCCGCTGGCCTTACGATGGCGACACTGGCCGAGGGCTCCGGGATGGGCTCGCCATCCTCACACATCCCGGCCAAGTGGGCGGCTATGTCTCCAGCCATGCGCTCCAAGGTCACGGCCACCGTCGGCCCCATGGCAACGCATCCCGGATGGTCCGGCGCGTAGGCCCCGAGTCCGGTTCGCGAGCGCTCCAGCACCACCGGGTGCCCGTGCAAGGGCTCAGCTGCCAAGTAGGCGCTCATCCGTGGTGCTTTCACGGTCAAACTCGGCCCCGGCCCAGCCGGTCCAAGCTCTTCTCCAGCACCACCTTGATGAACGTCTGATACGGGAGCCCGTGCCGCGACGCCTCGGCCTTGGTCCGCTCAAGTAGCTCCTCCGGCAGCTTCAACGAGATGGCCCGTTGATGCTTCCGCGCCGCAGTGAAAGCCGCTTCCACCTCAGCCACGAACTCATCACCAGTCATTCCCTCGTAGGGGTCATACTGATGTGCCTCTGGACCGAACCGTTGCCCAATCGCTCGGTCGTTGGTCATCGTCCCCGCCTCCCAATGGCGTGCGCATGAACTGGGTACCGGCCCGATGAGAGCGGGACATAGGCCACATAGAGCAAGCGCCCAGCGCGTGTACGGCCCCGCAATACCCGGACGGGTTCCCGCTGCGGGTCTGGTTCATCGACTCGATCCGGATCGGTCATGGCCTCTTCAATCTCGTCCAGGGTTATGTTTCGTTCCGGGTGAGCCCGGCCCAGGTGCTTGCGGTTGGCCGCGTCCCACGCGACCGGACCGCTATCCATACGCCGAGTATACACCGCCAGTATGGTCTGCTCATCAGGATAGGCTTCATTCTCCAACGGGATTTCCACCACCACGACGGCACCAAGAGCTAGACCGGATTCTCGCGGGGGTCCAGGCAGGTATTTGGGTGCCCGCCCCCATCACTGTCGAGCCCGGCACCCGACGCCCCTATCACGCACCGACGACTTCGGCAGGAGCACAGGCACTACCTGACACGATCAGCGGAAGGGTGGTCGGCACCCGGATCCATAGCCGGGAGCCACTCGGCGAGGAAGCGGGAAGCAGGGCCCCGGCCGCCAAATCCCGCTAACCACCCCTCTCTCTCGCGCGCCCGCGTACCATTTGGCAGGCCACGGTCCACTTGCAATGACCCGCCGCGGAGGTCAGGGCGAGGGGACCATTCGGCTCCGAGCCGACGGCCGTTGGGAGGGCCGCATTGAGCTCGGGTGGGAGAGGGGAAAGCACCGGGCCAGATCGGTCTATGGCTGCACCCGACAGGATGTGGTGCTCAAACTGCGCCAACTCCGAAGACAGCTCGACGAGGGCCAGCCGGTGGTCGATGAGCGCATTACGGTCGGCAACTTCCTCGCCGAGTGGCTCCAGGTGGTCGAGCCCCGGCTTCGGCCATCCAGCTTCACACGCTTCCGCCAGCTCGCCGAGCGCCAACTGATCCCCCAACTCGGAGCCATCCGGCTCGCCAAGCTGAGCCCGGCGGACGTGTCCCGCATGATGGCTCAGGTACAGCAGGACGGGTTGAGCCCGAGGACGGCGGCGCATAGCAGGGCAGTCTTGCGGGCGGCGTTGGCCGACGCTGAGCAGTGGGGCCAGGTGGCCCGCAACGTCGCGAAGCTGGCCGATCCTCCCCACCTCGCACCGCCGCAGCCAGTGGTGCTGTCACCAGAGCAGCTGCGGTCGGTCTTGGATGCCTGTCCCAATCCCGGCCTGCAACGGCTAGTGGCCGTGGCGATCACCACGGGTCTACGCCAAGGCGAGCAACTCGGGCTCCGTTGGGAGGATATCGACTTCGAGCGTTGAAGCCTCTCAGTGCGGATGGAACTTCAGCGGATCGCTGGAGCCTACCACTTGGTTGAGCCCAAGTCCGCCAGCAGCAGGCGCGTTGTCGCCCTCCCGGAAGTGGGTGTAGGGGCGCTGAGCGCCAGACCCAGCTCGAAGCCCAGCTTGCGGCTGGGGCGCGCTGGCACCAGCCGATCCCCGGCCTCGAGTTCACCACGACGAAGGGAGCGCCTCGGAGTGGTACCAGCCTCACCCACCTCTTCCCGGACGCGCTCCAGAAAGCGGCCCTGCCGAAGTTTCCCTGGCACGCCCTGAGGGACGCCCACGGGGCGCTCATGCTGGCATCGGGAGCGGATATCTCTGTGGTCAGCCGCAAACTCGGTCACTCCAGCGTCGCTCTCACCAGCCGTCATTACGGCGGCGTGGCTGACGCGCTCGAGCGGGACGCCGCCGACCGGCTCGGGAGGCTGCTTGGCCCAGAGCCCGAAGTGGGGTTGGACCACTTAGTTGACCACTCACGGAACGACCTTTCACGGTCTCTGGCGACTGCTGGCGACCCAACTTTGCGATCAAATATGGAGCCGACG
>JAJYWQ010000021.1 GCA_021791415.1 bacterium | reverse complement strand
TTAGAGAGCCGCCGCGCACGTTCAAATTCGCTCCGATCCAGAACCCTGCAACAGCCCCACCACGACAGTTGTAGCTAGAGTTGCAAAGTTGCTCCTGAAGTCAATTCTCGGAGCCAAAACCGGTGCCTGAAGTCAGCCCCACCCTCGTCTTGGGACAGCTTGCACGCTCGGAAGCGGGCCCGACGGAGGTCTCGGATCGAGTTCAGCCTGAATTCGGGCACAGTGAAGCCTCCCGCTGGGGGAGGCCTCGAATCAGCCGGCTGTTGTCAGGGCGCTGGAGGCGAGGAGGGGGCAACCGGAGGGCATTTTCCCAAGCTAGACGACGGCTTAGTTGCGACTTGTTGACTAACGAAGGTGCGACTTGAGGAGTCGAGGTCCAGGTACCTTGGAGCTGGCCGGGTTGAGCGGGGACAACTGCTGGATTCGTTCTGCCTGGCAACTGGGCCGTTGAAAATCCCCCCAACCCCCGGCGAGCCGCTCACGGGGGACCGGTCGCCGGGGATGACCTCGGTGTTCAAGGCGGGCATCATTCCGTGCGTGCGCCACGTCACGGGTCCGGAAGGCTGACTCCGGCCCAACGAGCCGTGAACAAAGCTGAAAGGCGATGTCAGACCGACTGGCCCGCCTGAGCGGGGCCGCCCGGGAGGGTAGTGGCGGCAGCCGCGACAGCCGACTCACCACGTCCACCACGTTCGAAGACTGGCCCGCACCCTCTTCGCAGAGGGTGCGGGCCATTGCGGTCAGGCAGCGCTCGCGCTGGGTGCCGGCGCCTCCAGGGTGGCCGCCGACTCGCTCCGGTTGAGCAGGGGAGCGAACAGGGAGACGATGGCCCCGATCAGCATCAGCACCTGTCCGGCAACGTAGAGCAGCTCGCCCCCACTGCCGATCGACCAGGTGCTCAGATGCCCGGGGGTCGAGAACACCCAGATGCCCATGCCCACCAGCGTCACCACCATGCCCGCCATCACCAGGCGGGCCATCCACCTCTTCACAGTTAACCCGGCGGCCGAGACGTTGCCCACCAGCTCGGTGGCCAGCAGGAAGACCGCCACGATGGGAAGCGCGCCGAAGACGAACAGCAGGTGGCTGCGGGTGAAGATCTGGTCGTCGATCACCCGGGAGGCGGAGCCGGTGCTGGCGAACCCGAACTGCGTCTCGTTCATCTCGATGTAGTAGCCGTAGAAGTACATGTCGGCGGTCGCCATCAGGTAGGTGAGGTAGACACCGACCCGAACCGGGTTCACCCGCCTGACCGCCCGCCCGGTGCCCCCAGCCACCCGGAGGAAGACCCCGCGGAGCTCCGGCAGCATGGCGCCTGCCAGGATGAGTGCGCCCACCCCAACCAGACCGGTCATGGTGTCGTCCATGGCGATCCCGTTGGCGCCCCCCGCCCCATGGGGGAACCAGGCGGGGATCACGAAGGTGCCCAGCCCGGAGACGGTGTAGATGCCGGAGTACAGGGCGATCCCCGCCAGCATCAGCCCGGCTCCGGACCGGGCCACCTGCTTGCGCGCCCCGGTGAGCCGGGAGTAGCCGAAGGCCTCCGCCGCCAGCAGGACGATCGCTGCCATGAACGTGGGCAGCATCCCGTGAGAGTGTGAGGTCACGATGTTGCCCATCAGCGCCGAGGAGGACTCATGCTGGGCTCCCGCCCAGAAGCTCCAGCTGATGCCCACCTGGGAGGCCGCGGCCAGCAGCCCGAACACCACCCAGGTCAGGACCGACACCCCGGCGAAGAAGAACACCCAGGTGATCTCGGCCTTCTGTGGGGTCATCGCCTCGCCCTTGGGGGGCACCAGCGCGCACCAGGCGAGGTCCACCACGAAGAGCACGGTCACCCCGAAGAGCTCGAGGGTGGCGGGCATGATGACCCAGAAGCCGAAGTCGACCAGCGAGGGGACGTTGTGCAACGTCCCGTAACCGAGGATCAGGAAGCCGGCACCCTCGAAGAGGGCCACCAGGGCGCTGTGGGTCACCAGGTAGCGGACCCAGGAGTGAAGGGTGAAGACCCGGGTGCAGATGATCAAGAACAGAAGGGCGGCCGGAAGCATAAGGGCGTGGTAGAACCACACCAGGGTGGGGGTTAGGTCCCCGCCGTTACCCGGCGCCAGCCAGGGCGCGGTGACGAAGCTCAGCACCGCCACGACCACGATCCAGGCCATGAGGACCCTCACCATCACGGCCGTGAAGTCCAACCCAGAACCCTTGGTGACAGGGACCGTCCCCGGGCTCCCCGAGGCGTCGACTGCTGTTGCCATCGTCCCCTCCTCTCCTCTCAGCCCTTTCCGGCGGCCTTCCGCGAGTTCATAGCGCGCAGGCCACAGCCGCACCCAGGACCACCAACAAATAGACCGTGACTAGGTGAATGAGGGGACCAGCCAGCCGGGGCCTGGTGGGCACCAGGGCGGACCCCACCAGGATCGCGGCGGAATAGACCCCGGTCAGTGCCGCCGCACCGGGCACAGCCGGCCCGCCGAGGCTGAGCATGGAGCCCACCGAGAGGGCGCCCATCCCCGCAGCGGACGCCACCAGGCCCGCGCGGAGCCAGGCGGGGCTCCACACCAGCGGTGCCATCGGGACGGATCCCGCGGCGTAGTCGTCCCGGTAGCGCAGAGCGATCACCCAGATGTGGACGAAGATCCATACGCCGACCGCGCCGCCGAGCATCCATTCCGCGGCGGGGACGGGCTCACGGACAGCCGCGGCGCCGGCCCAGAGTGGGAGCGCTCCCACCACCGAGCCGAGGACGATGCTCCAAGGGGTGGCCCGCTTGGTGAGCAGGCTGTAGACCACCACGTTGCTGAGAAGGGCGAAGGTAAGGAAGGCGAGGGCGACAGGGCCCAGGAGCGCCGCCAGCGCCAGACCGGACCCGGTGAGGACCACGGCAAGAAGGAGCGCCTCCCCGAGGGAGATCCGGCCGCTCACTAGCGGCCGGCCCTGGGTCCGGGGCATCACGGCGTCGAGGTCGCGGTCGCGGATGTTGGTCCAGCACTCGGCCCCAGAGCTGAGCAGAGCCACGGAGCCCGCCAGGACAAGTACCTGGAAGAGCGGGAAGGGCCCGGACCGGTGCCAGCTGACAACCGCCCCCGCGACCGCGACGGCGACGAAGGTGACGTCGATGTGGGGCTTGACGAAACTCAAGAAGTCGGCCGCGTGGGCCCAGCCCGTGCTCCTCGCCGGCACCACTGCGCCAGAGGCCACTCCCACCACGTCGCCCTCCAGGGCCGGGCCGCCGCGGCGGCCCGGAGAGAAGTTCCGTCTCTCATGGTCGAGGGCGGGACGCGGCGAGATCAGCGCGGAATCACCCGCCCTCGCTGGGTGGATGCCGGGGAGATGGGCCGTGGTTGCCCCCTAGCGGCTGCCCTTCGCCTAGCCCCGGGGCCAGAGCGCCCCTGATCACTGGAAGGACTCAGGACCCGTTCGCAGCCGGACTGTCGCCGGGAGCCGGCCACCGTGTCGCGATCCAGACAAGTCGGGAGGGGTCCCGCCCAGTGGGCGAGACCCCTCCTTTCCGGGTCTGGTCAGAGCTTTGAGGCTCAGATCTCAGCCGTGGGCGAGACCTTCCGCCAGTGGGCGACTCCCAGCACCGTGAGCAGGAGGAAAACCACAGCCAGGGAGAACGCCACCAGCGAGGAGATCCAAGCGATGGTTCCGAAGACGGAGAACCCGTACGCCTCCAGCAGCTCACTGCGGAGCGTGGTGCCCTGGAAAACCGTGCTCTCGAGGGCCGCGTACTTGGTGTTGGTGGGGTTGGAGCGGGCCAGCGTGCTGGCCTGGTCGTAGGTGAGCCCGATCTCGTGCAGGTGTACGGCGATGAAGTGGTCCGCCCAGACCTCGGCCTGAGCTCCGGTGGTCATGAGCTGTCCCGCGTACTGCTTCATGAGGGTGGCGTCGGCCGCGGGAAGAGCCTTGATCTCCGCGCTGTTGGCCGCCGGGAAGTAGATCTTCTGAGAGGCCAGCTGGTTGTGAACCTCTGAATTGGTGTAGTTGGCGCCCCAGAGCAGGAGAGAGCCCGCCCCCACCAGGATCACCGTCACCAGCGCTCCCAGCACTGTCAGGATTCCGTCGAAGGTCTTCCGTCGCATCGCGGCACCTCCCGGGCCATGGGGCCCAGACCCTTAATTCCTCTCCCCATCACCCCGGCCTCGCCGGGGCATCCGGTGGATTCCACCTACAGACTCTGGACTTTGGCGGCCGCGGTTCTAAGGGTGATTGCACCGATTCCCCGGAGGGTGACTCCACCCCCGCGAACCCCGGGGTTTCCCCCCAGGTGTGCGGCATTCGAGATGGGGACTGGGCGTCAGACAGGTGGGCCGGGCGCCAGGTCGACGATGGCGTAGGCGGGGTTCCCGGTGGGATCCACCCAGCACACCTCCACGCGGCTGCCGGGATGCAGGTCCTCGAGGCCCGTCGCCAAAGACTCCAGGGAGTCGACGCGGATGGTCGCCAGGCGGACGATCACGTCCCCCGCCCGCATGCCGGCCGCGGCGGCAGGGGACCCTCTCACCACCCGCAGGACAATGGCCCCCGAGGCCGGCTGAGGTTGCCAATCGCTGAGAAGGGCCACAACCGGCGGCGGCCCGGCCTCCACCTCCGTGGTGTAGGTCTGTGCTTCGACGCCGAGGAACGCCGGGGCGCCGAGGACCAGACCCGGGCCGGGGCGGCCTCCCTCGATCTGCGCAGCCACCGCTAGGGCCGCGGCGATGGGTATGGCGTAGGCCGCGTCCGCGGGGACCAGCCCGTCCGCGATCTCCTCGCCGGCCGTGGTCATCCCCACCACCTGCCCGGACGCGTCCAGGACGGGGCCTCCGGAGTCGCCCGGTTGGACGGGCACGTCCATCTCGATCATCCCCACGAGGTCCTCGGGCGCCTCGGTCACGGGATCGGTGGCGGCCAGCCGCATCCCCAGTCCCACGACCTCGCCGGAGCTCGCCAACGGAGCGCCGGGGCCCTGGTTGCCCACCACCACGATGGCGGAGCCGGGCTGAAGCTCCTCCGACCCGGCCATGGGCAGAGGTTGGAAGCCGCCGGCTCCCGCCACCGTGAGAACCGCGATGTCCCGGCTGGGAGCCTCTCCCACCACCACGGCCGGATACGACCGACCCACTCCGCCGAGCTGAACCATGATCGACGTCGCCCCCTCGACGACGTGGTTGTTGGTCAGCACCTCCCCCTCCCGGTCGACGACGACGCCGGTGGCGCTCAGACGGTCCCCGCTGTATCCGTCCACGGCGGAGATGGTGACCACCCCGGAGTCCGCCAGCCGGGCGAGCCGTTCCAGGTTGACGCCCAACCCCGCGGGCTGGGCCCGGGTGGACGGGCGCCTGGTGCCATGAGGCCCGGGGAGCGCTGCCGCCAAAGCGGCACCGGCCAGGAGCATCGCGGCCACCAGCGCCAGAGCCCATCGGCGGCACCGACGATCTCCCGCCTCGACCGCCGGCGCGTCCCGGCGCCACCCGACGCCGCCACCGGCCAAGGTGCGTCGGGGCGTTCTCCCGGCGGGGCTGGAGGCGCTGCCAGGCGCCACCCGCGCCCCTGCCGGAGCTGGCCCCGCTCCGCCCGCCATTTGCTGGGGAGCACGCGCCGCCGGCCTGTCCATGGCGTCCACCTCCTTCCGGGCCGCCTTCCGGGACGCTTCGAGGATCTCACCGGGGAACAGCGCCGCCCAAGGGGGTATCCCTTCTGCGCCGCTCAGCGTTGCCACCCGGGTGACGGCTCCCCCACCGGCGGCCGGCAAGGCCGGGGGCTGCCTTCGGCAGCCCCCGGCACGGGAGGGTCCTAGAGAGGCGCCCCCGACGAATTAGGGATGGGGGCAAGCTTGGCCAGTACCCGGGCCGACGGCCCGACTGAAGTGTTGCGCCGCGGGAGCTAAGCCCGGGCTATCCGGGGGCTAAGGGCTGGTTAAGAGCCCGGCTCGAGGGCCCGGAAGGCCAGGCAGGCGTTGTGCCCCCCGAAGCCGAAGGAGTTGTTCAGCACCAGCCGCGGCCGCACGAGGCGGGCCCCCTCGGGCACGTAGTCGAGGTCGCACTCCGGGTCAGGGTCCCGGTAGTTGATGGTCGGGGGAACCCGGCCGTCCACGATGGCCATCACCGAGAACACCGACTCCATCGCCCCGGCGGCCCCCAGGGCGTGTCCGGTCATGGACTTGGTGGAGGACACCGGGATCCGGTGGGCCCGCTCCCCGAGAACCTGCTTGATCGCCGAGGTCTCGGCTGCGTCGTTCATCGGAGTGGAGGTGCCGTGGGCGTTCACGTAGTCGACCTCGTCCGGCCCCGCCCCGGCCTTCTCCAGCGCCCGGACCATCGCCCGCCTGGCCCCTCGTCCGGTGGGCTCAGGGGCGGTCAGGTGGTAGGCATCGGCGCTGGCGCCGTAGCCGGCGACCTCCGCCAGGATGGGCGCCGAGCGCCTCTGGGCATGCTCGTAGTCCTCCAGGATCAGGATGGCGCAGGCCTCGGCCACCACGAACCCGTCCCGACCCGCGTCGAAGGGCCGGCTGGCGTGCTCGGGATCGTCGTTGCGCTGCGAGAGGGCCCGCATGGAGCTGAAGGCGCCCACCGCCAGCGGAGTGATCGAGGCCTCGCTGCCGCCCGCGATGCAGGCCACGGCGTCCCCCCGCCGGATGATCTCGGCGGCCTCCCCGATGGCGTGCGCTCCGGTGGCGCACGCGGAGACCAGCGCGAAGTTGGGTCCGCTGGCTCCGAAGCGCATGGCGACCTCCCCGGCGGCGATGTCCGCCAGGATCATGGGTACGGTGAAGGGGCTCAGTCTTCGGGGGCCCCGCTCCGCCAGGGTGTGCGTGGCCTCCTCGGTGACCTTGAGCCCTCCTATGCCAGAGCCCACGATCACCCCCACGAGGTCGCGGTTGGAGTCGTCGATGGGCAACCCGGACTGGTCCATGGCCTCCTGGGTGGCCGCCAGCGCAAACTGGGTGAAGCGAGCGGTGCGGCTCACCTGCTTGCGGTCCACGTAGTCGGTGGGCTCGAAGTCCAGCACCTCTCCGGCCATCTGCGACCCGTAGGGCTCGGGGTCGAAACCCTGGATCCGGTGGATGCCGTTGCGGCCGGCGCACACCGCCTCCCAGGCCGCCTTCACCCCGATGCCGACCGGGGTCACAGCCCCCATCCCGGTGACCACGATCCTGGTTCCGTTCCGCGCCTGCGTCACTCCACTGCCTCCTGTCGTCCCCGATCGGATACGAGCTCGCCTCCGGGGTCGTCAACCACCGCGGGGGTGTCTCCCCACCTGAGGAAGGCCCCCGCCCAGGTGAGCCCTGCCCCGAAAGCCACCAGGCAGACCCCGGCTCCGGGCACGAGGCGCCCGCTGGCGGCGGCCTCGGCCAGAGCCAGAGGGACCGAGGCGGACGAGGTGTTGCCCATCCGGTCAACGTTGACGGCGAAACGCTCCATGGGTATGCCGAGCCGCCCGGCGGCGGTGGCCAGGATCCGGGAGTTGGCCTGATGGGGGACCACCAGGGTGATCTCCCCAAGGGGCACTCCGACGGCCCCGGCGAGCCGGACGATCAGCTGCTCCAGGATGCGGGTGGAGAAGCGGAAGACCTCGCGGCCGTTCATGAAGACGACCCGGTTGAGGGACCGCTCCGCCCGGGCGTAGGCCGGGATCGCCTCGGGGAGGGCCGTGTCCGGGGCCGGGGATGTGCCCAGGGAGGCCGCCCCAGTCCCGTCCGCCCCCAGGTCGATGGCGACGATCTCGCTGCCGGGTTCCCCGGGCCCCCCGACGAGCAGGGCCCCGGCACCGTCCCCGAAGAGGACCGCGGTGGACCGGTCCGACCAGTCGACTAGCCGGCTGAACAACTCGGCCGCCACGACCAGGACCCGGTGGCTGAGCCCGGTCTGGATCAGCGACTGGGCCAGCGCGAGCCCATAGATGGCCCCAGAGCAGGCGGCCTGGATGTCGAAGGCCGTCCCGTGGGGACAGCCCAGCTCGGCCTGCAGCCGGCAGGCCAGCGAGGGGAAGGTCTCGTCCGGGGAGCTGCTGGAACAGATGATCGTGTCCACGTCCGCCGCCGTCCAGCCCCCGGCGGCCATCGCCGCCCGTGCCGCTCGGGCGGCGATGCCCACCAGCGTGACCTCAGGATCCGCGATCCGGCGCTCGTGGATCCCGGTCCGGCTGCTGATCCACTCGTCGGAAGTGTCGATGAAGGTCTCGACCTCGGAGTTGGTGAGGCGTCGCTCTGGAAGCGCGCTGCCCACTGCCACCAGCCGGCAGCCCGGTGGCGAGCCTCCATCGCCCGCGCGCCAGGGATTGCCCACGTGCTCTGCAAGACTCATCTTCACCGCTAGGTTACGGGCTCGGGGTGGACCCCAACCGGAGCGTAACCTTTGCCGGTCTCCGGGACTCAACCTTCAGTGAGACCTGGGGCCGGAACGGTGGTCGAGATCGGGCCGCGGGCCCGCGAGGGAGGACCCAGATGGCGATAAGCCCTGCCTACGCTCGTCCGCGCACGGTGGACTCTGGATTCACCTGTGGCGCCTGCCAACGCACCTTCCCCATGGCGCAGGCCGCCGGCAGCCTTTACGTCTGTCCCGCCTGCGAGCACCACTCCCGGATCAGCGCCCACGAGAGAGTCCGCCAGCTGGCTGACAAGGGCACCTTCCAGGAGTGGGACCCGGATCTCGCGGGCAGCGACCGCCTGGGCTTCGTGGACACCAGGGCCTACGTGGACCGCCTGGCCGAGGCCCGCCAGAGGCAGCAGCTCCCGGATGCGATCCTCACCGGGGCAGCCTCGATCTGCGGGCACCCGGTGGGGCTCGCCTCTTTCGACTTCGGCTTCCTGGGGGGCAGCCTCTCCACCGCCGTCGGCGAGCGGCTGGCCCGGGCCATCGAGAGGAGCGCCGTAGAGCTGCGCCCCTTCGTATGCGTCACATCCTCCGGGGGAGCACGGATGCAGGAGGGGGTCTTCTCCCTGATGCAGATGGCCAAGAGCGTGGCCGCCCTCCACCAGCTGGCGGAGGCCCACGTCCCGTTCATCTCCATCCTGGCCGACCCCACAATGGGGGGGAGCATCGCCAGCTTCGCGGCCCTCGGCGACGTCATCCTGGCCGAGCCCAAGGCGATGATCGGGTTCACCGGGGCTAGGGTCATCACCCAGGCCACCTATGAGCAGCTCCCCGCCGGCTTCCAGACCAGTGAGTTCCACCATGCGCGCGGCCTGATCGACCAGGTGGTCGACCGCCGCCAGCTGCGCGAGGTCCTGGGGCGCCTGCTGGCGGTACTGGGTGCCTCCACCGCGGAGGACGCCGGGCGGCCGGCGTGAACTCCACGGACCCGGTCGGCGCCGCCGCCGGGGACGCCGCCCAGGCCGCCTGGGCCCACGTAGAGGTCTCTCGACACCCCGACCGCCCCTACTCCCTGGATCTAGTCCAGCGCTGCCTGGACGACTTCATAGAGCTCCACGGCGACCGCCAGGGCGGGGATGACGCTGCGGTGGTGATCGGGCTAGCCCGGCTGGGGGGCCAGCCGCTGGCGGTGGTCGCCAACCAGAAGGGGAGGACCCTGGAGGAGCGGGGCAAGCGCAACTTCGGCATGGCCCACCCCGAGGGCTACCGCAAGGCCCAGCGGCTCTTTACCCTGGCGGGACGGCTCAAGCTGCCGGTGGTCAGCTTCATCGACACCCCGGGCGCCTACCCCGGGGTGGCCGCCGAGGAGCGAGGCCAAGCTTGGGCCATAGCTCAGACCCTTGAGGCGCAGCTGGCCCTTCCCACCCCGTACCTGGCGGTGGTGATCGGAGAGGGGGGCAGCGGTGGGGCGCTGGCGACGCTCCTGGCGGACTCGGTCCTGGTGCTGGAGCACGCATTCCTCTCAGTGGCCTCGCCGGAGGCGGCGGCCGCCATCCTCTTCCGGGACGCCGGGCGCAAGCAGCAGGCCGCGGCGGCGCTCCGGCTGGAGGCGGCCAACCTCCTGGAGTGGGGGATCGCCGACGAGATCGTGCCCGAGCCCCCGGGTGGCGCCCACACTGACTGGGACGAGACCGCCCGGCTACTTCGCCCGCGGCTGGAGGCCCGGCTCCTGGAGCTCACCTCCCGGGGGTTCGACCCCGCCCGCCGAAGGGAGCGCTACCGGCGCCTGGACGGGCTCTTCTCCGCCTGAGGCAGGCGGCCACCCGCGCCCAGGCGGGGCGGATTGCTGGGAGACCTTTTGCTGTTGGCGGCAAAGGACGCCTCACTCTCCTCGTAGTGGAACTTGCCCCCGCGCAGCCACGAGGCCACCCCGGCCACCAGGCAGGCCACCACGGCGAAGTCGAAAGCCACATGGAGCCCACCCATGAAGGGAGCGGAGATCAGGGATGAGAAGAAGGTGCGGCTGGTGAGGTAGGCAGCCTTGGCGGGCGGCATGTGGACGAGCAGGGGCCCGAGCAGCGAGTGCACAGGGTTGTAGCCCAAGAAGGCGGCGAAGAGGGCCCCGGTTGGGGGAAGGTGAGAGACCCGGGCCGCCGCCGATGCCGGCACCCCCTGAGCGGTGAGACCGTGGTAGAGCGCCTCGGGGAGCTGTGCCGCCAGCCCGGTGATTATGAGGGTGAAGAAGATCCCGATCGAGAGCACCTGGGCCGAGTTCTGGAAGGTCGCCGTCATGCCGGAGCCGGCGCCGCGCTGGGTGGCGGGAAGGCTGTTCATGATCCCGGCCCGGTTGGGGGACGCGAAGAGCCCCATGGCAAGGCCGTTGAGGAGGAGCAGCGCGGCGAACACCGGGTAACTGAAATCGGCGGGGAGCAGTTCCAGCAGCCCGAAGCTGAGCGCGGCCAGCAGCATCCCTCCGGTGGCGAAGGGACGGGCCCCATAGCGGTCCGAGAGGTACCCGGAGACGGGCCCCGCGACCAGGAAGCCCACCGTGAGGGGGAGCATGTAGATCCCCGCCCAGAGCGGGGTGCTGGCGAAGCTGTAGCCGTGCTCCGGGAGCCAGATCCCCTGCAGCCAGATGATGAGGATGAACATGATGCCGCCTCGGCCCAGCGACGCCAGCAGGCTGGCCACGTTGCCGGCGGCGAAGGCCCGGATCCGGAAGAGGGGGAGGCGGAACATGGGGTTGGGCACCCGGGTCTCCAAGTAGAGGAAGAGCCCCAGCAGCACCACCCCCAAGCCAATCTCGGTCAGGACCGAGGGGCTGGTCCAGCCCATGGTCGAGTTGCCGTAGGGCTCGATCCCGTAGGTGATGCCCACCAGCAGCGAGATCAGCCCGGCGGCGAAGGTCACGTTGCCCCACCAGTCGATGGTGGAGCGAACGCGAACCCCCCGCTCCTCGAGTTTGAAGTAGGCCCAGATGGTGCCGAAAATGCCGAAGGGCACCGAGACCAGGAAGACAAGATGCCAGTCCACCGGCCCCAGCAACCCGCCCAGGATAAGGCCGATGAACGAGCCACCGATCGCCGCCACCTGGTTCACCCCGAGGGCCAGCCCCCGCTGGTCCGGGGGGAAGGCGTCGGTCAGGATGGCCGAGGAATTGGCGAAGAGAAGCGCGCCTCCCACCCCCTGCATGACGCGCATGGCGATCAGCCAGAGGGCCCCCGCCTGGCCGTCTAGCCAGGTGACGGAGAGCAGCACCGAGAAGGCGGAGAAGACCGCGAAACCCAGGTTGTACATCCGCACCCGGCCGTACATGTCGCCGAGCCGCCCGAAGCTCACCACCAGCACGGCGGTGACCACCATGTAGCCCATCAGCAGCCACAGGAAGTAACCGGTGTTCCCCGGGGTGAGGGGGTTGAGGTGGATGCCCCGGAAGATGTCGGGGAGCGCGATCAGGGTGATGGAGGAGTTGATCACCACCATGAGCATCCCCAGGGTGGTGTTGGAGAGCGCGACCCACTTCCCCCGGTAGCGGTCAGGAGCGGTCGGCGGGGATGCAGCGGGCAACGTATCCTCCCAACTCAGGTGTCTCGGCTGAGGATACTCCTTACTTTACGTTGACGTAAAGCGCGAAGAAGCGCGGCCGCTTCAGGCGGCCCGGGAGGCGGCCAGCTGCAGCGCCGCGAAGAGTCGCTCCACATCCTCCTGGGTGGTCCGCAGCCCCCCGACGGTGGCCCGCAGTAGGAACCGCCCGTCGGGGGCGGCGTGCGAGATGAAGGCCTCGCCGGAGTCGTTCAGCAGCCGCATCACCTCCCGGTTGTGGGCCTCCAGCTCGAGCTCATCGTCGGCGCCCTCCGGATGGTGACGGAAGCAGACGGTGGCCAGCGGAACCGGCGCCATCACCTCCCACCCTCCGCCGGCTTCGAGCTGGCGGCGCAGCCAGTCGGCCATCTGAAGGTGGGAACGCAGCAACCGCTGCAGCCCGGAACGGCCGAAATAGCGGATTACCATCCAGAGCTTGAGGGCCCGCTGGCGCCTGCCGAGGGCGACGCCGAAGTCCATCAGGTTGCGCGATCCCAGGCCGGAGTCGCGGTCCGACTCCGGGGTCTCCAGGTAGGCCGGGACCAGGGAGAAGGCACGCCGGATGGCCTCGGGGTGGGGGGTGAAGAGCACAGAGCAGTCCACCGGGGTGAAGAGCCACTTGTGGGGGTTGACGACCAGGGAGTCGGCCCGGTCGGCGCCCTCCAGGACCCAGCGCCGTTCGGGCAGGATGGCGGCCACGCCGCCGTGCGCCGCGTCCACATGGAGCCAGAGATGGTGCCGGGACGCAACCTCGGCGATGGCCGGGATGGGGTCGACGCTGGTGGTGGCTGTCGTGCCGGCGGTGGCCACCACGGCGCAGGGGATGACTCCGGCCCTGAGGTCCGCCTCTATCGCCCGCTCCAGCTCGCTGGGGATCATCCGGAACTCCGAGTCGCAGGCCACGGGACGGTACCCCCGGCGGCCCATCCCCAGCGCCACCACCGCCTTCTCCACCGAGGAGTGGGCCTGGGTCGACCCGTACACCCGGAGGGGGGCCAGGCCGCTTAGCCCCCGCTCCCTGGCCTCGGGCGCCACCTGGTGGCGAGCCGCGCCCAGAGCCACCATGGTCGAGGTGGAGGCGGTGTCGTTGATGTGGCCATCGAAGCTCGGGGGCAGCCCTACCAGCTCAGCCAGCCAGCGGCAGGTGAGGTACTCCAGCTCGGTGGCCGCCGGGCCGGTCCGCCAGAGCATGGCGTTGGCGTTGACCCCCGCGGCCAGCAGCTCCCCCAGGATCCCGGCCGCCGCCGAGGTGCTGTTGAAGTAGGCGAAGAAGCGGGGGTGGTTCCAGTGGGTCGACGCGGGTAGCAGGATAGTCTCGACGTCCGCCAGGATGGCCCCCAGCTCCTCTCCCTCCTCAGGGGGGGACGGGGGCAGCGCCGCCAGCACGTCGCCAGGGGCCACCGGAGGATGGGGAGGCATTCCGTCCAGCCCCTCCAGGTATCGGGCGACCAGATCCACTGCCTGCTGGCCGTACCGGCGGAACTCGGCGGGCCCCATCTCTCGGCCGCGGGCGTTGTCCCCCGCCTCGCCGGTGGGAACGCTCACCCTGCGGCCGCGACCAGCCGCCGGGAGCGAAACTCGGCACAGATCCGAGCCGCATGGCTTTCCGAGCCCAGGGGGATGACGTGAAGGCCGAGATCGGGGCGCGAACCAAGCTCCCCGGCGATCTCCACCGCCACCTCGGCACCCTCCCCCGCGGTTATCCGCCTGGCGCAGGAGTCGGGCACCGGGCAGTCCGGAAGAGCCCGGCGGACGAACTGGAGGCTGCGGGCGGAGCGGATCACCCCCACGCTGGCGAAGACCATAACCGTGGGAGCCAGGACTCCGGCCAGGTCTTTCAGGAAGTCGTCGAACGCTGCCAGGTCGAACACCATCTGCGTCTGCACGAAGTCAACCCCGGCGGCCACCTTGCGCTCCAGGAGGCGGAGCTCGCGCCGGCGATCGGCAAATGGGTTCACAACCGAGCCACGGAGCAGCCGCTGCGGTTCGATCCACCCGGGGATCGCCGCCAGCGCCTCGGCTACGGTGGGCGCTCCCGCCGCCCGCTCCGCCCCGGCGTCTCCTCGGACGACCAGGACCCCCGCCGCGCCCAGCGCCGCCGCCCCCAACACCTGCTGTTGGAGGCCTAGGCGGGTGCGGTCGCGGAGCGAGAGGTGGACCACCGCAGCCAGCCCCCGCTCCCGGCAGGGGCCCACAGCCGCCAGCGGGGAGAGCCGGGGCCGGGCGGTGTGGTTGTCGGTGAGCCCCACCAGGGTGACGCAGCCGGCCAGCCGGTCCGCGGCCCGCTGCACCCTGGCGAGGTCGGCCCGCGGGGGCATCGCGAGCTCGGCCGAACACAAAGGGCTGGAGATCGCCACAGCTCCACTATATTTGGCCCGGCATGGCGAAAATATTCATCCTTTTGGGCGATGGCGTCCGCTCCCCGGCGGCCCCACACTGGACGGTGGCCGAGGTGCCCCCTCCGGACCCCTCCTCCGGCATCCTCCCCCCGGTGCTCAATGTCTGACTTCGCCGCCGCCTCCTCCCCCGAGCGGGCGGAACAATCCGCCCCTGCGGTCGGCGAGGTCCCGGTCTTGGAGGTGCGGCACCTCGGCCGGTCGCTGCGCCTCGGGTCTGAGGAGCTGGAGATCCTTCAGGACATCAGCTTCTCCATTCCCCCGGGGGAGTTCGTCACCCTGATGGGCCCCTCGGGCAGTGGCAAGAGCACCCTTCTGGGCTGCATCACCGGGCTGGACAACCCCAGCTCGGGCCAGGTGCTCCTCAACGGGGTGGACGTGTCGAAGATGCGCGAATCCCAGCTGGCAGGGATCCGCAACCGCACGGTGGGGATGGTGTTCCAGGCCTTCAACCTCATCCCCACCCTGACCGCGCGGGAGAACGTGGAGGTGCCGCTGTACGCCGGCCGCTGGCGGGGCTCGCCGTCGGCCAGGGCGATCGAACTGCTGGGCCTGGTGGGGCTCTCCCACCGGCTGGAGCACCGACCCAGCCAGCTCTCCGGAGGGGAGCAGCAACGGGTGGCGATCGCCCGGGCTCTGGCCACCGAGCCTCCTCTCGTGGTGGCCGACGAGCCCACGGGGAACCTCGCCGCCACCCAGGGCAAGGAGATCCTGGAGCTGCTCTGGGACCTCCGCCAGCGGATGGGCACCACCTTCGTCATCGCCACCCATGACTCCACCATCGCCGGCTATGCCACGCGGATGCTGCAGATCTCGGACGGGCAGCTGGTCGGGGACCACCCGGGCCCCCGCGCGGGCGCCCGGTGAAGGCCGGGCTCTACCTCCGCTACACCACCCGCTCCCTGACCCGGGGGGGCCGCCGGACGGTCCTGGCGGCGTTCTGCGTGGGGGTCGGGGTGATGGCCATAGTGGGGTTGCAGATGGCCGCCTCGATGGTCAACAGCTCGCTGACCGCCAACGTCCGCCAGGCGAACGGCGGTGACGTGTCTGTGGTCTCGGTGGCCGTCCCCTTCCCGCGATCTGAGCTCCGGACGTTCCAGCAGCTGCAGAGCTCGGGGAGGATCACGGGGTTCACCGCGGTGCGGGAGTACTCCTCGACGGTTATCCGCCCCGGCGGCCAGGGTGTATCCGCGACGGTGGACTCGGTGGACCCCTCCACCTTCCCCTTGGTGGGCACTGTGGCCCTGCGTCCGGGCGCCGAGGGCACCTTCCGGCAGCTGATCTCGCGCCCCGGGACGATGGTGCTCTCCTCCACCATCGAGAGCCTGCTGGGCGCCAAGGTTGGAAGCGAGGTCCGGGTCAACCTCGAGCAGGCCAAGGGGCCGGTGTACTGGCGGGTGGGAGGCATCGCCCAGGGCTCCCTCCCGGCGGGGATGGATCAGGACTTGGTGGTCTCCAACGCCACCCTGAGCGCCGCGGTCTCGAGTTCGGCTCAGGTCAACTATGGCGAGGTCTACCTGACCACCGCCAGCTCGAGGGCCGCCTCCCAGGTGGCGCACCAGCTGACCGACCAGCTGCCGCTGGCCACCGTCTCCACCGTCCAGCAGGCGCTCAACTCCGACAAGAAGGCGAGCTCGCAGCTGACCCAGTTCCTCTCCGTCGCCGGGCTGGCGGCCCTCCTCATCGGGGGTATCGGGATCGTCAACACCATGCAGGTGAGCCTGGCCCGGAGACGGCTGGAGATCGCCATGCTCAAGACCACCGGGTACCGGCGGCGGGACCTCTACCTGCTCTTCGGACTCGAGGCAGTGATGCTGGGGCTGGTGGGCGGGGTCGGCGGAGCGGCGGTGGGGATCGGCCTCTCCGACGCGGTCCGCGCCCTGCTCGAGGGGGTTGCCAACGTCGTCATCAACTTCGCCATTAGCTGGGAGATCGTCCTCGCCGGGGTGGCGATCGGCGTGGCCACCACCTGCATCTTCGCCCTCCTCCCGATCGTGCGGCTGAGCCGGGTGCGCCCGGCCGCGGTCCTCCGGGACACCCCGGCGGAGGTCACGGCCGGCGTGTTGGGCTCGAGCGCGGCCCTCCTGGCGGTGGTGGCGGTGCTGTTCTGGCTTCTGGCCTCGGCGATCCTGGGTTCGGCAGGCCTGGCCCTGATCCTGGTGATCGGCACCGGGGTGGCCCTGGCCCTCCTCACCCTCATCTTCAGCCAGGCGCTCCGCTTGATCGGCCACCTTCCGGTGCCGGAACGGTTCACCACGGCGCACGTCCTGCTGGTCACCCTCGCCCTCCTGGTCTCGGTGGGGATCACCACCGTGGCCAGCCTGCGGGCGGTGGGTGCGCTCCTCATCCTGGCCTCCCTCCTGGGCTACGTGGTGGTGGTGCTGCCGCGTCCGGCCAAGGCGGTGGTGCGGATGGCGCTGCGCAACTCGGAGCGCACCAGGACCCGCACCGCGGCCACCTCGGTGGCGCTTTTCGTGGGGGTCTTCGCGGTGGGCCTCATCCTCATCCTGGGCACCGACATCCGCAGCGACCTCGACAGCATCATCACCCAGTCCACCACCTACAACGTGATCGCCGTGGCGCCGGGGCAGAGCGCCGCCCGGCTGGTCCAGGCGGCCAAGGGCCTGGGGAGCACCTCCGAGCTCTCCACCTCCGCGGCCATCTCCTCGCCGGTGGCGATCAACGGCAGGCCGCTCTCTCAGGTAGTCGCCCCGCTCAGCCGCAGCGACCGCTCCGAGCTGGCCTTCCTCACCAGCGGCATTCAGGGCTTCGGGGTCACCTCGGGCAGCCTTCCCGACGTCACCATCAAGCAGGGCCGCCAGCTCCGCCCCTCAGACGCGTCCACCAACGGGATCCTGGTCAGCACCGCCCTCGCCCGGTCGCCGTTCGACCTCAAGGTGGGGGACACCATCACCTCCATCGACCCCCTCGCACCCCACGCGGCCCCGGTCACCCTCCAGGTGGTCGGCCTCTACACCGCCACCTCCGCCGGCAAGAGGAAGGGCATCTCCATCACCACCACCGTGGCTCCGATCCTCGCCACCCAGCAGACCGCCGCCACCGTGGCCGGGAGCAACCTACAGCAGGTCCTGGAGCTGAAGTTCCCGCCCAAGCGCGCCGACACGGCTGCAACCCAGCTCCGGAGCGCCGACCCAGGGGCTCAGGTGGTCAGCCTCGCCGACTTCACCCTGATCATCGACCAGTTCCTCAACAACGCGATCCTCTTCCTGACCGCCATCGCCTCGCTGGCCCTTCTGGCCGGGATCGTGATCATCGCGAACTCGGTGGCCCTGGCTTTGCTGGAGCGGCGGCGCGAGATAGGGATCCTGAAGGCGGTGGGACAGGGGCGGGGAGCGGTCCTGGGCGAGGTCCTCACCGAGACCGCCGCCGTGGCGGGGCTGGGGGCCGCCGGAGGGATGGTGGCGATCGCCCTCGTGCTCCTGCCCCTGCAACGGCTGGTGATCAAGATCAACCTCGGCATCCCTACCCCTCTCGCGCTGGCGCTGGTGGTGGGCGCCATACTGGTGGCGGTGGTGACCGCGGCGCTCGTCGCCTGGGGACCCGTCAGGGTGCGCCCCCTCGAGGTGCTGCGCTACGAGTGAGGAGCTAACCCGGGAGATCGCCCAGGCGGCGCTCCTCGGCGCCTACGGGCAGTTGGCCCAGCTCCTCGAATCCTCCGACCCCGGGGCCCCCACCGGGTGCCGCGGCTGGACCGCGGGTGACCTCTGGTTCCACCTCTTCCTGGACGCCCAGCGGGCCCTGATCGCTCTGGCGACCCCGGCCGGCTCGCCCCCCGACCGCGACTACGTCACCTACTGGCGGGAGTGGTCCTCCTCCGATCCGGATGCCGTGGAGCACGCCAACTTCGTGCGCCGGGTTTCGACGGCGATGGGAGGGAGGGAGGCGGGGCGCTGGTGGCGCGGAACCAGCCAGGCGGTGCTCAGGGCCGCGGCCGCCGCGCCGGCCGGGGCGGTGCTGGCCACGCAGGGCCACCGGCTCCGGCTGCCCGACCTCCTGGGCACCCTGGCGGTGGAGGCGACGGTGCACCACCTGGACCTCCTGGTGGGAACCGAGGGCCCGGGCCCCGCGCCCCTGGCGCTGACCATCTCCCGCCGCACCCTGGATGGCCTCTTGGGCGCCCCCTGCCCCTTAGGCTGGGACGACCGGACCTACCTGAAGAAGGGGACCGGGCGGGAGGAGCTCACGGCGGAGGAACGGAGCCGGCTTGGCCGGCTGGAAGACCTGATCCCCCTCTTCAGCTGAGGGACGCCGAGGAGTCCCGGACCGGCGCCGGGTCCGCGAGGGCGGCCGCCCTCGGGGCCACGCCGGAGACGGCAGGGTTGCGGCGGTTTCAGCCAGACGCGACGCGCTCCGGCCCAGCGCCTCCCGGAAGCCGGCGCATTATCCGGAAGTGAGGGGCCCCGGGCCTCCTCACCTCGTCCACTATCTCGAAGCCGCGGCGCTGGTAGAAGGCGACGTCCTCCGCGGTCACGGTGTCCAGCGTGGCGGGAAGGCGCTCTACGTCGCAGCGCCGGAGGACCGGCTGGAGCACGGCGGTGCCCAGTCCCCGGCCCTGGAGGTCCGGCTCGGTCCCGAGGGCCGCGAGGTACCAGGTGGGCTCCCGAGGATGGCGGCGGTGGACCTCCAGGTTGACCCAGAGGGCCGCGAGGAGCCGGCTGCGCAGGGCGATCCCGATCCTCAGGTTGAGGCGGAGCTGGCGCCCGAGGTGGGGCCGTACCCCCCGCCGCAGGATCCCCATGGGCAGCCAGAGGGCCGCCGAGGAGAGGTCGTCGGTGACCCATCCCTCCCCCGCATCCTGGAGTGCCATCACGTTCAGGCGGTACCAGCGCTCCAGCCGCCGCTCCCGGCCACGGGGCGAGGGGAACAGCCACTCCGTGGTGGGATCTGTGGCGAAGGCTCGCGCCAGCATGGCCCCCACCTGGGGAACGTCGCCATCGCGCAACTCGCGCACCCGTGGGGTCGAGTGGGCCGCGGTGGCGGTCACCGATGTGGGGCTCGCGGTCCGGGCGCCGTCAGCCGCCGTCGTCGCGCCGGCCCGCCCACCGCTCGGCCGCGGCGTTCAGCACCACGGGTGCCGCCATCCTGCCCAGGCGCAGCCCCGCCTTCTGCCAGAGCGGCTGGCTCCGGTGCCCCCGCTCCGGCCCGGTGGCGGCACTCAGATGGCCCTCGCTCGCGGCCTCGGCGAGCAGATCCTCGAGCCGTCGGCGCCACTCCTCGGGCATCGCCGCGATCCAGTCCTGCTCGGGCTCCTCTGCATGGTGCCGCCGCCGGCGGGCCCACACCGCTACGCCCACCACCAGCAGCGCCGCCCCCGCTGCGGCGATCCGCGGTCCATCGCGGCGGAGGCGGTAGCGGGGATCGAGCTCGCGGCGAATCCGCTCCTCCAGCCGGTCCAGGGTGCCCTCCAGCCGCTGGCGGGTGGCGACTACCTGTGCGTGCGCCTGGTCTGTAGCCGCGCCCACTCAAGGTCCTCCTGCACCGTCTTGCGAGTCAGCACCAGCGGGATCAGCCGGCGATTGGCGAAGATCACGGCCCCGCCCGCGCCAACCATCAGTAGCCCCACCGCGGCGATCAGCCCCGCCACCAGGGTGTGGTTGGGGATCCACTCCACCAAGGTGACCAGGGCAAAAGGCACCAGGAGGCTGATTCCCAGAACCGCCAGCGCCAGCCCTATCAGAGCCCGGAGTCCACGTCTCAGGGTGTCCTTGACCTCGGTCTTGGCCAGCTGCAGCTCGTCGGTCACCAGCTGGCGCAGATCCCGGGTGAGCGACTCGACCAGCTCGGCGACGCTCTCCTCGGCTGCAGGTGGAGTTGCCACCTCTGCAGGTTAGCGGATGACACCGCTCCCGGCATCGCGGCCGGCCCATCTATGATCGGGAAGTGGCACCGGCAGCGCCTGCGGGGATCGCCGCGCTGGCGGCTCCCCTGATCAGGCTGGCAAGACGTGGCAGCCTGCTGGTGGCCACCGACTTCGACGGCACCCTGGCGCCCGTTGTCCGGGACCCGGAGCGGGCGGCGCCGCTCCCGGAGGCCCGCCTGGCGCTGGAGCGGCTGGCCTCCCACACCCCGGTGGCGGTAATCAGCGCCCGGGACCTGGCCAACCTCGCCTCGCGCTGCCGGATCACCGGGGCGCTGCTGCTGGGCAGCTACGGCCAGGAGCCCTGGCTCCAGCTGAGCTCGGGCGAGCCACCCCCCGGTCCGCCGCTACCCCGTCCTGAGCTCCTTCAGCTGGCCCAGGAGCTCTCCGCCTACACCGCCGGGATGCCCGGGGTCGGGGTGGAGGTCAAGGCGCTCGGGGTGGCCGTCCACTACCGCAACTCACCGGAGTCGCGTCGGGTCGGGCCGTTGATCCGCCGCCAGGTCGAGGAGCTCTGCCGGAGTCATCAGCTGCAGGTGGTTCGGGGACGCCAGGTGGTTGAGGCGCGGCCCTTCCGCAGCGGCAACAAGGGGACCGCCCTCCGCCTTCTCCTGGACCGCCTCGGGCCGCGGGGCTGCGTCTACGCCGGGGACGACCTGGGGGACCTCCCGGCGATGCGGGAGCTGCATTCTCAGCGCGGCCAGCTGGAGCTGGCGGCGGCGGTGGGGGTGGGGAGCTCGGAGGTGAACCCCGAGCTGGTGGCGGAGGCGGACCTCCTCCTGGAGGGACCGAGAGAGTGGGCCGCGCTCCTGGCGGAGGTAGCCGACGGGCTGGATTCGGCTACTGGGCCAGCAGATCGTTGAGGTCCTGCAGCTGGTTGCTGATCCAGCGGGAGATGTCGTTGCGTCGCACCTCCTGGCGCAGCTGGCGGGCACGGCTGGCACGGTACCGGCGGGGCATGGTGAGGGCCGTGTGCAGCGCCTCGGCGGTCTGGTCGATGTCGAAGGGGTTGATGGCCAGGGAGTTGGCCCCCAGCTCCTCGAAGCTTCCTGCGTTCTCGCTCAGCACCAGGACGCCATCCCGTTGGTTGCAGAGCACCCCCTCCTTGGCCACCAGGTTCATCCCGTCGTAGATGGGGTTGACCAGCAGGGCGTCGTAGCTCTTGTAGGCGGCCACGGCCTTGTGGATGTTCTCCTCCACCTCCAGGCGGATGGGCAGCCAGTCCGCGGTCTGGAAGCGCCGGTTGACCCGGGCAGCCGCTGAAACCACCGCCCCCAGGTAGGCGCGGTAGGCGTCCAGGTCCTGGCGGCTGCGTTGCAGGAAGGCCCAGAAGACCACCCGGGAGCGGAGCTCGGGATGGGTCTCCAGAAGGCGCTCATAGGCGAGAAAGCCGCGCACGATGTTCTTGCTGAGATCGGTGCGGTCCACCCGGAGGATGAGCAGCTCCGGCCTCCAATTGGCTATCTGGCGCTCCTGCTCCGCCACCCCCTCGCTGGCCACCAGCTGCTCCATGGCGCTGATGTCGATGGAGATGGGGTAGGCCCGTACCCAGACCGAGCGCCCCTCGTAGAAGACGATGCGCTGACGGTGGTCCACTCCCAGGCCCAGGTTCTCCTCGCAGGTCATGAGGAAGTTGCGCACGTCGAGGCTGGTCTGGAGGCCGACCACGTCGTTGCCCAGCAGCCCGGTGAGAATCCCGTCGCGCATCCCCCGGGGGATCACCTTCCAGTACTGCGGCGTGGGCCAGGGCACATGGATGAAGTGCTGGAGGCGGGCCTCGGGCAGCCGCTCGCGCACCATCGCCGGCACCAGGTAGAGGTGGTAGTCCTGGGTCATGACCAGCGGCCGGGCGCGGCTGCTGGCCGCCACCTCCACCACCCTCTCCGCGAACTGGCGGTTCACCTCCACGTACCCGTCCCGCCAGGCTCGCCAGGTCCGGCCGTCGAGGATGGGCTCCCGGCCCAGGTCCCAGAGGTAGTGCTGGACAAACCAGAGCAGGGGATTGCTGATCTGGTTGTAGTAGAGGTCGTATGCCTCGCGGTCGGGGGCGACGAAGGCCACCCGGAAGAAGTCCCCGGTCTCCGAGGTGACCTCGGCCAGCCGATCCGCTCCGGAGACCAGCTCCAGGTCCGTCGGCCCACGGGCGCAGGCCACCCATACCGACTCGCTGGCCTGAGCCAGAGCGGACATCGCGGTCACCAGCCCCCCTCCACCCCTGGTGATCCTGGAGGGACCGGAGCGCTCGGGGTGAACGTCGATCGGGGGCCGGTTGGCGACCACGATGGGTTGCCAGCCGGCGAGCATCCGTCGCAGGTACGACTGGATCCCGGGCATCGGCATAGGATGACGGAAGTCGGCCTTCTCGGGGGCACTCTCAGTTCGCAGCCTGGCAATGGCCCACGGCCCAGAGCCCGTAGCAGTGATACGCTGCGTCCCGAGTTCTCCGCTGGCAGCGAAGGCCCCTCATTGGCAGTCCCGGGCACCTTGCGGATCGGGGCAATTGCGGGATCGGCGACAGTCCTTCCGCTGCCGCTTCCGTTGCCAGGCCTTCACTGGCGGGCGCGCATGCCTTGCACCGGGGGCCACGACCTCACCCAGTCAGCGCGGACCTGCCGAGAATGAGAGTCAAGGATGATGGGCCGCCCGGCCTGATCGCGGAGGCGCACCCACCCACGGCTCGTCGCCCAGGGTCGCCGCGTTCAGACCCGGCAACGTCATGGTTGGGTTGACCTACAGCAGCTCGAGGACGGTGGCATTCGCCATGCCCCCGCCTTCACACATCGCCTGCAGGCCCCACCTCGACCCGCGCCGAACCATGGAGTGGACCAGGGTGGTCATCAGCCGCGCTCCGCTTGCGCCCACTGGGTGGCCCAGGGCGATGGCCCCGCCGTTGACGTTGACCCGCTCCAGGTCGGCCCCGGTCTCCCGCTGCCACGCGAGCACCACGCTGGCGAAGGCCTCATTGATCTCGATCAGATCGATGTCGGCCAGGGATAGCTGGGCTGCCCTGAGAACCTTGTGCGTGGCTGGGATGACCGCGGTCAGCATGAGGACCGGGTCAGCGGCGGCCACCGCCATCGCGTGAACTCGCGCCACCGCACGAAGGCCAAGGTCTCGCGCTCGCTCGCTGCTCATGAGCAGCAGGGCCGCCGCCCCGTCGCTGATCTGGCTGGAGTTACCGGCGGTGACCTTCCAGTCGATCTCGGGAAACCTGGATGCCAACCTTGGTTCGGCGAAGGCCGGGGACAGGCCGGCCAGGACTTCCGGACTCGTGCCGGGGCGAATGCCCTCATCCACCACCGTGGACCCGGGCGAGGCTGTGCCGGGAGGGAGGGGCAGCAGCTCGGCGGCGAACGCTCCCTCCCTGTGCCCGCTGGCCGCCCTCTGATGGCTGCCGGCGGAGAAAGCGTCGAGCTCTGCGCGGGTCAGCCCCCATCGCGCGGCGACGAGCTCGGCGCTGATGCCCTGATGCACCAGACCCTGCGGGTAGCGACCGGCCATCCGGGTACCAAAGGGGTCGACGCCCTTGGGGACATTGGACCCCAAAGGCACCCGGCTCATGCTCTCGACGCCGCAGGCGATGACCGCCTCGTAGGACCCGGCCATGATCCCCTGGGCCGCGAAGTGCACGGCCTGCTGCGAGGAGCCGCACTGGCGGTCGACGGTGGTGGCCGGAACCGACTCCGGCAGACCCGCGGCCAGGGTGGCCCAGCGGGCGATGTTGAGCGCCTGCTCGCCCACCTGGTCGACGCACCCGGCGATCACGTCGTCGATCAGGTCGGGGGACAGCCCGGTGCGCGCCAAGAGGGCAGCGATCGTGTCGGCGAGGAGATCCACCGGATGCACGCCTGAGAGAAGGCCTCCGGGGCGCCCACGCCCGATGGCGGTGCGGACAGCCCCCACGATGACCGCATCCCGCATGGCCCGCCTCCGATTCACGCATCTGGCCGCCAGCGCCACGAGGATAGTCCGGGAGCGCCCGGGAGCGGGAGCCGCTCGACACCGCCGACGCTCCAGGCCAGGTGGATGCTTCTCCCGCGGTCCAGGTCGAGGGCGAGAAGACCGCTTCCAGGCAGCCCACCCGCATGCCAACATGGACCGTCGACCCATCGCCAGATGCCGGCCGCCCGCCTCCACGGGGTGGAGGTCGCGCTTGCCCGCTTTGGAGCAGCGGAGGGCGACGCACGGTCTCCGGAGTTGGCGTCGCCTCGTTCACAGCCGACCCGTGCTGGGCATCCCGGGGCCCGGAGTCCGGTTCCCGCTTGAGCACCTCTGAGCTTGACCAAGCGGGCTGCAATACCGTGCTCCAAGTGCTCGACCTGGGTTGTCCCACGGAGCTTCCGGGAACCAACTTTCCCGCGGCACGTTTCCATACACGTGGTCGCGCAGACGCTCTTGAGCAGGGGGGCGGTCGAAGTGTCGCGGATCCGGCGGCCGGTGGAGGTGGTGGCGCTGGGAACCTGTTGCCTCCTGGCCGCCTGCGCTCCTGCTCTATCAGCGCGGAACCGTGCCACCGTGAAGCCAGCGATGGAGACCAGGAGCCCATCCACCACCTCACCGTCCACCAAGCTGTCTCCCCCTGCGACCCCAAGTCCGCTGGCAGCATGGACGGTGCCGTCTGCCGGAGCGGCTGCCACCCTCTCCGTATCGTCGGTGTCGTTCGTGTCCCCGGACGAGGGATGGGTCCTGGGCACGGTGGCGTGCAACCAAGCTCCGGCGTGTCTGGCACTGCTGCACACGGCCGACGGTGGGAGGACCTGGGCGGGGATCAATCCCCCGCCGACCGGCTTCCGCCAAGCCGGCTTGGCGGACGGCGTCTCCCAGGTGAGATTCGCCAACAGCGACGACGGCTGGGCATTCGGTCCCGGACTGTGGAGCACGCGGGACGGCGGTTCGACCTGGAGCCGGGTGACGCTGCCGGGCGTGCCGGCTGACGCGGTGGTGTGGAGCCTCGAAACCAGTGGCGGTGAAGTGGTGGCGGTGGTCTTGGACCCCATCGGGTACGCGGTCAAGATCGAAACCAGTGCCGTGGGTTCCGCCGTCTGGCACCTGTCGCGAACCTCGATCCCTGCCGGGGCTGGCCCCCTCCCGCAGACGCAACTGGTGCTTCAGGGCAGTTCAGGTTGGGTGCTGCTTGACAATCGGACGGTGATCGGCGGTGCGCGGCTGGTGAACGGCCACTGGACGCCATGGCAGCCCCCCTGCCTGGATGCGAACGGGCCTGCGTACATCGCCGCCTCGACGGCGGAAGACATGTATGCGGTTTGCGACGAGGGGGAGTGGGGCCCACCGATGCCGCCCGAGCCCCGGGCGTTTGCCTCGACCAATGGGGGAGCTTCCTTCGAGCCGCTCAGCCGCACCCCAGCGACCATCACGGGATGGGCATTGGCCACTCCCATCCCCAGCGTGATGGTGGTGAATTCCAACGCCGGGCTCTTGGCCACCTTCGATGGTGGACAGACCTGGCGGGGGGTGTACCCTGCTCCGGCCGACACGGGCGTGGAGTACGTCGGCTTCGAAACTGAGAGCCAGGGAGTGGCCATCAGCTTGAACGACTCCGGGAGCTCGCCGGTCGGTGCCCTGTTGATGACCTCGGATGGCGGGCGCCAATGGCAGTTGGTCAGGCTTTGACCACCGCTTCGGTCGCCGCCCAGGCCGCTCTGGCCCTGTGGGGCAGTCGGTGACCCAACGGCGCCAGCCGCCCCAGCCGACGTGGCGGGTGGTGAAGCAACCCGGCAACGCTCCTGGCCACAACGGAGGCGGAGGCGGGAATGCTCCTCAGGCGCGGCGGCGCACCCGGTCCAGGTGAATCGCCACCAGGAAGGGGGCCACGATGAGGACGAAGAGAGCCACCACCACCAGCGGTTCCGGGAGCCCCCCGGTGCAGTGGGTGATCATCCGCCCTCCCACGGGACCGTAGCTGGTGCAGGCGGTCCTGAACGGCGTGGTGCCGATCAGAACGTACTCCACCCCCAACAACCCGAAGGGGAGGATGAGCGTCCCCATCAGCTTGTCCCTAAGC
>JAJYWQ010000083.1 GCA_021791415.1 bacterium | reverse complement strand
CGCAGGATCAGACGGCGGTGACGAAAGCCTTCCGGGTAGGCATCCGGCCTCTCGTAGCCGTCGCAGCGCTCGGCATGGACAAAGATCGGACCAACCTCCGCATACGGCCCGCCGACTCGCGCTGGCTGGTAGGCCATGAGCGTCACGTGTTCGCCGACGGCAGCTTCTCGCAAGCAGCAGCGCAGTGGGGTGCCACCCGCCTCCGTATTCGCGGTGACGACCAGGGGATTGCCGAAATCGTCCACGCCACGGGCGCGGATGCGCTCGAGGCCCTCGGGATCGAGTGCGCAGATGCGAAAGGCAATGCTCATCAAGTTCTCCTTTCAAGTAGACCATTACGGACAGAGGTGGTACGTGGCGTCTACTAGCCCCTTCTACGCCTGCGGTGGAGGCGATCTTGGGAGATGGCTGCTCCGGCGAGGATGAGCAGGCCGCCGACGGGTTCATACCAGGTGACTGCCTCACCGAGGAAGGTGGCGCCGACGATAACTGCGAAGAGAGGGGTCAGGTAGGCGACGCTGCTGGCGATGGTGGCTGGGGCGTGGTTGACGACGTGGAAGTTCAAGATGTAGGCGATGCCCGAACCCAGGACGCCGAGCGCCGCCAGGGCGAGCAGCGAAGAGCCCGGGATGTTCTGGTGGATACGGCCGGTGAGGATGGCGAAGGGCAAGAGCTGGATGGCGCCCAAGAGCACTTGTCCGGTCGCAAGGGCGACGGGCCTGTCGGCCAAGCCGGTGAGATGCCGGCGCGCGTAGGGGAATGCGATGCCATAGCAGGCGACAGCACCCAGACAGGCGCCGATCCCGAGTAACTGGCCTCCACCGGGTCCGTGCCACGCGCCGATCACGACCAGGACGCCGGCGAAACCGATCACAAGCCCGCCGATAATCTTGAGGTTGGGGCGCTGCTGTCCGAAGATGGTGAGCGCGGCGACCAGCGTGGTGAGGGGCGTGAGGGCGTTGATGATCCCGGCGAGTACGGCGGAGATGTGGGTCTCTCCGTAGGCGAACAGGGTGAACGGGACGCTGTTGAGGAGCACGGCAAGCACGAACAGGTGCCTCCACGTGGCGGCCTTGCGGGGCATTCTGGTGCGGGTGACGGCAGCGACGACGAGTAGGGAGATGGCTCCCGCGGCTAGGCGGGCGAAGGCCACGTCGACCGGGGAGACCGCGCGCAGCCCGAGCTTGATCCACCAAAACGAACAACCCCAGATGGCGCCCAAGATGACGAACGACGCCAGCCAGGGGAACTGAGGGGTATGGCTGGCGTGTCGCTCTGCTGCGACGGCGGGTTCGGTGGTCACGACGCGCGGCCGGGTGCTTCGGCGGCCAGGAGCGCCTGTTTCGTGGCGACCCCCCACCGGTAGCCGCCCAGCGAACCGTCCCGGCGCACGACCCGGTGACAGGGGATCACCAAGGCGGCCGGATTGGCAGCGCACGCCCCTGCGACCGCTCGCACCGCGGTGGGGGCGCCGATCTGGGTCGCGACCTCGGAGTAGGAACGGGTGTCACCGGCGGGGATGGCTCGAAGCGCTTCCCACACTCGAACTTGGAACGCGGTCCCTTGCAAGTCCACCGGAAGTGCGGTCGCATCATCGTCGCCTCGCACAGCGCCGGCGAGGACCACCGCGACATCCTGGAGCCCATCGTCGTCGCGCTCAAGGAGCGCTTGGGGGAACTCGGCGGCGATTTCTGCCACCAGAGCCGCCTCGGCGGTGCCCACCCGCACCGCGCATACCCCTCGGATGGTGCGGGCCACCACGACCACGCCAATTGGCGTGACCATCGATGTGTAGCCGATCCGCACACCGGAGCCGCCCGACCGGTATCTGGCGGGAGTCATTCCCAGCCTGGTCGCGCCATGCTCGTAGAAAGCGCGGCTCGACCCGTATCCGGCCTCGAAGGCAGCATCGATCACCGGCATTCCCGTTCGGAGCGCGGATCGGACCCGCTCTGCCTGCTGCGCCCGCAGATAGCTGCCTATAGGCACCCCCACCACCTCGGAGAACCGTCGCCGCAAGTGACGTTCGCTCCACCCCAGCTCCGCCGCCATCGCGGCCGGGGCCCGGTCCGTGTCAGGCTGCTCCAGCCACCGGCACACGGCGATGACCGACGCCACCGCCGGATCGCGCGCCCGGTCCTGGTCCGGGCCGCACCGCCGACACGCGCGGTAGCCCGCGCGCTCTGCCTCCGCAGGGGTAGAGAAGAACTCGACATTGCGACGCAACGGCCGACGAGCGCCGCATCCTGGCCGACAGTACACTCCGGTGGATCGCACCGCGTAGACGAACAGCCCGGCCATCCGCTCATCGCGGGCCTCGACCGCCCGCCATCTCGCCTCCCTCAGCTCGTCCACGCCACCCAATCTACGGACACCGCGCATCCGTCGCCTCCCGCCCGCGGACACAGAATTTCGGTCGCTCGCTGGCCAGTCGTCAGACGCGACGAGTAGTCCAAGGCCAAAGGGCTCTGGAACGCCGAACTCGGGAGAGCAGATCGACGTTCCAAACGCCGAGCCTTTGCGCTCTGATTTAACGCGTTCCGGCCGTCGCACCCACCGACGCCCAGCGCTCGATTGTCCCGCACGTCGAATGTCCACCGGGATGGCCGGCTGGCCGGGGCTAGGGCCGGCCCACCAGCCCCCAGCGGAGCGCGCGGCGGAGGATGCCACGGAGGAAGTCGACCCGGCGCGGCGACAGCCCGGCGTCCAGCTTGCGGTTCAGCATCCCATGGACCTCATCGGGGGTGAGGCGACTGAGCCGGATCCGGCCGAGGTCGGGGATGAGGTGGTGCCGCACCACTCCGGAGTAGCTCTCATAGGTCGAGGCCCGCACCGAGGGACGGGCTGTGTTCTCCAACCAGCCTTCGAGGAAGTCGGCAACGGTCTGCCGCTCGGGTGGTGGGGTGCGGTGCTCCGAGAACGCCGCCAGTGCGGCGGTCAGCTTGGCGGGTGCCTCCGCCTTGGTCCTGGCGTAGCGATACAGCCTGGCCCCCGACGGTGAGGTGGCCTGGGCAACCCAACCGCCGTCGGCCCGCTGGCAGACGGTTCCCTCCCGGTTTCCGCGCCGCGCCGCCGTCCGCCGGTGACCGCCAGCGTCCGCCGGAGGCCGCCGCGAATCGCTGTCAGCACTGCTGTCAAACGGCCTCAGAGCCCGCCTGGTCATGCGAATGAACTGCCGCCCTGAGATCGGATCGGGGTGCCGCCAGCAGGATTCGAACCTGCGACCCTGGGCTTAAAAGGCCCCTGCGCTACCACTGCGCCATGGCGGCTCGGGGGGAGCGTAGCGCAGCCGGCGCCCCCGCCACGACCCCAGTTGGGCTCTCGCCCGCAGCCGGAAGACTAGAATTCAGTGGTAACGGGAGCCGGTTTCAGGAGCGGGCCGGAGGTTCGGCTCGGGGATGGTGATATGAGCCAGAACGGACACGTCGAGACGGGTACGGCGCGGGTCAAGAGGGGCCTGGCCGAGATGCTCAAGGGCGGGGTGATCATGGACGTCGTCACCCCGGACCAGGCGGAGATCGCCCAGGAGGCTGGGGCGGTCGCGGTGATGGCGCTGGAGCGGGTCCCGGCGGACATCCGGGCCCAGGGCGGCGTGGCCCGTATGAGCGACCCCTCCCTGATCAAGGCGATCATGGGCGCGGTGTCCATCCCGGTGATGGCCAAGTGCCGCATCGGACACTTCGTGGAGGCCCAGATCCTGGAGGCGCTGGGGATCGACTACATCGACGAGTCCGAGGTCCTGACCCCGGCGGATGAGGAGAACCACGTCGACAAATGGCAGTTCAAGATCCCCTTCGTCTGCGGAGCCCGCAACCTCGGTGAGGCGCTGCGCCGCATCTCCGAGGGGGCGGCCATGATCCGCACCAAGGGAGAGGCCGGCACCGGAGACGTGGTGGAGGCGGTGCGCCACATGCGCTCTGTGAGCCAGGGGATCCGCCGGCTGCAGGGGCTGCGAGGAGATGAACTTGCCTCAGCGGCCAAGGAGCTGGGGGCATCGCTGGAACTGGTTCGCGAGGTGGCTGCCACGGGCAAGCTGCCGGTGGTCAACTTCTCCGCCGGGGGGATCGCCACCCCGGCCGACGCCGCCCTCATGATGCAGTTGGGTTGCGACGGCAACTTCGTCGGCAGCGGCATCTTCAAGAGCGGGGATCCCCTGCGCCGGGCCAAGGCGATCGTCCAGGCCACCACCTACTTCGACAAGCCGGAGATCCTGGCCGAGGTCAGCGAGGGGCTGGGGGAGCCGATGGTGGGGATCAGCTCGCGCAGCCTGCGCCCCGAGGAGCTGCTGGCGGGGCGGGGCATCTGAGAGCTTCCGTACCCAAAAGTTGAGTGCCGTTAAGGTAGGGGTCCTCGCCCTCCAGGGGGATGTGCGCGAGCACCGGCAGGTGCTGGAGTCCCTCGGTGTTGAGGTCCGGCAGGTGCGCCTGGCGGCCGAGCTAGAGGGGCTGGCCGGCCTCGTCATCCCGGGAGGCGAGAGCACCACCATGAGCCGGCTGATCCAGCGCTTCGACCTCATGGGGCCGCTCCAGGATGCCTTCGCCGGCGGGCTGGCGGCGCTGACCACCTGCGCCGGCACCATCCTGGCGGCCCGGGAGATCCGGGACGGCCTTCCCGACCAGGTCAGGCTGGAGCTCCTGGACATCGTGGTGCGACGCAACGCCTTCGGCCGCCAGCGGGAGTCGGCCGAGGTGCTGCTGGAGATCCCCGCGGTCGGCGAGGAGCCCGTGCCGGTGGCCTTCATCCGAGCCCCCGCCATCGAGGAGGTTGGCGCCGGCGTCGAGGTCCTGGCGTCCTACAGGGGCGAGCCCGCCGCAGTGCGCCAGGGCAGGCACCTGGCGCTCACCTTCCACCCTGAGATAACCGGGGAACCAAGGCTCCACCGACTGTTCCTCTCCGGCCTATAGGTCACCCGCGGCCCGGGGCAGTCGTCCCTCAGTCCACCTGGGGCAGTCGGGCCGCCGGAGTGTTCATAGGCACCCCCTCATGGGCGAGCAGCCAGCGCTTTCTGTCCAGCCCCCACCCGTACCCCACCAGCCGACCGCCCGCACCTATCACCCGATGGCAGGGCACGACGATGGAAACGGGGTTGCTCCCCACCGCACCCCCGACAGCCCGGAAGGCGCCCGGCCGCCCCAGCTCCAGCGCCACGTCGCGATAGGAGCGCGTCTCACCCCAGGGGATCCGCAGGAGCGCATCCCACACCTGCAGCTGGAAGGGGGTGCCCTGGAGGTCGAGGACCAGGTCGAAGGAAGATCGCCGCCCCGCGAAGTACTCCGCCAGCTGCCGCACCGCCGGGGCCAGCCGGTCCGCGTCCTCGATCCAGCCGTCGCCGATCTGGGGCGCGTGGGCGTGGCCGGCGAAATGGACCCCCGCCAGGGCCTTGCCGTTCCCCATGAGCAGGAGGGGCCCGAGGGGGCTCTCGGCCAGGGCGTAGTAGGTGGGGGCGCTCGCCGCTTGGGGCCGCATGAGCGAAATCATGAGCCGAGCATGACACCGGCGTGGGGCCTCGTCTAGACAGATCCGGACAGAGCCCCGTCCTGTCCGAATGCGTCCGGCGGGAGCCCGGACCCGGCCCTACCATGCGGGCCATGGGCCCCTATCGCGCGGTGGTGACGACCGGCATCTACTGCCGACCCGGCTGCCCCGCCCGGCCGCGGGAGTCCAACGTGCGCCACTTCCCCCTCGCGGCCTCGGCCGAGGCCGCCGGCTTCAGGGCCTGCCTTCGGTGCCGGCCGTACCGCTGGGAGCCACCACCGTGCACCGCCCCACCGCCGCTGGTGCGTCGCGCCCTCCAGCGGGTCCTGGAGGGCGCCCTGGACCGGGGCACCGAGGAGGGCCTCGGGGCCGAGATCGGGGTCTCCGCCCGGCACCTGCGCCGCCTGTTCCTGACGCACCTCGGGGTCACCCCGGCGCAGCTGGCCGGCTCCCGCCGGGCCCACTTCGCCCGCCGGCTCCTGGACGACACCGATCTCAGCGTCACAGACATCGCCTTCGCGGCCGGCTTCGGTAGTGTCCGCCAGCTCAACCGTTCCTTCCTGACGATCTTCTGCTCCCCGCCCACGCGCCTCAGGGCCCGCCGGCTGGCGGGGGACCGCCTGGCCGCGGACGGGGGACTTCCCATCAGGCTCCCCTACCCCGGGCCGCTGGCGTTCGCGGACATGCTCGCCTTCCTCCGGGCGCGGGCCATCCCCGGGGTGGAGGCGGTCACCGAGGGGACCTACCGCCGCACCGTGACCATCGAGGGGGACCCGGGCGTAATCGAGATCAGCCAGCTGGAGCCCGGGGCCCTCCTGCTGCGGGCCCACCTGCCCCACTGGGAGGGCCTCATCGACGTGGTCCAGAGGGCCCGGCGCATCTTCAACCTGGACGGGGACGCCGCCGCGGCCAACGACCTTCTCTCCGCGGACCCCCGGCTAGGGCCGTTGGTGGCGAGCCGCCCGGGCATGCGTCCGCCGGGGACCTGGGACGGATTCGAAGTCGGAGTGAGGGCGATCGTGGGCCAGCAGGTGAGCGTACGGGGAGCCTCCACGATCATCGGCCGGATCGTGGCGCGCTACGGCACCGAGGTGGACGGCCTTCTGCCCCTCGGGCTCTCAAGACTCTTCCCGGGGCCGCAGACGCTGGCGGGGGCGGAGATGGCGGACATCGGCATGCCCGCCTCGCGGGTGGCGGCCATCCGGAGCTTCGCCGCAGCGGTCGCTGAGCACCGGCTCCATCTGGAGCGCCGGGCTCCGCTGGAGGAGCTGGTGGACGAGATCACCGAGGTGCCCGGTCTCGGCCCCTGGACCGCCCATTACCTGGCTCTGCGCCTCGGCGAGGCGGACGCATTCCCGGCCTCCGACCTCGGGCTCAGGCGGGCCCTCGGCTCCAGAGAAGGCGAGCCAGCGAGCGCCTCGGAGGTGGAGCGCGCCGCCACGGCGTGGCGGCCGTTTCGGGCCTGGGCCGCCATCCACCTGTGGGCCGGGCTGCGAGCCGGAGGCGCCTGAACTTCACGCCGGCGTAGCACACTTAGCCAATGCAGGTGCGATCCGCCAGCTACCGGGACCTGAGCCAGGTGGACTACCTCTACCGGACCACCATGGTGTTGGAGGAGGAGCTCACCCGGCAGCTGGCGGCGGCCGGGCCGCAGAGCCCGGTGCCAGGTGCCGCCCTGGCTAGGGCGTGGTCCATCCTCACCAAGAGCCTCTCGGCGCTGATGCCGCTGGCGGACGTGGGGGACCAGCTGTACGTGGCCGAGGAGCACGGGCGGATCACCGGCTTCGTGCAGGCGGAGCCGGCCGCCGGCGGCCGGGCCTGGCAGGTGCTGAACCTCTGCCTCGACCCCAGCGCCGACGGCCACTTCGCCGGGGTGCCGCTGCTGCAGCACCTCTTCGACGAGGGCTTGGAGCGCGGGGTCACCCGCTTTCTGGTCCGGATCCCGGAGGGCCACCCGCTGACGGGGCTGCTCCGGGAGCAGGGCTTCCAGCCTTATGCATCGGAGCAGATCCGCTTCCGGGAGCTTCCCCGGCCGCCCGGCAGGCCCTCCAGCCCCTGGATCCCGGCCCGCCGCGAGCACCTGGCGGGGGTGCACCTGCTCTACCTCCGGACCGCCCCGCATTCGGTGGCGGCCATCGAGGCGCCCACCTTCAAGCAGTGGCGCACGACGTTCCAGCTGGGGTGGCTGAGCCGGATGGACTCCCGCAGCGGCGACTCCCGCCACTTCGTCATCGAGCGCAACTCCGAGGTGGTGGCCTGGGCGGGGGTGCGCAGCCCCTCCCGTGCCCGGCCGACCCAGATGAGCCTGATGCTCGACCCTCAGCAGGGCCAACTGGCGGTGGAGGCGGTTCACGGGATCCTGGGCCACATCCCGGCCGGTCCGACCATCTGCCTTCTCCGCCACTACGATGGGGAGCTGGCCCGTGCCGTCGCGGCCCGAGGCTTCGAGCCGGTGGCCACCCAGCTCCTGATGGTCAAGGACCTTCCCCTCAAGGTGCGGGCCCGGCGGCCGCTGGAGGCCAAGCGGGCGCTGGCTGGGGCGCTGCCGGTGGCCCAGGCCCAGGGAGCGGCCCAGACCTGAGAGTTGGCAGCCAGGTGCGCTATATTCCAGCCGTGACAGGGCGCTCGGCCGGGCCGGAGGATTCGGTGGTCGGCGGAGTTCGCCCGGACCCAGGGGCGTCGCGCTGAGGGGGCACGCCTGAACGCCGGCGAGGGCCTGGTGACCCCCAGCTTCCCCGAGGAGCTGGCGCTGCTGATCGGGACTCTGCCCGAGCCCATCCGCGACGCCCTCGCGGCGCTTCCCGGGGGGCTGGAGGACCTCCTGGAGATCGTCCTCGACCTGGGGAGAGAGCCAGAGGCCCGCTTCGAGGGACGCGAGGTCCTGCTCTCCCCGGACCCGGTGTCCCGGGCCGACATCGAGTACGTGACCGAGCGGGTGGGTGCCTTCGGCGGGGACAACCGGGCGGGGATCGCCCGCACCCTGCACCGGATCTCCGCCATCCGCAACCGCAAGGGGGAGGTGGTCGGCCTGACCTGCCGGGTGGGGCGGGCCGTGACCGGTCGCGTGGAGATCATCCGCGACATAGTGGTGGGCGGGCAGAGCCTGCTGCTGCTGGGCAAGCCCGGAGTGGGCAAGACCACCATGCTGCGGGAGGTGGCCCGGATCCTGGCGGACGAGAGCCGAAAGCGGGTGGTGGTGGTTGACACCTCCAACGAGATCGCCGGGGACGGCGACATCCCCCACCCCGGGATCGGGCGGGCCCGGAGGATGCAGGTCGCGCGCCCCGAGCTGCAGCACGCGGTCATGATCGAGGCGGTGGAGAACCACATGCCCGAGGTGATCGTGATCGACGAGATCGGCACCGAGCTGGAGGCGGCCGCCGCCCGAACCATCGCCGAGCGGGGGGTCCAGCTGGTGGGGACGGCCCACGGGAACACGCTGGACAACCTCCTCATCAACCCCACCCTCAACGACCTCCTGGGCGGCATCCAGACGGTGACCCTCTCGGACGAGGAGGCGCGCCGCCGGGGGACTCAGAAGTCGGTGCTGGAGCGCAAGTCACCGCCCACCTTCGACGCGCTGGTGGAGATCGTGGACCGGCACCGGGTCACCGTCCACATGCCCCTGGCGGACGTGGTGGACGACGCGCTGCGGGGCCGCCCCCACCCCGCCCAGCTTCGAGAGATGAGAGCCGGGCAGGGGCTGACCACCCGCCTGGTGGAGCCGGCCCCCTTCGACGACCGCGGCTCCCGCGAGCTATTCGAGGGGCAGCTGGCGGAGCCCCGCGTTGGGGTGCGCCAGCTCCGGGTCCAGAGCGGCCGGGATTCCACCGCAGGCACCTCGGTCTTCCCCTACGGGGTCTCCCGGGTTTACCTGGAACAGGCGGTGCGGGAGCTTCGGGTCCCGGTCAGGATCCAGCACCATGTGGACGACGCCGACCTGGTCCTCACCCTCAAGAACTACTACCGGCGCCGGGACTCCCCGCTGCGGGCGGCCGAGGCCGAGGGGATCCCCATATCCATCCTCCGCAGCAACACCGTGGCCCAGGTGCGCACCTTCCTGGCCCAGCTGTACAACCTGGAGCCGACCGATCCCACCGACGCCGCCCTGGCCGAGGCCCGTGACGGGATCGAGAGAGCCCGCCAGGGCACGGCGGTGGAGCTCTCCCCCCAGAACGCCTACATCCGCCGGTTGCAGCATCAGCTGGTCGAGGAGAGCGAGCTGGTGGCCCGGAGCACAGGCAAGGAGCCCCGCCGGCGGCTGCGCATCTATCCGTCCAGCCAGGCCTCCTGAGACCGGGGGACGGGGGGTGGCGTCGGAGGGAGGCGGTGGCTTCTTCATCACCGTGGAGGGGATGGACGGCTCGGGCAAGACGACCCATGTGGGGAGGCTCGCCGAGGCTCTGAGCCACGACGGGCACCAGGTCCAGGTGGTCCGGGACCCTGGCACCACAGCCCTCGGGGAGCGGTTACGCAGCCTGCTGCTCGAGCCATCTGCGGACTGGCGGTTGGAGCCTCTGGCCGAGGTCGCGCTCTTCCTCGCCGGACGGGTGCAGCTGGCGGCGGAGGTGGTCGCCCCGGCGCTGGAGGCCGGGAAGGTGGTGATCGCAGACCGTTTCCTGGACTCCAGCCTGGTGTACCAGGGAGCGCGGGGGGTTCCCTGGGAATCGATCCTGGAGCTGCATCGGATCTGCGGCGTCCAGGTGAGCCCCGACCTCACCCTGGTCCTGGACCTGGAGGCCGAGGTGGCGCGCTCCAGACGCGCGGACCGCCTCACCCTGGACCGGCTGGAGGCTTCTCCGACCGCGTACCATGAGAAGGTCCGGAGGGGCTACCTGGAGATCGCCCGGCACTTCCCCGACCGGGTCGTGGTGGTGCCGGCGACACGCGGGGCGGATGAGGTGGCACAGGAGTGCCTGGAGCTGGCCCGCACCCGCCTGGGGACGAGGAGGAACGCTTGAAGCTGGTGGTGGCGGTGGTTCACGAGCAGGATGCCGCCCGGGCCATCGAGGCACTCGGGCAGCAGGGCTTCTCGGTCACCCGGCTGAACAGTGAGGGGGGCTTCCTGGAGCGCCGGAACTCAATCCTGCTGATGGGCACCGACGACAGCCTGGTGGACGAGGCGGTGCGAACCCTGAGGACCGTGTGCCGGCCTCGCCACGAGCAACTGGGAGCCGGGGGCGGCACCGAGGGGGCGGACGTCGAGGTCGAGATCGGCCGCGCCACGGTGTTCGTGCTCGACCTCGGGCGGGTGGAGCGCCTCTGAGTCGGCGCGGGGGACCGGCGCTTCGGACGTATACTGCCGCCTGACCCAGGCCCAACGGCCGCCAGCGCGTAATGGGAGCACCGGATGGAAGGCAGCGCCACCTCCGCGGTTCGCCGCCTGGCGGACGCGGTGAGCACCGTGATCGTTGGCAACCGTCTGCAGATCGAGCTGTGCACGGTGGCCTGGTTGGTGGGGGGCCATGTCCTGATCGAGGACGTACCCGGGGTGGGGAAGACGATGCTGGCCAAGGCCCTGGCCCGAGCCACCGGCTGCGACTTCGACCGGGTGCAGTTCACCCCGGACCTGCTGCCGGGCGACATCACCGGGGCCAACATCTACCTCCCCTCGCAGGGAACCTTCGAGTTCCGCAGGGGACCGGTCTTCACCCAGATCCTCCTCGCCGACGAGATCAACCGTGCCACCCCCAAGACTCAGGCGGCTCTGCTGGAGGCGATGGAGGAGCGCCAGGTCACCATCGACGGGACGACCCACCAGCTGCCCGACCCCTTCGTCGTGCTGGCGACCCAGAACCCCATTGAGTACCAGGGCACCTTCCCCCTCCCCGAGGCTCAGATCGACCGCTTCCTGGTGCGAGTCTCCCTGGGGTACGCGGACCTGGAGGGCGAGCTGGAGATCCTCGACCGCTTCGGCCTCTCCTCACCGCTGGACGGTCTGGAGCCTGCCACCTCCCCGGAAGAGCTCCCGAAGCTGCGGGCGGCGGCGACCGAGGTTCATGTGGACCCTGAGCTCAAGTCGTATCTGGTGCGGCTGGTGCAGCGGACCCGCCAGCACCCCGACCTGGCCCTGGGCGCCAGCGCTCGTGCCAGCCTCGGGCTACTCCGGGCCGGGCAGGCGTACGCCCTTCTGCGGGGACGGGACTACATGAGCCCGGACGACGTCAAGGTCCTGGCCCCCTCGGTGCTCACCCACCGGCTGGTGGTGCGGGCCAGCGCCGAGCTCCGCGGGGTGACCGCCGAGGCCATTCTCGACGAGATCCTCCAGAGCGAGCCTGTCCCGGTGACGGGGCGGCGCGCCGCCAGCTGACGCGGTGACCCCTCGCCGGGGCCGACTCTGAGGTTGGGCGGGTGGCCCGAGCTGCGCTCCTGGCCGTGGTGGTGGTGTGTGGCTTCTTCGCCTTCATCAATGGGGTGGCGCTGGCCTTCGTGCCGGTGTACGGGGCGGCCCTGGTGGTGCCCCTGTCCCTCGCCTGGAGTTGGTGGGCGGAGCGGCACCTGACCCTCTCGCGGACGGCTCCCGATCGCCACCACATGGTCGGGGAGCTGTTCCCGCAGCAGTTCACCCTCAGCAACACCTCCTGGCTTCCAATCGCCATGGCCGAGGTCGTCGACCGCTCCGGGCTTCCCGGGGGTGAGGAGGCGGTGGCGGCCTCGCTCGGGCCCCACCAGCAGGCCTCCTGGGGCCAGGAGCTCCGGCTGACGACGAGGGGCCAGTACCGGCTGGGTCCGACGGAAGTCCGGGTCTCCGACCCCTTCGGACTCTTCCCCCGCACGGTGAGCTTCCCGGCCACCGGCTCGGTGCTGGTGTACCCCCTGCTCTATCCCCTCTCCGACCTCGCCCTGGTGGGGGCGCGGGCCGGATTGGAGAGCGAGCGCGGCGGGCGTCCCCGGGACCTGCCCCCCAGCGCGTCCGGGGTCCGGGAGCACGACCCGGCAGACGGGATCAACCGCATCCATTGGATCTCCACCGCCCGCCAGGGACGGCTGATGAGCCGGACCTTCGACGCCGAGGAGGGAGCCGACCTGCTGGTGGTCCTGGATCTCCGCCGCGGGATCCAGGCGGGCACCGGGCCGGAGAGCTCCCTGGAGTACGCCGTGACCATGGCCGCCTCGCTGGCCCACGCGGCCCTGCGCCGCGGCCGGGCGGTGGCCTTCCTGGGGACTGGCAGATCGCTGACCTGGCTGCCGGCCGCGAGGGGGGACGCCCAGGACCAGCTGCTGCTGGAGAAGCTGGCCCTCTGCCAGGCCGACGGGCAGGTTTCTCTGGGGCAGATCCTTCCCCGCCATCTGCCCGAGTGGCGCTCTCGGGGCAGCGTGGTGGTCGTGACCTCAGACCCCTCCGGTGAGTGGGTCGAGGCGGTGGCCGCCGGCTCGCTGCCGGGACGGCGCGCGGTGGCCATCTTCGTGGACCCCATGAGCTTCGCCCCTCAACCCACCCTGACCCGGATTCCCGCCCAGTGGCGGCTGGTGCTCGACTTCTGGGTCATCCGCAAGGGCGACGACATGGCCCGGGTAGATCCATCGTTCCGGCGCGCCGTTGGCTGAGCTGCTGGTCCCGCTGCTCGCCGCCCTGGCCCTCGCCGGTGGAGGGGCGCTGGCGCCCGACCTGATCCGGGATCTGCGGGGTGGCGCCGGCTTCCAGCGCACCCTGGCCAGGTGGCTCGGGGTCCTTCTGGCCGTGGCCCTGGCACTGGCGTGCGCCGGTGCTCTCTCGCAGACGGCGCTCGCCCATCTGGGCGGGGCCGCCCTCCTGGCCGCCACCTCGGGGACCTTGCTGGCGGCGGCAGCGGGGCGGTGGCTCCGCTGGCGGGCCGTGGCGATAGCGGTGCTGACGGGAGCCACCTGGGCCGTCGCTGTCAGCGCCGGGGCCGCGGTGGCCCAGGCCTTCGGGGGTAGCCCTGAGCCCTGGACTGTGGTGCAGGACCAGCTGCGCCAGCTGAGCCCGGCCGGCTTCGAGCCGCTGGCCCTGCTCATGGTCTCCTGGGGCACCGGGGCGTGGGTGGGATGGCTGGCGCTGCGGGAGCGCTCCGGGGTGCTGGCCTGCGCCGTCCCCCTGGTGGTCCTGACCGCGGACCTGGTCAACGTCTCCAAGGACCTGGTGGCGCTCACCTTCTGGCCCGTGCTGGGGGCGCTGGTCTGCGGTCTGGCCCTCATCGGCTGGACCCACCAGGAGCGCCAGGCCCGGCGCTGGCAGCGGCTGGCGAGAACCTCGGCGCTTCCCCGTTCCGGCCTCGGCCTGGCGCTGATCTCAGCCCTGGCCCTCTCCGGGGTGAGCCTTCTGGTCCCACCCCTCAACCGGCACAACTTCAGCTCCCGGTTCTTCCACTCTGGACCGGTGGTGCCGACCGGGTCCCACAGCCAGCTGATCGCCCCCATCTCCGGCTATGCCACCGAGGTGGTCCCGGGGGGCCCGATCCGGCAGGAGCGGACCCCTGTCCTCAGCTATCGGACCTCGGCCCCCGGGGGCACGACCTACCTCGGCGGCATCGCCCTCACCCAGTTCGCCAACGGCAACTGGTTCCCGGGGCCCCAGCAGGCGCTGGTGGTGGGAGAGGGGACCCAGCTGCCTTACAGTGAGCGACCGGCCAACGACACCAGCGCCACCCAGCTGGACCGCAAGGTGGTCTCCCTCCAGGTGACGTACCTGGGCACCGGTGCCCAAGAGGTCCCGGACCTGCTCTACCCCGGCAGCCCGATCGAGACGCCCTACCTGAGCGGCCGCTACCGCCTGTCCGGCCTGGCCACCTCGGGGCAGCTGCTCACCGTGGACTCGGTCGCGGCGGTGGGCGGGTCCACACAGATCCTGCCCTCCAGCCAGGAGGTGACCACGGTGGGGACGGTGTCGACGGCGACCCCCTCCCAGCTGGAGTCGGCCGGCCAGAACTACCCCAGCTGGGTCCTGCCGGACGCCACCCTCCCGGAGCTGGCCGACTTCCTGGACGAGAGCCAGCTGGCGGCGGACGCCCTGGCGATGTCCGGGGGCGCCACCAACCCCTACCTCGCCGCCATCAACATTCAGAACTCCCTGCGGCAGGACGAGATCTACACCCTGGACCCGCCCACCCCGCCGAGCGGGGTGTGGCCCATCATCTACTTCCTGGACCAGTCGCACCGGGGCTACTGCCAGTACTTCGCCTCCGCCATGGGGGCGATGCTCCGGGCCCTGGGCATCCCCACCCGACTGGTTAACGGCTTCGGGCCAGGCCAGGAGGGACAGCTCAAGAACGGGCAGTGGCTGATCACCCAGGCGGACGCCCACACCTGGGTCCAGGTCTACTTCCCCCATTACGGATGGGTCAACTTCGAGCCGACCCCGGACGGCTTCTACCAGCCCACGGGGGCGGCCGCCCGGGTGGCCCCTCTGCCGGCACCCCCACCGTCCCTCCGGGCGCCTCACCCTGGGGTCCGGAACGTCCCCGCCGCCACCGGTCGCGGGGCCCTGGCGGTTCGCCGGCGCCCGCAGGCCGCCCCCGCCATCGCCGCCGGAACCGGTGGAGCCACCCTGCTCCTGCTGCTGGTCCTGGTGTGGGCGTGGTGGCGCCGGGTCGCCTCGCCCCAGGCCCTGAGGCGGCGGCTGGAGCTGCCGCTGCGACTGGCCGGGGAGCCACGCCCGGAGGGGCGCACCCTCATGGAGCTGGCCGACCTCTGCACCACCCTGCGCCCTGCCGAGCCCCTGCGAGAGGGGCTGGGCAGGGTGGCGGCCGCGGGTGACGAGCTGGCCTTCGGCCGCTCCCGGGAGCGAGCCCGGTCGGCGCTGGTGGCCGGCTGGAGCCAGGTGCGTGGCGCCTACCCGCACCTGCTCTGGGCCGCCCTGCGGGCCCGCGGTCGCCGGTCCCGGCCGGCACCAGCAGGCAAGGTGGCGGTCGCGAGGGCGCGCGGATGACCGCGGAGATGAGGCTCAGCATCCTGGGCAGCGGGGCCGCCTTCTCGGAGGTGGGGCACAACTCGGCGCACCTTCTGGACGGGAAACTGCTGCTGGACTGCGGGGCTCCGGTGACCAGCCTCCTTCCCGGGATCGGGGCCTCGGTGGGCGATCTGGAGGCGATCCTGATAAGCCACTTCCACGGCGACCACGTCATCCACCTGCCCACCCTGCTGGTGACGCGACGCCTGCGGCACCCCAAGGCCCCGCCGCTGCGCCTCATCGGGCCGCCGGGGTTCCTCCGCCACCTGACCATCCTCGGCGAGACCGCCTTCGGGACCGGGCTCTGGTCGCGGATCGAGGCGGAGGATGGACCCCTCTGGGCCCGGGTGGAGGAGTGGGAGGAGGGACGCTCCGACCAGGTGGCCGGGTACCAGGTCGAGGCCTTCTCGGTGATCCACGCCCCGGAGCTGGAGTGCCTGGGCTACCGGGTGTCCATCCCCGGGCTGAGCCTCGGTTACACCGGCGACACCACGTACTGCCCGGGGCTACTGCGGCTGGCCAGATCGGTGGACCACCTGCTCTGCGAGTGCACCTCCTTCAGCCGACCGCAGCCGACCCACCTCTGGGGGGAGGAGGTGGCTGCCCTGATGCGGGAGCTGCCCTCGCTCCGGCTGATCCTCACCCACCTCAACGAGCGCCGGCCGCTCCCCGGGGCGCTGCTGGCCTCGGATGGCCTGACCGTCACCCTCCGGGGATGCGCCGGGGGCTGAAGGCCGTGAGCCCCGCTGGCTGGAGTCCTCCGTCCAGGGCCCCCCGCACCAGCTCGGCGGTCACTGGGGCCAGCAGGATCCCGTTGCGGAAGTGGCCCAGCGCCAGGATCACCCTCTCGTCCTGGGGCAGCGGCCCGATCACCGGGCCCGACTCCAGGAACGGCCGCAGCCCCGCCCAGGCCCTGGAGAACTCCGCCAAGCCCAGCTCGGGGATCAGGGAGCGGGCCATGGCCGCCAGCCGGGCGACCCCCTCCAGGGTGGGCTCGGCCAGGTACCCGACCCGCTCCTCGGTGGCTCCTGCGAGCACCAGACCTGACCGCTTCTGGAGGACATAGCCGCGGTCCCCGAAGACGATTTCAGGGAGGGAGAGTCCGCGAGGGCAAAGGGCCAGCATCTGGCCACGCACGGGCTCGGGGCGCAGGTCAACTCCGAGACCACGGAGGATCTCTTCCCCCCAGCTCCCGGTGGCCACCACCACCCGCCGCGCGAGTTGGCGTTCGGCGCCCACGCTCACCTCCAGAAGGTCGCCTAAGGGACGCACAGCGGTGACCTCGGCCGAGAGCTGGAGCCGCACCCCGGCCCGGCTCCCGGCCACGGCGAGGGCCTCGGCCACCCGGTGGCTGTGGACGTGGGCCACTCCCGGGTAGTGAAGGCCGGCGACGACGTCGGGACCCAGCTGAGGGACCTCCTGGCGAAGCTCCTCGAGGCTGAGCAGCCCGGAGACCTCCATCCCCTGGGCCAGCTGCCAGGTGCGACGGATCTCCAGGTCCCCGACCGCCTCCGCGCTTGTTGTGACCCGGAGCAGCCCGGCCTCCTGGTACTCCACGTCCACGCCGGACTCCTCGAAGAGCTGCTCCGCCCATTCCGGCCAGAGGCTGGCGCTGCGCCGGGCGAGATCGAAGAAGGGGCCGGGTGAGTGGGCTTCGGCGGCCGCGGCCAGCATCCCCGCGGCGGCCGCGGTCGCCTCGGCTCCCGTCTCTGACCTTCGCTCCAAGAGGGCCACGGAGCGCCCGGTCCTGGCCACCTCCCGGGCCACCGCCATCCCGATCACGCCACCGCCGACGACCAGACAGTCGAGCGGGGCCTCTCCCATGCTCCCAGGATATCGGGGGGAGAAGCCGGAGTCAGCTGCTCCGGGAGCGGGAGGATCGGCGCCTCTCCGGGAGGCAGGCCAGGGCCGCGGTGCGCCACCACCCCCCCTGGTCCAACCGGGAGAGCTCGATCTCGGCGGACTCCTGGGCCGCCTCCGCCTCCAGCTCCGCCCGAACGACGACGCGGCGCAGGGCCGGGCGCAGGTCCGCCGGGCCCTGCTTGGCGGCCCGGTCCACCCACTCCACCAGCTCCCGCCACTCCCGGAGTTGCCCAAGCTGGCCCAGGAGGCTGGCGAGCTCCGCGAGCACCACCTGGTGCTGGCGCGCCAGCGCCGGGGAGAACAGCTCCAGTCCGTGCAGCAGGCGCTGGATCCGCCGCCGGCGAGAGGGCTCCAGGGGCCGCCCGGCCTGGGAGGCCGCCTCGAACAGCAGGGGGAGCCGGGCCCGGGCCAGCTGCACCGCCAAGGTGACGTCGCCATCCGGGTGGACCACCGTGCCGAGGCTGGCCGCCGCCTCGAGATCGGAGACGAGGCGGCGGCTCAGGATCTGCTCGCGGAGGGTGGCCTCCTCCAGGCGGGCGGAGTCGAGAAGGGAGCGCAGCGCCTCCGGCTCCCGGCCACGCCACCCGGGCGTGCCCACCTCCCCCGCCGCCCCCACCTGACCGCGGAGTTCTAGGAGCAGCCGGATGTGGGCCTCCGCTCGCTCCAGAGGCCGGAGCTCGGCAGAGAGCTGCCGAAGCCGCCGCTGGGGGCCGTTGGAATGCGGCTCCAGCTGCTCTTCGAGGGCCATCCAGAGCTCTCGCAGACGGCGCAACGCCATCCGGCAGTCGGGGACGGCCTCGAGGTCCGCCGCCAGGGGGAGGCGGGCGGCCGCCCAGCGCAGCTGATCCGAGCGATCGGCGAGAGTGAGGCGAGCCAGCTCCAGGGCCGAGAGCTGGTCAGCCACCGGCGCCCACCGCCACCTCTGCCAGTGGCTCCTCGGCCCGCCACCAGCCCTCCTCGCGGCGCAACAGGGCCAGGATCATGCCGTCCCTCAGCCCCCGCTCGGAGGCCCGCACCGACCGCAGCTGCAGCAGGTCCATGAGCTGGGCGAGGATGACCGCTCCCCCGCGGCAGAGCCGCACCCGCTCGAGGTCCACCCCGCTGCGGCGGGCGAGATCGGTAGCCGGTCCGACCCGGAACAGCTCCAGGAGCAGCTCGACCTCCCGCAGACGGAGCGAGGCGCCCTTGGCCTTGCCCAGCAGGCGGGGGAGGTTGGTGATGGTTCCACCGGTGCCCAGGACGAGGTGTCCGGTGGCTGGCTCGAGGTCCCGGGGCACCCGGCTCGCCACCAGCCGCTCCATCCCCCTCCACTCCGCGCTGGTCGGGGGGTCGCCGTCCACGGCGGCCAGCAGCGTCCCCGACCCGACCTTGAGAGAGCGGTCCCGGCACAGCCCGCCGGCGGGCCCGCGTGCCACCTGGGTCGAGGCTCCACCGATGTCCAGCACCATGCACTCCGCTCTAGGGGTCACCCCCAGGGTGGCACCGTCGAAGGCCAGTTGGGCCTCGAGCTCAGGGGGGAGGATGTGGAGCCGGTCAACCCCCGCGCGCTGCGCAAGCTGCACCGCGACCTCCTCCCCGTTGGAGGCGGAGCGGAGCGCCTGGGTGGCCCCGACCGCGATGAGGCGGGCCCCGTGGCGCCGGGCCTCCTGCACCTGAGCGGCGAGCGCCCTCCCCGCGAGCTCCAGCCGCTCCGGCCCCACCCTGCCGGTGGCGGCCACGTCCAGCCCCAGCTGGACGAAGGCCCGGCGGCGGAAGAGGGGCCGGGGATGGGCCCCCTCGGGGGCGGCGGCCACCAGCAGGTGCACGGTGTTGCTGCCCACGTCGATGGCCGCCAGTCGCTCCGCCCGGGCCACCCTCAAACCTCAGCCAGGCCAGCTGGCACTGCCGATCACGCCCCAAGTTTGCGCCGCCGGGCCGGCGGCCCGCCCGGCCCGGCCGTGTACCCTGGAACCGCAGTGCGGAGCGTACGACGCCTCAAGGCGGCCCCCCTTTCTCCCCGCTGGGCAGATCTCGTGGGCCCAGGCGCTGGTCACCGCGGGCGATGAGCGGCCAGCGAGCCATCTACCTGGTCCGTCACGCCGTCGCCGGCGAGCGGGGGGCTTTCGCCGGGCCGGATCCTCTGCGCCCACTGACCGCCACCGGCTGGCGTCAGGCCCTCGCGGTGGCGGACGTGCTGGTCCCGGCCGGGGTGAGGCGGTATCTCTCCAGCCCCACGGTCCGCTGCCGCGACACCTTGATCCCGGCCGCGCACGCCACTGCCCTGGAGGTGGAGGATGAGCCCCTCCTCTTCGAGGACCAGGAGCCCTCCGGCCCCAGGGAGGCGCGCGAGCGGCTCCTCCAGCTCCTGGGGAAGGGACCGGGGCCGGTCACCATCTGCACGCACGGCAACCTCATGCTGGCGTTCGTGGAGGCTACCGGCGGCCGCTCTGCGCGCTGTCCCAAGGGCGGGGTGTGGCGCCTCGAGGTGGACCAGGGCGCCGATGGGTGGGCCAGCCCGCTGTACCTCGGTCGGCTGGACCCGCAACAGCTGAGCTGGCGGGCGGAGTGACGGAACCGGGGACCCCGGGGCCCGCCCTGCAGGGCCAGGTGCTCCGGCTTCTGACCCGCCTGGGCTCTGACGCCACCCTGGTGGTGGGGCCCGACCGTCAGGTGGTCTGGGCCAGCCCCAACGCCGCCCAGATCCTGGGGTCCGAGGGGTCGCCCAGCGAGCCGCTCCAGGGAAAGGGCCTCAGCCAGGTGCTCCAGGATCCCCGGGCCGGAGAGCTGGTGGGCAGGGCGCTCACCGGGGAGGCGGTCCAACGTGGGGAGATCGGCCATCAGGGCTGGCGGCGGGTGCTGCGCGCGGTGGTGGCTCCCCTCGATGCGGCCGATCACGGGACGCTGGCGGTGGTGATCCTCTCGGACATCACCCACGAGCGCCGGCTGGGCCGCGCCCACCAGGACCTCATCGCCAACCTCTCCCACGACCTCCGCACCCCCCTGGCCAGCCTCACCCTCCTGGCCGAGACCCTGAACGGCGCCGCCCGGGACGATCGCGAGGCCACCCGGCTCTTCGCCGGGCGGATCGCCGCCGAGGCCGACCGCCTCCACGGGCTGGTGGCCGGGATCCTCGACCTGGCCCGGATCGAGGCCGGGGTGGAGGAGCCCATCCTGACCGAGGTGGACCTTTTGGAGCTGGCCCGGGAGGTGGTGGCCGCGCTCTCGCCCCAGGCCGAGCGCCGCCAGGTGCGGGTGGAGGTCCATGGCTCGGCCGTGACGGCCAGCGCCGACCAGCCCCGGCTGTCGCGCGCCCTCTCCGGAGTCCTGGACAACGCCATCAAGTTCAGCCACCACGGGGGCGTGGTGCAGGTGGAGGTGGGGCCGGGTGAGGGCGGTCCCCGAGTGGCGGTCCGCGACCAGGGGCGGGGGATCTCGGCGGCCACCATGGCCCGCATCTTCGACCGCTTCTACAGCGGCGACCGCTCGCGCTCGGTTCCCGGCAGTGGGCTGGGGCTCACGATCGCCAAGGAGGCGGTCGAGCTCCAGGGGGGGGGGATCGAGGTCTCCAGCACCCCTGGTGAGGGGACTGAGGTGGTGATCTCGCTGCGGGCCCCGTCTCCCCCGGGCGGCTGAGAGGTCATCTACCATCTCAACGTTGTCTGAGCCAGAACCGGGAAGCTTCGAGATCTCCGCCCTGCGCGACGGCGCCCGGGTGCAGGGCCAGATGGTGGCCGAGGCGGTGGCGGCGGCCATGGAGGGGCTGGCCGACCGGGACGGGGACCGGCTCCGCCGGGTGGTGGCCCGGGATCTGGAGATCAACGAGCGCCACCGGCAGGAGCGGGAGCTGGGAATCTCCATCCTCGCCACCCACCACCCGGTCGGGGACATGCTGCACGAGGTCTTCGGCCTGCTCCTCATCGCCTCGGAGCTGGAGCGGATGGGGGACCACGCCAAGAGCTGCGCCCGGTACGCCCTCCCGCTCATCGAGCTGAGCTCCCGGCCGCGGCTGGATTCGATCCTGAACCTGGGTCACTATGTGGAGGAGCAGGTGTCCGACATCCTCTCCTCGGTGGCCGCCGGCGACTCCCGCCGGGCCAAGGACATCGCCGAGCGGGACGACCGCATCGACAGGATCTACCACCGGGTCTTCGACGACATGGTGGAGACCATGCGGGAACGCCCCGACTGGGCCTACGCCTGCACCAACCTGCTGCTCATCGCCCACAACCTGGAGCGGATCGCCGACCGGGTGACCAACATCGCCGAGGACCTGGTCTTCATGGCCACCGGGCAGCTCGTGGAGCTCGGCTAGGTGGTCAGCGAGCCAAAGGCTGCACCCCGGCCCCGGCTGGTGCTGGTGGTGGAGGACGAGGAGTCAGTGCGCATGACCCTGCGCTACAACCTCGCGGCCCGCGGGTATGTGGTCCTGGAGGCCGAGTCAGGCACCGAGGGGCTGGAGGTGGCCCGCTCCCGCAACCCGGACCTCGTGGTGCTGGACCTGATGCTCCCCGGCCTCTCCGGGGAGGAGGTGTGCCGCCGGCTGCGGGCCGAGTCCGAGGTGCCCATCCTCATGCTCACCGCCCGCACCACCGAGAGTGAGAAGGTGCGGGGGCTGGACCTCGGCGCCGACGACTACATGACCAAGCCCTTCGGGGTGCAGGAGTTCCTGGCCCGGGTCGAGGCGGTCCTCCGCCGGTCCCAGCGGCCCGCCCGTGAGGCCCCGCGGGCGACCCTTCTCCGGGCCGGGGATGTGGTGGTGGACTCCGAGTCGCGGCGGGTGACAGTCGGGGAGCAGGAGGTCCGCATGAGCCCCAAGGAGTTCAATCTGCTCTACCAGCTGCTGGGGTCCCCCGGGCGAGTCCAGACCCGCGAGGCGCTTCTGCGCTCGGTCTGGGGTCCAGGCTTCCGAGGCGACAGCAAGACCGTGGCCGTCCACATCCGCTGGCTGCGGGAGAAGTTCGAGGCCTTCCCCACCCTTCCCTTCCGGATCACCACCGTGTTCGGGGTCGGATACCGGGTGGACCTGGCCCCGGGGGTGCAGCTCCGGCGGTGACCCCAAGTTCGGTGGTGTCGCTGCGCGGCGTGACCAAGACGTACGGGCCCCAGAGGGGGGTTATGGACCTCGACCTGGAGGTCCGCGAGGGCGAGTTGCTGGCCGTCCTCGGACCCAACGGGGCGGGCAAGACCACCACGGTGGAGATCATGGAGGGCTACCGCCACCCCGACCGGGGCACGGTGCGGGTCCTGGGGCTCGACCCGGTGCGGGACCGCCGGCGCTGCGTTTCCCAGCTGGGGATCATGCTCCAGGAGGGCGGCGTCTACCCCAGCCTCTCGGTGGGCGAGGCGGTGCGCCTCTTCGCCTCCTACTTCGCCAACCCGGTTCCTCCGGGAGAGCTCCTGGAGCTGGTGGGACTCAGCGAGAGGGCGCGCTCCCGCTACCGAACCCTTTCCGGAGGAGAGCGGCAGCGGCTCTCCCTGGCTCTCGCCCTGGTGGGCCGCCCCCGGTTGCTCTTCTTGGACGAGCCCACGGCGGGGATGGATCCCCGGGCGCGCCTTGTCACCTGGGAGGCGGTGCGGGAGCAGCGAGGTCGCGGGGTCACGGTGCTTCTGACCACCCACTCCATGGAGGAGGCGGAGCGGCTGGCCGACCGGGTGGCCATCATCAACCAGGGTCGGCTGGTGGCGCTGGACACCCCCGCGGCGCTGATCGGGGCCGGCGGGGGCGGTGTGGTCGAGCTGGAGACCATAGAGCGACTCACTCCCGCAGGACTGGCCAAGCTGTCGGCCCTGCCTTCGGTGGAGAGGTCTCGTGAGCTGGCTCCCGGGAGGTACCTGCTGAGGACCACCAGCGCGCCAGAGGCCCTCGTGGAGGTCGCCGCCCTGCTGCGGGACGAGGGGCCGCAGGTGCTGCGTCTCCAGGTGGGCGGCGGGTCGCTGGAGGAGGTCTTCCTGGAGCTCACCGGAGGCGCGGAGTGAGCGGGCCCCCGCTGGCGGCGCCCTGGCCCCGGTCGCTGCGGGCCCAGCTCCGGGTGGAGCTGCTCCTCCTGCTGCGCCAGCCGGAGAACCTCCTGGTGATCCTGGTGCTGCCGGTCCTTCTCCTGGCCCTCTTCGCCGGGGCCCGGATCTTCCCCTCAGGCGCCGGGCGGCCGGCGGACTTCCTCATCCCCGGGGTGATAACGGTGGCCCTCATGTCCACCGGGATGGTCACCCTGGGCATCTCCACCGCCTATCAGCGCTACTACCGGGTCCTGAAGAGGCTGGGCGGCTCGCCGCTCCCCAGGGTCGTCCTGGTGACGGCCAAGGCCGGCGCGGTTCTGCTGGTGGAGGTCTCGCAGGTGGCGCTTCTGCTGGTCATCGGCCGGCTCTTCTTCGGTTGGAGCGGCGAGGTCCTGGCGGCCATCCCCCTTATGCTCCTGGGCTCGGTCTGCTTCGCCGGGCTGGGGCTCACCCTGGCCGGGGCGCTGCGCGCCGAGCTGACCCTGGGTGGGGCCAACGGCCTCTACCTCCTCTTCCTCGTGGTGGGCGGGGTGGTCCTGCCCATCGACCACCTTCCGGGCTGGCTCCAGCCGGTGGCGGCGGCGCTGCCCCCAGCCCTGCTCAGCTCCAGCCTCCGGGCGGCGCTGGGCTCCACCGCCGTCGCCGGTTCCACGGTCATCCTGCTGGCGGCCTGGACCGTGGTCCTGGCCGGCGCCGCCTCCCTCCTCTTCCGCTGGGAGTGACCTCTCTGGACCTGGTACGGTGAGACCGCCATCTCAGGAGGCCCACGCTTGAACCCCTTCGCGCGCCGCCACCAGCTGCCCGACCCGCAGGACGCGCTTCCCGGGCGCCCGGAGCCCATCCCCACCGCCGACACCCACTTGGTGCTGGGGACCCGGATCCTCCCCCCGTTCCCGGCGGAGATGGAGCGAGCGGTCTTCGGCATGGGCTGCTTCTGGGGGGCGGAGCGCCTCTTCTGGCGAGTTCCGGGAGTGCACACCACGGCGGTCGGGTACGCCGGGGGGACGACCCCCAACCCCACCTACAAGGAGGTCTGCTCCGGCCTCACCGGCCACGCCGAGGTGGTCCTGGTGGTCTACGACCCGGCCCGGCTGACCTACGACCAGCTCCTCCAGCTCTTCTGGGAGGGGCACGACCCCACCCAGGGCATGCGCCAGGGCAACGACGTGGGGACCCAGTACCGCTCCATCGTGCTCTGCGCGGACCGCGGCCAGGTTGAGATCGCCGCGGCCTCCCGGGCCGCCTACCAGGTGGAGCTGGAGCGGGCCGGCCTGGGACCGATCACCACGACCATCGAGGAGCTGGGGCCCCTCTACTACGCCGAGGAGTACCACCAGCAGTACCTGGCCAAGAACCCTTCCGGCTACTGCGGGCTGGGCGGGACCGGCGTTGCCTGCCCCACGGGAGTCCGCCAGGCGGCGGGCTGAGAGCGCCCCTCGGTCGCCTTGCCCGCCCGGATTCGGGAGGACGACCTTGGGATGGCCAGCTGGAGCCGCCGGGGACGGGCCTCCCAGGTGACCTGGGCCCGGACGACAGCGTCTCCTTGCAGTGGGACCGGATGTGCGACGGGTGGCCCCTGAGGCCGAGCGCCACCTCATGCCGCTCACCGGCCGCAACCTTCGCCCGATGACCTCCAGTGCCCGGCCGGGGCCGGCGGTCCCCCGGGCGGCCTCAGGCCCGGTCCGGCTGGTTTGGGGCCGAGGGCCCTCAGGCGAGGGGAAGGTAGCTCGGGTCCCACATCTCCTGGTCCGCGGCGCTCTCCAGGGCATCATCGGTGCGGAGCTGCCCCACCCCCTCTGAGCGCGCCTCTCGGGCCACCGCCAGCGCGATCTCTCGGGAGATCGATCGGAGCTCCTGGAGGTTGGGGTACATCGCCCCCGCCTTGAGCCGGTCCGAGGTCACCAGCTGAGAGAGAGCCTCCGCCGCCGTGAGCAGCATCCCATCTGTGACCTCGCGGGCCCTGGCGATGATCGCCCCCAGCCCGATCCCCGGGAAGACGAACACGTTGTTGGCCTGCCCCACCACCCGGGCCCGGTCCCCCACCCGGACGGGGGCGAAGGGGCTGCCGGTCGCGACCACGGCCCGCCCGTCGGTCCAGCGCATTATCTCCTCGGGCGTGGCCTCGGAGTTGAGGGTGGGGTTGGAGAGCGGCATGATGATCGGCGCCGGACACCCCTGGGCCATCGCCCGGACGGCCCGCTCGGTGAAGCTGCCGGCCACCCCGCTCACCCCCACCAGGATCGTCGGCGATACCCTCGCCACCACCTCATCCAGGTCGTGGCGCGGGCCGGCGGGCATCCCCAGCTCGGCGAGGACGGCGGCCGGCACCATGAATGGCAGGGTGTCGTCCTTGAGCGCCTCCCGCCCCTCGAAGACCAGCCCGCGGGAGTCCAGGACCATCACCCGGCGGCGCAATTCCGGCGGCTCGGTCCCCTCCCGGGCCATGAAGGCCTCAGCCATCCGGGCGATTCCGGTCCCGGCGGCCCCGGCGCCGAGGAAGACCAGGCGCTGGTCGGAGAGCCGCTCTCCCCGGTGGCGAAGCTCGGCCAAGATGCCCCCGAGGACCACGGCCGCGGTTCCCTGAACGTCGTCGTTGAAGCTGGCGATGCGCCGGCGGTAGCGGTCCAGGAGGCGGATGGCGTTGTGCTGCTTGAAGTCCTCCCACTGGAGCAGGGCCCGGGGGAACACCTCCAGGACCGCCTCCACGAAGGCCTCGATGAAGGCGTCGTACTCCGGCCCGCGCAGCCGCGGCCGCGGGTACCCCAGGTATTGCGGATCGGCCAAAAGCTCCTGGTTGTCGGTGCCGCAGTCCAGCGAGACGGGCAGAGTGTGGCTGGGATGAATCCCGGCGCCGGCCGTGTAGAGGGCCAACTTGCCCACGGGTATCCCCATGCCCCCGGCGCCCTGGTCACCCAGGCCCAGGATGCGCTCGTTGTCGGTCACCACCAGCAGCTTCACATCCCCCTCAGCGGCGTTGCGCAACAGGTCGGGGATGTGGCCCAGGTCATCCGGGGTCACCCAGAGACCGTGCGGGCGGCGCACCACATGGCTGAACTCCCGGCAGGCCTGGCCCACGGTGGGCGTGTAGACGATCGGCGCCAGCTCCTCCAGATGGTCGATCAGCACCCGGTAGAAGAGCGTCTGATTGCGCTCTTGGAGCGCGGCCAGCCCGATGTACCGCTCCAGGTCATCTCCCTTGCGGCGCAGATGCTCCAGCTCCAGCTCCACCTGCTCCTGGATGGGCACCACGCGCCAGGGCAAGAGCCCGCGGAGGCGCAGCTGTTCGCGCTCGGCCGCCGTGAAGGCGGCGTCCCGGTTCAGCTCGGGCCGCCCCAGCAGCTCGCGGCCCGTGGGGGAACTCCTCTCTCCCACCGCACCCTGATCCCCTGTCGCCATGGCCTTCCCCCCTTGCGGCACCACCTGCAGGCTATCGACAGCAAGGACCGCGGACCCGGGGGATTCCCCCTATTGGCAGCAGGAGGATTGGGCATGCGGAGGCGGCGCCAACTGCACTCCCGGGTCCCTTGGGCCACCTCCATGGGGGCAGCCAAAGAGCTTGGCCTGGCGAGGGCGCAGCCCCCCGCCCGAGCACCCTGCTC